>JBEVIU010000105.1:0-10956 GCA_040510575.1 Acidimicrobiia bacterium | reverse complement strand
CATCTCTCGCACCTCGCCACGCACTACGCACGCGTGGTGGGCGTCGACGCGAGCGCGCCGATGCTCGATGAAGCCCGCGCCGCGTTCCCGGCGATCGAGTTCCACCAGGGCGACATGCGCACGTTCGCGTTGGCCGAGCGCTTCGACGTCGTGACGTGCTTGTTCAGCGCGGTCGGCTACATGACGAACGAGGATGATCTCGGCATCGCGATGGCCAACATGGCCGCGCACCTCGCGCCTGGCGGGGTGTTGTTGGTGGAAGGATGGATCGGCCCGGATGACTGGGTCGTCGGGCAGGCGTCGGCTCACAGCAACGTCACCGACACCGCGGCGGTGGCGCGGGTGATGATCAGCGGACGCGACGGCGAGGTGAGCACGATCGACATGCACTACCTCATCGGGACGCTCGACGGCGTCGAGCACGTGGTCGAAGCACACCGTCTCGGTCTGTTCACCGCCCAGCAGTACCGCGCCGCGGTGGAGCGCACCGGGTTGCGCTACGCCCGGGAGGAGGGTCTCACGGGGCGGGGCTTGCACGTAGGGGTCAATCGACCCGCAGGGTGACGATCTCCCACGGCCGCAGTGCGACGCTGTCGGCGAACGGCCGCAAAGGCTCGCCGACGAGGTTCACCACTTGACCGGTGCCGTCGACGCGGGCGGTGGCGTCGTCGGACGAGAGGTTCACGAGCCGGATCACCAGCGCGCCGTCGTCATCGCGCGTGATCGCCGACGGCCGAGCGCCGTCGATGGCCAGTGCAGCGCCGGTCGCAGGGCGCGACGCGCCGGGCCAACCGCCGCCCCGCACCCGCTCGAGCGGTACGAGGAAGTCGTCGGCCGCATCGGCGATGCCCGCGTCGTGCCAGTCGCCGCGGTGGAGGCAGACGGCGAATTCGAGGGTGAGCGGCGTCTGGAGCTGTGGGCCTTCGAGGGCGTCGAGCGGCCCGGCGGGGTTGGGCCGCAGTGAGGGCTCGGAGCGGGAGAGGTAGCCGGTGGCCCGCAACAGCGTGAGCGCGAGCTCGCGGCCGTCGTCGACGACCTCGTACTCGAGCAGTCCGTCGTGGAGGAGCGCGAGACCGCCGGCGTCGACGAAGCGGCGCGAGACGAACGTCGGGAGTCCGAACTCGTGCGGGCCACCTTCGGCGGTGAGGCCCCGCTCGACGACGGCGAACGCACACTCGGCGTGTGATGCGGTGACGGTCGTCGGGAGTGGGAAGTGGGCGCGCAGCCGGTGATCGCGCGTGCGGTGGTCGACGGCGACCTGCACCCGGAGGAACTGCTCGCCCGCCCGCAGCTCGAGCGTGGTGCGGACGGTGCTGTCGGCGACGTCGTCGCTGCGCGCGCTGCACGCGTGTTCGTCACCGATCGCGTGGGTGGGCCAGCGGTAGGTGGACGTGACGAGCAGGCGCGCCCGAACCGGACCCGTTTCGAGCGTGTCGATCGTGACGGTGTCGGGCCGGTCGACCAGACGGTCGACCGCAGGCGGGCTGTAGTTGTACGTGTCGCCGCCGTCGCCGCCGTCGACGTAGCGATTGGCTCCGGTGATCCGCATGCCGTCCGTCTCGATGGTGAGCGTGCCGTCGCCCGCGTCGACCTCCACCCGGACCTGCTCGTTCTCGAGCACCCGCCCGTCCCCGAACACGAAACTGCGTCGCTGAGCGTTGGTATTCAACGCGGTGCGACGCAATTTGGTCGCGGGCGGCTCGCCGTCGACCGGTGTCCCATCGACGGGGATGAACGTGCGCCAGCCGAAGCCGGGGATGTCGGGCACCACTGCGACCACGTCGCGCACGGGCGCGCGCAGCTGGTGGATGGCGATCGTCGCGCCGGCTTCGCCGAGTGCGAGGAGCTCGTCGCGCGTGGTCTCGAGATCGAGCTCGGGGTCACCGGGCCCTGCGTCGTGGAAGGTGAACTCCTCGACGCCGTCGGCGCGGCGTTGACGGTCGACGCGTGTGATCCGTGCCCCCGCCAGTTCGGGCCCGCGCATCATCTCGAGGACCCAACGGACCTTCTGGCCGGTGACGATCGTGTCGAGCCCGTGGCCGCCGCGTTCGCCGACGACCTGTGCCGCGTGCACCGATCCGTCATCGACGGCCTGGAGGTGGAGTGGACCGCGCCCGGGCACGGTGAAGGTGATCGCGCCCGCGCGCGGCCTCGCGGTCGTGTTGACGACGATCGTCGACGACTCCGGCGCGACCACCTGCGCGGCGAGTCCGGTGAGCGCAACGTTGCTGAGCGCCTCGCCGATGTGGCGCGCCTCCTGGTAGCGCACGCGCACCGCTTCGACGACCTCGTCGGCGCTGCACGCGCACGACGAGTCGTGCGCGCTGTTCAACACGAGGTTGCGCCACGCGAGGGCCAGGAGCCGGTGCGGGTACTGGTCGGCATCGACGAACAGGGCGCTCAGCGGCTCGGCCCTGCGTTCGAGCGCGCGTTCGGCCGCGGCGGCTGCTTGATGCACGTCGACGCGGTTGGACGCCACGCCCATGAGCACGTTGGCGCGTGCGCCGGAGCGAAGCTCGCCGCGCCAGGTCTGCAGACCGTCGACCGGTTGCCGTGCCACGTGCTCGGCCAGCGACGTGATCGCGAACCGGAAATCCGTCTGCGCGTCGTTGGCGGCTGCGACGAGCGCGCCGAGGTGCTTCTGGGGGACGAGGTGATCCGACCCGTTCATGAGCAGCAGTCCGCCGCCGGGGAGCGCGGCATCGCCCAGCTCGGCCACGTAGCCGCGCGCGCGCGCGACGAGCAGGCTCGGATCGCGCGGGAGATCGCGCCCGTTCGAATAGGAGCCGTAGAGATACTCGGCGCGCACGCGCGAGCCGTCGGGCGCATCCCACCAGAATGCGGTGCGATCGATCTCGGCGGGCACGCCGCGCCACACGACTGCGTGGTCGATGCCGGCGAGTTGGAGGAGCTGTGGCATCTGCGCGACGTGACCGAACATGTCGGGGAGGTAGCCGACGGTGGCGTCGCCACCGAGCGTGCGGGTGCGCGAGATCCCCAGTTGGAGGTCGCGCACGATCGTCTCACCGGAGATCATGAACTCGTCCATGAGCACCATCCACGGGCCCACCTGCAAGCGCCCGTCCGTCACGAGCTCCGCGAGGCGATCGGCAGCCTCGGGCCTCACCTCGAGGTAGTCGTCGACCACCGCGGTCTGCCCGTCGAGCAGGAACCGGGTGTACGACGCGTCGCCCTCCATGAGGTCGAGCAATCCGTCGACGAGGTGGACCAGCTGCACGCGGTAGGTCTGGAACGGGGCGTACCACTCCCGATCCCAGTGCGTGTGCGGGACGATGGAGACGTTGGTCGGCGCCGGAGGCGTTGCGCTCACAGGGCTGCAGGCTACGGCGAGGGTTGACCGGGCAGGGGTGCGACAGGAGCCGTCCGTCGAGTGCAGCAGCGGTCAGTGGTTGGCCCACGTGCGGCCGAACCAGCGCTGGATGCGATCGGCGCCGAATGCGGCCTTGTCGGCGGCGAGACCGAGTGACGGCTCGTCGTAGATGCCGATGGGCGGTTCGCCGCTGAGGAACACCGCATTCACCTGCGCGACCTGGTCGTTTCCGAATTCGATGTAGCAGATGCCGCGACCCTCGTACGTCGCCGCGTCCTCGCCGCGTTGCCGGGCGATGATCGCATCGGCGACGACGACCGCCTGACCCTCGGCGAACACGCCGGCTTTCGGTGTGCCGACGCTGGTGACGTCGCCGACCGCGTAGACGTCGGGGAACGACGTCTCGAGCGTGAGGGGATCCACCGGGATCCACCCGTCGACGCACATCCCCGAGGCCTCCACGACGTCGGGGACACGGTGCACCGGCACGCCGAGGAAGAGGTCGAACGGCAGCTCGCTGCCGTCACCGAGGAGCGCGACCTTGCGCTCCGGGTCGAGGCCACGCACGAGCCGCTCGGGGTGCCAGGCGATCCCGCGTTCCTCGAACGCAGCCAACAACGCGTTCGACGCAGCCGGCGACGGGGGGATCGGCGTGCCCAGGGGCATGACGAGCGACACCTCGGAGGTGTCGCGCCGGCCGAGCGTGCGGAGGTGATCGTCGACGAGCAGCGCGGTCTCGCTGGGCGCGGGCGGGCACTTGAACGGCGTCGAGCACACCCCGACGACCACGCGCCCGCCGGGGAAGCCGGCGAGCACATCGCGCAACGCGAAGGCGCCGGCAACCGTGTAGAACTCGTGGCCGACTTCGACGAGGCCTGGCGTGGCGGCCGGATCGAGGTCGGCGCCGAGCGCGACAACGAGGACATCGGCCTCGAACGCGCCGGCGTCGGTCTCGACGCGCTTGGCGACCGGATCGATGGCGCGCACCGTGGTCTGCACGAACTGCACGCCCGGCTTCACCACGTCGGCGTAGGAGTGGGTCACCGCCGCGGCGGTCGTGCGACCGAACATCACATCGAGCTTCGAGAAGCCGAACACGAACCCGTCGGCCTGGTCGATCAGCACGACGTCGCCGTCGGCGCCGAGCGCCTCGGACAGCCGCGTGGTGAGCTCCAGGCCTCCGAAGCCTGCTCCGAGCACCAGAACCCGCATTGCGATCCCCCTCGAACGGTGAACGACCTGTGCCGGCGCTCAGTCAAACACACGGCCCACCGAGGGGTGACACGTACCATCGCCACATGCCGCGCCTCGGTCTCGACCTCGCGCGCACGGCGGTGTTCCTCGATTTCGACGGCACGATCACCACGGCCGACGTCGGCATGCACCTGCTCGAGCACGCGGCGCCGCACGACGAGTGGTGGGCGTTGCACGAGCAGTACGAGCGAGGCGAGATCGAGAGCCGCGAATTGCTGATGGATCAGTGGGCGCTCGTGTCGGGCACCGAAACCGAGCTGCGTGCCGTGGCGGCCGAGGTCGGCGTCGACCCGGGTTTCGAGCCGCTCGTCGACGCGCTGCGCGGCGCAGGCGCCGAGGTCACCGTGGTCTCCGACGGCTTCGGCTTCTACGTGCACGACGTGTGCGCACCGCTCAGCCTCCGCGTGCTCACGAATGCGGTCGACTTCGCGACCGGCGAGCTGCAGTTCCCCCACGAGGACCGGTGCTGTCCGTGCTCGTCGTGCGGTGTTTGCAAGCAGGCGCCGATCAAGGACGCACGCCACGAGGGCAAGGCCACCGTGCTGGTGGGTGACGGCGCCAGCGACCGCAAGGCGGCGCTCCTGGCCGACACCGTGTTCGCCAAGGGCGCGCTGGCGCAGTGGTGCGCGGTGTACGGCGTGCCGTGCATCCCGTTCGAGGAGCTCGACGAGGTGCGCCGGGCCATCTTCGGGTGACGGTCGCCCGCGGGTGGGCTTGGTAGGTTCGCCGTCGTGAGCGCCAAGTCGTCCCCGTCCACCAGACGCTCCCCGACGCTGCGGCTCGAGCGGAAGCTCTGGGCGGCCGGTGACCGCGTGGTCTGCGGGATCGACGAGGTCGGGCGTGGCGCGTGGGCAGGCCCGGTCACGGTCGGTGCGGTGGTCCCCGCGCCGGAGCACGTGCGCAACGTGCGCGATTCGAAGCAGCTCACCCGTTCGGAGCGCGAACGAGCAGCGGTCGCGGTGCGCGGGTGGGCTGCGGCCGTGGGCATCGGCCACGCCTCGCACGAGGAGTGCGACGAGCTCGGCATGACCGCGGCACTTCGCACCGCCGCGCTCCGCGCGTTGGCCGAGCTCGAAGCCCAGGGCGTGGTGCCCGACCGCATCGTGCTCGACGGCAACCACGACTACCTCCGCATGCCCGACCGCGTCACCACGGTGATCAAGGGTGACGCGTCGTGCCTCGCGGTCGCTGCGGCGTCGTGCGTGGCGAAGGTGACCCGCGACCACATGATGGCCGACGCCGCCGAGCACTATCCGATGTACGACTTCGAGTCGAACGTCGGCTATCCCGCGCCGGCGCACAAGGCTGCGCTCGCGGGCTACGGCCCGAGTGCGATCCACCGGCGCTCCTGGATCTTCATGGAGCACCTCTGCTGGCGCGGTGTACCACCGGCGCCGGGGCGCTTGTTCGTCTAGCGTCGGTTGCGTGTCATAGGCCTCGCGTCAACGGAGGTATGCCATGGACGTCGACCTTCCGGAAGTTCACGCACGGGCACTCGACGCGACCCATCGCTACGTCGCCGGCGTCGCGGACGACCAGTGGGCGACCATCTCCGTGTGCGACGAGTGGACGGTGCGTGAGCTCGTGAACCACGTCGTCACGGGCAACTACTGGGCGTACGAGCTCGCCGGTGGCAAGACGATCGAGGAGGTCGGCACCGCGCTCGACGCCGACGTGCTCGGCACCGATCCGACGCGCGCGTACGACGACTCCGCGCTCGTGGCCGCCGCGATCTTCCGCGAGCCCGACGCGATGGAGCGACCGTGCGCGGTATCGTACGGTCCGGTTCCCGGCTCCGTGTACTGCGGCCATCGACTCATCGACGTGGTGATCCACGGTTGGGACATCGCCAAGTCGACGGGTCAGGACACGACCCTCGAGCCCGAGCTGGTCGAGGCCGTGTGGGCCGTCGCCGAGCCCCAGATCGACCAGCTTGCGCCGAGCGGCGCGTTCGGCACGATGAAGGCGGTTCCTGACGACGCCCCGCTGCAGACGAAGGTGCTCGCAATCCTCGGCCGCGACGCATGACCCGGTAGCTTCTGCACCCATGGGCCAGCACATCACGGTGTCGGTGACCGAGGGCGTGTCACCGTCGGTGCGCATCTTCAGCTTCAACCGCTCGATCACGGGCATGGCCATCGAGCGGTACGCGTCGGTGGAAGACGTGAAGCGTGGTCGCGCCCCCGACGTGCTCGCGCGTCGGCTGTTCGACCTCGGCGCCGACTCGGTCACGGTGTACTCGAGCTCTGCCTCGGTCAGCGCGTCCGCGGAGGCGTGGGGCGCACTCGAACCCAAGGTCGTCGCGACGATCGAGCATCTCTTCGGCTACTACGGCGACGACGCCGGGTACTCGCCCGACAATCTCCGCGCCATCGGCGTCGAGCCACTCCCCACACCTGAGCCGACTGCGTAACGCACAGGAGCGTTGAGCCAGGCCATCGGGGAGCTGTCGTCAATCGCGATCGCCGTCGCCGTCAGGGCTCCCGCGACAGTGTCTCGAGTCCTTCGGTGACGAGTGCGCGGAGCTCCTCGGACCCGGCGAACGGCGCGCCGTCGGCATCGGCGCGCGCCAGCACGTCGTCGGCGGACGCGCCCGCCTGCAAGCCCGCGTAGAGGTACACCACGGCCGACGAACGCGGCCCGGCGCGGCACGTGACGAGCGTCGGGCGGGGGAGACGGTCGACGGCAGCCAGGTTCTGACGGACGAGATCGAGATCGAACACGCGCGGGGGATCCGACACGATGTTCTCCGATCTCGGGACGGCCGACTCGACCTGTGCGTACGACATGCCGCCGTCCATCGCCGCGAACTCCTCGCCGCACAGGAAGAGCCACGACGCCGCGTCGGCGTCCCGCGCGAACTCCTCGGGGTCGGCGATCGGCCCGCGGTTGAACGTGATGTCGGTGGGAACCTCGAAGTCGCTCATGCGCGCACGGTACTCCGGCTCACGGAGCTTCGATATCGTCGATCGCATGATGAAGGAATTGACCGACCTGCCCGCTGGCGTGATCGGCTTCGAGGCCTCGGGCAAGCTCCAAGCGGAGGACTACCGGGATGTGCTCCTCCCGGCCATCGAACGAGCCGCTGCGCAGGGGGATGTGCGGTGCCTCATCGTGATCACCGACTTCGACGGGCTCACCGGTGGAGCCCTCTGGCAGGACCTCACGATGGGTGTCGAGCACCTCGGCGCGTGGAAGCGCATCGCGCTCGTGACCGACGTCGAGTGGATGCGGCACATGACGTCGATGTTCGGCTGGATGACGCCGGGCAAGGTGAAGCACTTCACGCTCGCCGAACGCGCCGACGCGGTCGCGTGGCTCGCCGGCTGAGCGTGTGAGCGCGAGCGCAGCAGGAGCGTGGGCACTGTTGGCGGCGCCGGCCTTGGCGGTCGTCGGCACTGCACCCGTGATCCCGAACGCCTTCGATCACGGCGAGTACCGGACGCCGGACGGGGAGACGCTCGGGACGTTTCGAGCCTCGACGCCGGCGCGTCGTGATCGCACCGACGGACACGTCGTGACGACCACGACCATCCTCGATGCCGACGGCCGGCCCGTCCTCACCCTGCTTCGACGGCCGTACCTGCCATGGATGATCACGCCCATGGGCACGCGGTGTCGAGCACAGCACGAGTTGGTGGGTGACGACGGCGCGCTGCTCGCGATCGCGCGTGCCCGGGCACGATCGATCTGGTCCCGGCTCCGCATCGGGATACAGACGGTGACCGTCGGGGACGGCGTGCTGATCGAGCGGAGGGCGCGTGGCGAGCGACGCTTCGAGGTGCACACCGACGCGGGGGTCGAGCTGGCGACGATCACGGCGCGCTCCGAGCTCAACGTGATGACCGAGATCTGGGTCGACCACGCGACGACCGATGCCGCATGGCGGACGACGATCGTCGCGTTGGCGACCTGCCTGCCCGCGTTCGGCGTCGGCGGACCGAGCTGGATGGGTGCGGATCCGGTCCCGGGTGCCTAGAGCGAGGCGAACGGGGGCGGGCCGAGGAGTTCGACGCCGCCATTCTCCTGCGCGGACGCCTGGAGGCGCGCGATGTCGACGACGTCGGAGCGGTCGCCCGTCGTGGGCTCGCTCGCGCCGCGGTAGAAGGCTTGGCCGCTCCCCGGGCTCTGGAATGTCAAGAGCCGCGCCTCGTTGGACACCACGAGGAACGCGTGCGCGATGCCGCGCGGCACGAACGACACTGCACCTGCTCCCAGGTGGCTCTCCTGTCCGTCGACGTTGACGACGATCTCGCCGTCGAGGACGTACGTGGTCTCGTCGGCGTCGGCGTGGCGGTGCAGCGGCGTGGTCTTGCCCTGCGACATGACATCCTCGAACAGGAAGAACGACCCGTCGGTGTCTTCGGTCATGAGCTTCCAGGTGTGGAGGCCTCCGCCGAGGAAGGCCTGCTTGTCGCCTTCGCCGCTCGCTCGGACGATCGGAACGGGAGTGGCCATGGTGTGCTCCTGGCTTCGTGGGATCTCAGTACCATGATGAACGTACGGTACCATCAGCCGGATGTCAATGCCATACGAGCTCAACGGCCGGGTTCAGCAGAAGCGACGCACGAGGGACGCGCTCGTTGCTGCGGCCCGGGAGTTGGTGTCGAATGGCGAGACGCCGACGGTCGAGGTCGCCGCGGAGATGGCGGGGATCTCGCGCACCACGGCCTACCGGTACTTCCCGAACCAGCGCGCGCTGCTCGCTGCTGCGCATCCCGAGACGACGGCGACCTCCATGTTGCCGGCCGACGCGCCGGCCGATGTGGCGACCCGACTGGATCTGGTGGTCGAGGCGTTCACGCGGATGATCGTCGAGACCGAGGCGCAGCAGCGCACGATGCTTCGCCTCTCCCTCGAAGCGACGCCGGCCGAGCGAGCGGAGCTCCCGCTGCGACAGGGTCGGGCCATCGCGTGGATCGAGGAGGCGCTCGAGCCGCTCGGCGACAAGATGTCAGCGGCCGAACGACACCGACTCGCCCTAGCGGTGCGAAGCGCAACGGGGATCGAAGCGCTCGTGTGGCTCACCGACATCGGCGGCCTGTCCCGCGACGATGCGCGAGAACTGATGCGCTGGTCCGCGCGCGCCATGCTTCGTTCAGCCATGGCCGGCCAGCTCACGACGGAAGGAAGAACTCCTCCGGGTTCTGCGTGATGTATCTGCTCAGCTCATGATCCGCGAGGCGCTCGAGGAGCGGGTACACCACGTCGTCAAGGCCATCCCAGAAGGGGTCGTCCGGATCGGGGAGGCGTTGCAGCACCGCAGCACGCTCGTCGCGGTCGCGCGCATACGGATCGCCGAAAAGCGCGGCTGCGTTGCGGAGCTCACGCGCGAGTTCGGGTTGGTCCAATAGCTCCGCGCCAGCAATTGCTTCGGGCAGCAAGTAGCCGGTCGAGTTGAAGAAGTACTGGTGAAGACCGCCGTTTCCGATCTCGCTGTACGTCCAGAGCAGTGAGTACACGGCGCGCTGACCCGGGGTCAGCGTTGCCAGTCGCGCATCGGGCTCGTACGGCGTCGAGAGGGTGAACCAGATTCGATCGACGGCATCCCATGCGAGCCGCTCACCATCGCTGTTCGAGACGGCGACGCGGAAGTCGTCGTCGGATGTGTCAGCCATCCACACATTCTGCATGGTCGGACGCGAGCCCTGACCGTCCGTGTCACGCGCCCTCGTACTCGGCGTCGATGCGGGGTGCCTGCGGGACCTGTTCGTCCAGCGATTCGCGGTAGCGGACGCAACCGCGCAGGAACTGCGGCCACTCAGGAACGTCCGGCAACGGATCCGAGGCGTCGGGCAGGAGGCTCCACAGCTGCGGATGGTGCCAGCAGAGCTCTTGGCCGGTGCTGTCTCGATGGCGTCGGATCCCCTCGCGGAGCCGCTGCACCTCCGTGACGAGCTCGTCGCGGGTGAGCAACTGGAGGTCGTCGTCGATCGGTGCCATGGAGTCGCCTTTCCTCGAGCCCGCGTCGCGGTCCTGTCAGCGTCGCGGTCCTTGATGAGCAATCTGGAAGATGTTGCCATGCGGGTCGCGCACCATCGCCCGACGATCCCCGTACGGCGTGTCGAGTGGAGGTTCCAAGCTCGTGGCGCCGGCGCGCAGCGCCTTCTCGTAACGGGCGTCTGCATCGTCCACGTACACGTAGAGAAACCCGGGGAAGCGATCGCGCTCAGTCGCGGCGGTGACCATGATCAGCGAGTCGCCGACGAGGATCTCGGCTGGGCGGCCTTCTGCGACATCGCCCCGCGCGTCGAAGACGTCACGAAGAAACGCGACCTGCGCCGTGACGTCTTCGACCACGATCCGCGGTGTCACCGAATGGAAGCCGGTTCTGGGGCCAGTGCCGTGCGTCATTGGTGACCTTCAGCTCT
>JBEVIU010000104.1:0-6400 GCA_040510575.1 Acidimicrobiia bacterium | reverse complement strand
GCGACCGGCGACCGCACCCGAGACCGTGGCCACCACACGGCCGTACACGCCGAGGCGCGCGTCGAGCTTGCCGATGTCGTGCAGCAGCGCGGCGGCGAGCCAGCGCCGGTCGTCGGCGAACTCCGTGCCCGCGAGAGCGGCCTGCACGCCGCGTGCGACGCCGATGGAGTGGCGCTGATCGTGGTTCGCCATGCGCTGCCACTGGTCGTAGGCGTCGGCGCCGAGCACGGTGCGGACCCAGGCGAGGTCGTCGGCCGACGGCGCGGCCGGCGACAGCGCACCGAAGAACCGGCGCGTGAGGTGGATCGCTCTCATCCGAACACGAATCGGATCAGCGCTTCCTCGAACGGTTCGAGGAACTTCGAGATCACCCCGGTGGAGAACACCAACAGGAAGAGCACGAGGAAGCCGTAGGGCCGCACCTTGTGCCAGTTGGGCAGCCACCCTGCAGGCAGGACGCGCTCGATGAGCGCGGAGCCGTCGAGCGGAGGGATCGGCAGGAGGTTGAACAGACCGAGCAGCAGGTTCACGAGCGCGAAGGAGAACAGGATCTGCACGTCGAGCGGGAGATCCGAGAGCCCGAAGGACTGCGGCACCGATGCGGGGTCGAAGAGGGCACGGGCGGCGAGCGCCGAGATCACCATGAGCACGAAGTTCGACGCCGGGCCCGCCAGGCTGACGAACACGATGTCGCGCCGTGGGTGTCGCATCAGCGCCGGGTTCACCGGCACCGGCTTCGCCCACGCGAGCACCGGGAACCCCGCGAGCGCGCCCATCGCCGGAAGGATCAGCGAGCCGAACGGATCGATGTGCGGAATCGGGTTGAGCGTGAGCCGCCCCGCACGCCGCGCCGTGTCGTCACCGAAGAACGCCGCCGCGACGCCGTGGCTCACCTCGTGGAGGATCACCGCGACCACCAGGCACCCGAAGAACACGAGGGCTTGCTCGAGGTTGGCGCTCACCCGGGACGGACGCGCTCAGCGACGCTGCGACGCGCAGCTCATGCACAACCGCGCCGCGGGCATTGCTTCGAGCCGGGCGTCGCCGATCGGCTGCTCGCACGACTCACACGTGCCGAAGCCTCCGCGGTCGAACTTCGCGAGCGCGTCGTCGATGTCGGCGAGCGTCTCCCGGAGTTGCGCGGCCAGCGCCTCGACCTCGCCGCGCTCCGCCGTGACCTGGCCGGTGTCGGCGAAGTTCTCGTCGAAGTCGAGGGCGGCGTCGGCTCCCGGGCCGAGTCGTTCGAGCTGCTCGACGAGCCGCGCTCGTTCGGCCTGGAGCTCCTCGCGCAGCCCCGCATGGAGCGTGTCGGACATGCGTCGAGTGTACCGACGGCCCTACGAGCCGGCGCGGGCGCGCGGGTGCGCCAGGTCGTAGACCGCCCGCAGCCGTTCCGGCGACACACGCGTGTACACCTGGGTGGTCGAGAGGCTGGCGTGACCGAGCAGTTCCTGGACCACCCGGATGTCCGCACCGTGATCGAGCATGTGGGTGGCACACGAGTGCCGCAGCACGTGCGGGAACAACCGGTCGCCGAGCCCGGCGCGGCCGCCCGCGTCCCGCACGATCAACCATGCGCCTTGACGCGTGAGCCGGCCACCCCGCGCGTTCAGGAACACCGCGTCGCCGGCGACCGCGGTGCGCCGGGCCCGGCCGCTGGCGCTGGGTGCGCGCGACCGGTCGAGCTCGGGGCGGCCCCGCGCGAGGTACTCGCTCAGGGCATCGCGAGCGCCCCGGCCGAGCGGCACCACGCGCTCCTTGCTCCCCTTGCCCAGCACTCGTACGAGCCCGTCGTGCAGATCGAGATCCTCGCGGTCGAGACCCACCAGCTCGCTGATCCGCACACCGCCCGCATAGAGCGTCTCGAGGATGGCGCGATCCCGCAACGCTCGCGGCCCGTCACCGACCACGGCTCCGAGGAGCGCCTCCACCTCGGCTTCGGTCAGCGCCTTCGGAATCCCCTGGGGCACACGCGGGGCGCCGACATCTTCACTCGGGTCCGACGCGACGAGTCCCTCTTCCAGACAGAAGCGATGGAACGAGTGCACAGCGGCCACCGCGCGCGCGATCGACGACGCCGCGTACCGCGGACGTCCGTCGTCACGCCGAGCGTCGCGCAGCTCCTGCACGAAGCCGGCCACGGTCGACTCGCTCACCGAGCCGGGCGTCGACTCGCCGTGCGCGCGCAAGTAGTCCGCGTAGCGGCGCAGGTCACGGCGATAGGCGGCGAGCGAATTCGGCGCCAGGCCTCGCTCGACACGCAGCCACGTGTCGTACTCGCCGAGCATCTCCTCGAGGCGATCGTCGGCCACGATCAGGCTCCGGGTGCGCCCCGCAGGAAGGACCGCGCGGTCAACACGCCGATGATGCTCTTGGCGTCGACGAGCTCGCGTCGGGCGATGAGCGCGTCGATGTCGTCGAGCGCGACCGCTTCCACCGTCATCGCCGCCTCCTCCGCGCTCACTGCCGCGCGGGCGGTGGGGACGAGATCGGTGGCGAGGAACAGGTACGTGTACTCGTCGCAGAACCCGGGTGAGTTGTAGAACTCGCACAGCGCGTGCAGGGTGCCGGGGCGTTGGCCGATCTCCTCTTCGAGCTCGCGCGCTGCGGTGGTCTCGGGTGGCTCCCCCGCGACGTCACGCTTTCCCGCCGGGATCTCGAGCAGGGAGCGACCCGCCGCGACGCGCCACTGGCGAACCATCACCACGCGACCCTCGGCATCGATCGGCACGACCACGACCGCGCCCGGGTGGTGCACCACATGACGTTCGAGCGACTCGCCGTCGGGGGCACGCACCGAGATGCGGGATGCCGACAGGAACCCGGCGTCCCAGACGACCGTGGAGTCGACGATCTCGAACTGATCGCGGGGGATCACACCGACGCGGTGGAGTCCGTGACCTCGGACGACAAATCGATCGGCAGCTTGGGGCGACGGCCCTCGGCGCGGTCGAGCGCGGCGCGCACGAACGCCGCGAACAGCGGATGCGGACGGTCGGGCCGGCTCTTGAACTCGGGGTGCGCTTGCGTCGCGACGAAGAACGGATGCGAGGGGAGCTCCACGAACTCGACGAGACGCCCGTCGGGCGACGTGCCGGAGCAGACGAGCCCCATCTCCTCGAGCTTGGCCCGGTACTTGTTGTTCACCTCGTAGCGGTGGCGGTGTCGCTCGTACACGACTTCTTCGCCGTACGCCGCGTGCACGCGGGTGCCGGGCACCAGCTTCGCCGGATACGCACCGAGGCGCATCGTGCCGCCCTTGTCGACGACGTCGCGCTGGTCGTCCATGAGGTCGATGACGGGAAACGGCGAATGCGGGTCGAACTCGCTCGAGTTCGCACCCGCCATGCCGCACTCGTCACGGGCGAACTCGATCACCGCGCTCTGCAGACCGAGACACAACCCGAGGAAGGGCACGTCGTGCTCGCGGGCGAACCCCGCTGCCGCGATCTTGCCCTCCACGCCGCGCGCGCCGAACCCACCCGGCACGACGATGCCGTCGAGGTCGGCGAGACGACCCTCGGCGAGGAGCCCTTCGGCGTCGACGCTGGCGATCCAGTCGATCTCGACCTGCGCGCCGCACGAGAACCCACCGTGCTTGAGCGCCTCCGCCACCGACAGGTACGCGTCGGGGAGGTTGATGTACTTGCCGACGAGACCGATGCGCACCGGCTCGCGCGCCGCGTCGACACGGGCGACGAGCGCTTCCCAGTCGGTGAGGTCGGGCTCGTGCTCGGTGAGCTTGAGCACCCGACACACGTAGGAGTCGAGGCCCTCTTCGCGCAGCACGAGGGGGACCTCGTACAACGTCGGCGCGTCGACACACGAGACGATGCCCTCCTCGGGCACGTCGCAGAGTTGAGAGATCTTCTCCTTGAGGCCGTTCGGGATCGGCCGGTCGGACCGGCACACGATCGCGTCGGGCTGGATGCCGCGGCCCCGCAGCTCGGTGACCGAGTGCTGGGTGGGCTTCGTCTTCTGCTCGCTCGACGGGCCGATGAACGGCACGAGGGTGACGTGCACGTAGAACACGTTCTCCCTGCCGACGTCCTTGCGGAACTGGCGGATCGCCTCGAGGAACGGGAGGATCTCGATGTCGCCGACGGTGCCGCCGATCTCGGTGAGCACGACGTCGACGTCGTCGTCGGCCGCCAACGCGAGGATGCGCTCCTTGATGGCGTCGGTGATGTGCGGGATCACCTTGACGTCGGAGCCGAGGTAGTCGCCTCGACGCTCGCGGGCGAGGACGTTCTGGTAGATCGAGCCCGTGGTGGCGTTCGAGCGACGGGTCAGTGCGACGTCGACGAAGCGCTCGTAGTGCCCGAGGTCGAGGTCGGTCTCGCCGCCGTCGTCGGTGACGAACACCTCGCCGTGCTGGAACGGGTTCATGGTGCCGGGGTCGACGTTGATGTACGGGTCGAGCTTCTGCATCGTGACCCGGAGCCCCCGGGACTTCAGCAGTCGGCCCAGTGACGAGGAGGTGAGGCCCTTGCCGAGCCCTGAGACCACTCCACCCGTCACGAAGATGTGCTTCGCCAATGCAAGTCCCTTCGGTCCCGTCGACGGTAGCAGTCGCGCGCCGCGCGAACGCGCACGTGTCGCCGGGGATCGAGCCGGTGGATCGAGCAGGTGGATCGAGCCGGTGTGATCGGCGCAGTGTCGTGCAGGGGTACCGTGCGGTTGATGGCACCGGGGTCGGGTTCGAGCTCCGCCACACCCGCCGCCGCCGATCGTTCGACAGGCGGCGCTCCCCTCCTCACCCCTGCCCAGGAGCGCGCTCTCGTCGCGGTCGAGCACCGCCGGTGGCGCGTCGACGCGCTCGTGCTCGGTGTCGCGGCGCTGCTGCTCCGCCTGCCCATGTACTTCGCACCGCGTTCGCTCGTGTTCGACGACGGCGTGTTCGCGTCCTCGGCCTTCGCCATGCGCGCGGGCGAGCTGCCGTTCCGCGACGTCTTCTCGAGTCAGGGCCCGCTGTTCCTCCCCCTCGTGTACCTCGGTGACCTCGTCGGACTGCGCACGCTCGACGCGCCGCGGGTGCTGTCGGTCGCGGCCGGCGTGCTCGTCACCATCGCGACGTACTCCTGCGCCCGTCACCTCACGACGCGCGCCAACGCGCTGTTCGCCGCGGCGTTGGTGACCACGAGTGGCTCGATCCTGTGGGTCACCGGCCCGATCAACGCCGACGGCGCCTCGCTCGCGTTGTCGGTGCTGGCCGTCGCGTTCGCGTTGCGATACCGCGCCGACCCCCGCCTCGCGAACGCCCTGCTCGTCGGCCTGGCCGCGGGCGCGGCGGTCTCGATCAAAGCGCTCGCGGTGCCCGCGGTGCTCGTGGCCGGCGTGGTCGTGCTCGCGTCGCACAAGAAGGTCGTGCACGCGGCCTCCGCCGCACTGCTCGGGCTCGCGGTGTACGTCCTCGCCGCCGTGCCCTGGGGAATCGAGCGGGTGTGGGAGCAGTCGTTCCGCTACCACGACCAAGCGGTGCGCCAGGACTCTGCCGCCGGTTCACTCGGCAAGGTCCTGAGCACGTTGTGGGACCGCGACCTGCTCGTGGTCGTGGCCCTCGTCATGGCCGTGGCCACGTGGGCGCTCGTGCGCGGCGGGCTCGTCTCCCGCGCACCGATCGGCGGTGGGCGGCGGTTCGTCCCAGCGATCGTCGCCCTGGTGCTCTGGTCGACGCTGGTCATCGCGCTCCTGGTGTGGGAGCCCGCGCTGTGGCGTGCGCACGTCGCCCATGTGGTCGTCCCGCTCGCCCTGCTCGCCGCGCTGCGACCGCCACCGTGGCGGGTGCTCGCGATCGCCGGGCTGCTCCTCGTGCCGATCGCGGCCATCCAGCAGCACGACCTGCTCTGGCCCCACGGGTACGAGGGTGAGCAGGCCGCGGTGGTCACCCGTCTGGAATCACTCGGTGACGGCGCGCTCGTCATCAGCGACGACCCCGGCCTCGTCTGGCGCGCCGGGCACCGCCCACCGGGCGCGCTCGCCGACGCGTCGTTCCAACGCATCGACAACGGCGACATCACCGTCGACCGCCTCGTACGGGCCGCGTCGCGTCGCGACGTGTGCGGTGTGCTCGTCACGTCGCCCGACCACTTCGGGCGCTTCACGACCCTCGGGGAGCGGCTGGGGGCGGTCGGCTACCTGCCCGAGCGGTTCGGCCCGCGCATCACGCTCTACGGGCGCCCGGGTTGCGAGTCGGCGTAGCGGCCGAGCCGGTCGAACGCGCGCAGCGGCGGAACGGCGTCGATCACCCGACTGAACGACACGAGCTCGGCGGCCACGTTGAGCGCGAGCAGGGCGAGCATCACCCCGAGCCGCCAACTCTCGCTCGCTCCGAGCACGACGGCGAGCCCGAGCACCGCGCCGATCACGTTGGCGCCGGTGTCACCGAGCATGAGCCGCT
>JBEVIU010000103.1:0-19574 GCA_040510575.1 Acidimicrobiia bacterium | reverse complement strand
CTCGGCGACCCCTCTCCTCGTTCGGGTCTCCTCGTTCGGGTCTCCTCGTTCGGGTCTCCTCGTTCGGGTCTCCTCGTTCGGGTCTCCTCGTTCGGGTCTCCTCGTTCGGCCGCGTGGGCTCAGCGGGGAACTGCCGGCAGGTGGAGGAACAGGCGCTCCAGCAGCAACGTCTCATTGGGGATGAACTCCGCGAGCGCGTGGCGCGCCTCGCGGCAGGCGTCGAGCGCGCGGTTGCACGAGCGTGCTTCGAGGAGCAGCGCCGGGCGATCGACGTTGAGCACCGGCGCGGCCGGACCGGCCAGCGCATCGCGATACACGGTCTCGAGCGCGGTGATCCCCTCGACGAGCAGCTCCGTGCGGGCGCGACGATGCGCGCGTTTGTGTTGCTCCTCGAGCCGACGCAGTTGCGTGCGAACGACGCGGTCGGGATAGCCACTCGACTCGAGCTCACCGGTGAGCTGGGTCACCTCGTCGCGTTGCGACGTCTCGAGGTTCGCCAATGCACCGTGCATTGCCGTTTCGACTCCTTCGACGTGGACGGCCACGTGCGAGCCCGTGCCGTCGGACGACATCGCGGTGTCGACGAACGCGTCGCGCACCTCGGCGAGGGGGCCCTCGAGGGCGCGGGCCCGGTCGAGGCGGCCTCCGGCGAGCCGGGCGACGAGGTCGGCCCGCGACTGCGTGGCGCCTGCCGCGATCAGCGCGGACTCGATCGCATCGTGGCCCAGGTAGGCGAAGTCGACACGTTGGCAGCGCGACCGGATGGTCGCCAACAGCTGGTCGGCCCCCGCGGTCACGAGCACGATCAGCGCACTCTCCGGCGGTTCCTCGAGCGTCTTCAACAACTTGTTGGCTGCCTGCTCGTTGAGGCGCTCGGATTCGAACACGAGGATCGCCTTGCGCTGCCCCTCGATCGGGCTCTTGTACGCCTCGTCGAGGATCGTCTGCGCGTCGTCGACCCGAATCTGCGTCGCCGCGGGATCGATCTCGACGACGTCGGGATGGACGCCGCGCAGCGCGAGCTCGAACGCACGGTCGTCGTCGGGCGCGATCACCGACGCGGCGAAGCACCGCGCCGCCTCTTCCACGCCGGAGCCGCGCGGGCCGACGAGCAGGTACGCGTGGGACGGCCGCGCCGCGGCGCGTTGCAGCACGGCCACCGCGTGGTCCTGACCCGCCACCCGATCCCATCCCGTGCGCGGCGGAGTCGTGGCTGCGCTCATCGGGGCGATCCTTCCAGGAGCGCGGACACCGCTTCGAACGCCTCGGCCGCGACCACCTCGGCGTCGGCCCCGCCGTCGAGGATCGTCCACCCCTCGGCGGCAGCGAGCTCTCGGTACGCGCGCGCCACCGCGGCGTGGAACTCGGCGTCTTCCGATTCCATTCGGTCGGGTGCGCCCTGCCGGCGCCCTCGCGCCATCGCTTCGGCCACGTCGAGCACCACCACGAGATCGGGGACGGCATCGTGCACCGCCGCGGCGTTCATCGCCCGGATGGCATCGACACCCAACCCACGGACGACACCCTGGTACACGAGTGACGACGCCACGAACCGGTCCGACACCACCCACTCCCCGCGTGCGAGTGCCGGCGCCACCACTTCGGCCACGTGTTGGGCCCGATCAGCCGCCATCAGCAACGCCTCGGCGAGGGGCGCCACCGGCGTCGTGCCGTGCAGCAGGACATCGCGCAGCACCGCGCCCGTGGGTGTGGCGCCGGGTTCGAACGTCGCGACGACTGTGAGGCCGCGCGCCCGCAACGACTCGACGAGGCGTGCAACCTGCGTGCTCTTCCCACTGCCGTCACCACCCTCGAAGACGACGAACCGACCCCGCGTCACCCGGTCGCCTCCTCGTCGTCGCGGACCGGCGACTCGTCCTGGTGCGACGAATGCTTCTCCGCCTTTCGCTCCGCAGCTTCTGCTTCGGCCTCGCGCACACGAGCGACATCGGCGTCGGCGATCAAGCGCTGCTCGGCCGCGGCGCGCTCCTCCTGCTCAGGGTCCTCCCGCTGCGCTCGCGCGATCGAGCGCCACGCGAAGAGGCCGGCGATGAGCGTGATGATTCCTCCGCCCCAGAGTGCGATCCGCACGCCCGGCATCGCGTACGAGTAGGGACCGACCTCGATCATCTGGTTGTCGAGCACGTTGCTGGTGACCCAGTCCCAGAAGTCGGACCACAACGGCGAGATGGTGAGCGAGATCAGCAGGCAGAGACGGATCACCGTGTAGAGCGTGGCGAAGATGCGGCCGCGCAGGTCGTCGCCCACGTTCTCCTGGAGCACGGTGAACCCGGTGACGTACGAGGTCCCGGCGCATGCGCCGACGCCACCGATGAACAGCGCCGCGGGCGCCAGCGACGAGACGGACGCCGCCATGATCAAGAACGTGCCGGTGCCGACCACGGCGGCCGCGAACACCGTGGAGCGCGGGAGCCGGCCCTGGAGCCACAGGAGCATGACCACCCCGAAGGCCGCGCCGAAGCCCAGCGCCGTCATCAGCACCCCGAAGGCCGGACTTCCGCCGTCGAGCACTTCCTTCGCGAACGCGGGGCCGAGCGGGATCATCGCGCCGCCGCCGATGAGCCCGAAGCCGAGCCCGATGATCACCCCGCGCACGAGTGGGTTGTGACCGATGAAGCGAAGGCCTTCCTTGATGTCGTTGAAGGTGTCGGGCCAGTCGATGCGCCGGTCGCGGGTGCGCTCGCGACGGGGGAACGGCAATCGCCAGACGATCGCCGCCGACACGAGGAACGTGACCGCGTCGAACATGAGCGCGAGCACCTCCTGGTCGACCTCGAACGCGGAGATGATGTCGAGGCGACCGAGCACGGTGGCGAGCCCGGCGAGCAGCGAGAAGATGATCGACGCGATGGGAAACGTGCCGTATGACGCGGCGAGCGAGAGAGAGTTGGCCGACGCCAGCTGTTCCTCAGGCACGAAGTGCGGTGTGGTGGCCGCCTGCGCGGGGCCCCAGAGGAGCGTCATCAGCTCGAGGCCCAGTGAGATGAGCACCAGCCCGAGGATGTTCTCGGCGAACGGCAACAGCACGAGCAGGCTGGCCCGACCGATGTCGCAGAGCACCATCACCTTGCGGCGGTCGAACCGGTCGATGATCACGCCACCGACCGTGCCGAGGAGGAACCCCGGCAACACCCGGGTGAGCATCACGAGGCTGACCGCGGCGCCCGAGTTGTCCGAGACGCGCGCCGCGATGGCCAGGATCGCGATCAGCCCGATCCAGTCTCCGGTGCTCGAGACGACCTGCGCGAGCCACAGCCGGAAGAACGACTGCGTGCCGAAGACCCGCCACGGGGCCGGCGGTATCGGAGCGGTGTCGGCATCGGGCGGGATGAACGGCGCCCCAGGGCTCGCCGGTTGATCGTCGGCCATCCTCGGCGCTCCGTGCGGCGGCGGTGGTTGCTCGCTCAGCCTACGTGGCCTTCTTGGCTGCCTTCGCAGGCGTCGCCTTCTTGACCGTGGCCTTCTTCGGCGCGCTCGTCGTGGCCCCGGTCTTCTTGGCGCCGGTCTTCCTGGTGCCGGTCTTCTTGGTGCCGGTCTTCTTGGTCCCGGTCTTCTTCGTGGTCTTCTTCGCGGTTGATCGCTTCGCGGCCTTCTTGGCCGGGCGCTTCGTCGCGGGCGCTCGCGCCGCACGCTCACGCAGCAGTTCCACCGCCTGGTCGAGGGTCACGGTGGCGATGTCGACTCCGCGCGGCACCGACGCGTTCAACGTGCCGTCGGTCACGTACGGACCGAAGCGTCCGTCGAGCATCCGAACCGGCGAACCCGACTCCGGGTGCGCGCCGAGTTCTGCGAGCGGCGGCTTGGCGACGCGACCGCGGCGCTCCTTCGGTTGCGCGAAGATCGCCTGCGCTTCCGCGAGGGTGATGGTGAACATCTGCTCCTCGGTCGCGAGGCTGCGGCTGTCGGTGTCCTTCTTGAGGTACGGGCCGTAGCGACCGTTCTGCGCGGTGATCTCGGTGCCATCCGCGTCGAGTCCGACGACGCGAGGCAGCGACAGGAGCGCGAGCGCCTCGTCGAGCGTGACCGTCGCGGAGTCCATCGATGCGAGCAGCGACGCGCGCTTCGGCTTCTCCTTCGAGCCCTCAGGCTGCTCACCGAGCTGCACGAACGGACCGAACCGGCCGGTGAGCGCGAGCACGGTGAGTCCCGTGTCGGGATCGGCGCCGAGCTCGCGCGGTCCACCGGAGCCCCGTGCGATCAGGTCGTCGGCGAGGTCGACGAGCTCGTCGGGTGCCACGTCGTACGGGATCGGCGCGCGCTCGTCGCCCCGTTCGATGTTGGCGCCGTTCGGCCAGACCCGCACGACCATCGCGCGACCCTCCGAGTCGGCGCCGAGGTGGACGGTGTTCACCTCGGCTTTGTCGATGGTCGCGAGGTGCTCTTCGCCGACGAGATCGCGCAGGCCCACTTGGCCGTTGCCGAAGTAGAAGGAGTGCAGCCACTTCTCGGCTTCGCCCTCGCCGCGCGCGATCGCGTCGAGTGCCTCTTCCATCGTGGCTGTGAACTCGTAGTCGATCAGGTGGGTGAAGTAGCGCTCGAGCAGCTGCACCTTCGCGAACGCGGTCCACGACGGCACCAGCGCGTTGCCCTTCTTCCACACGTACTCGCGCTTGCTGATGGTGTCGATGACGCTGGCGTAGGTGGACGGGCGCCCGATGCCGCGCTCCTCGAGCTCCTTGACCAGGCTCGCCTCGGTGTAGCGCGCGGGTGGTTGCGTCGTGTGACCCGACGCGTGCAACTCCCGGCACGAGACCGAGTCGCCTTCGGTGAGGGGCGGCAGGATCGCCTCACGGTCTTCGAGCTCGGCCTCGGGATCGTCGGCGCCTTCGACGTAGGCCCTCAGGTACCCGGGGAACTCGATGGTTCTGCCCGTCGACTGGAACGTTGCTGCTTCGCCGGCGGTCGAGGTTGCCGTCAGTCGGAGCGTGACACGTCGGATCCGCGCGTCGGCCATCTGGCACGCGATCGTGCGCTTCCAGATGAGGTCGTAGAGACGCCGTTCGTCGGCTCCTTGCAGCTCGTGGCCGAGGTCGTCGGCGGTGCGCATGCGATCACCGGCGGGACGGATCGCCTCGTGCGCCTCCTGGGCGTTCTTGACCTTCGATCGATACGTGCGCGGCTCGGCGGGCAGGTACGCGTCGCCGTACATCCGTGCGATCTGGCTGCGCGCGGCGCTGATCGCTTGCCCGGCGAGCGTGGTGGAGTCGGTGCGCATGTACGTGATCAGGCCGCGGTCGTAGAGCCCCTGCGCCACGTGCATGGTGCGGGCTGCGCTGTACCCGAGCTTGCGCGACGCCTCCTGCTGCAACGTGGAGGTGATGAACGGGGCCTTGGGTCGTTCGGTGGTGAGGCGCGACTCGACCGATGCCACCGTGAACGGCTGGTCTTCGAGTCGGGCGGTGAGCGCGGTGGCAGCCCCCTCATCGAGCAGCACGACGTCGTCGCGTGCGACGAGCTGTCCGGTGGACGCGTCGAAGTCGCGCCCAGAAGCAGGACGCCGACCGTCGAGCTGCACCAGGGTGGCGGGGAACGGCGCGTTGCCGTTGGCGTCGGGCTCCGCCGACGGCGTCGTGACCGCGAACGAACCATCGAGGTCCCAGTACGACGCGGAGCGGAACGCCATGCGCGCGCGCTCGCGATCGACCACCAGGCGCGTCGCGACGCTCTGCACACGACCCGCCGAGGTGCCGGGACCGATACGTCGGAAGGCGACGTTCGACACCTCGTATCCCACGAGGCGATCGAGCACGCGGCGCCCTTCCTGTGCTTCGACCAACTTCATGTCGAGCTCGCGCCAGTTGTCGATCGCGTCGGAGATCGCGTCAGCCGTGATCTCGTGGAACACCATGCGCTTGACCGGGACGGTCGGCTTCAGCACCTCGAGCAGGTGCCACGAGATCGCTTCACCCTCGCGATCCTCGTCGGTCGCGAGGTAGAGCTCGCTCGCGTCGCGCAGCGCGGCCTTCAGCTCCGCGACCACGTGCTTCTTCGCGTCCGGCACGACGTAGATCGGCGCGAAGTGCTGATCCACGTCGATCCCGAGGCGGCGGACCCGCGGGTCGGTGACGCCCTTCGGCACCTGCTTCGCGCTCTGGGGGAGGTCGCGGATGTGGCCAATGCTCGCCATCACGACGAAGCGATCCCGACCGAGGAAGCCCTCGATCGTCTTGGCCTTGGCCTTCGATTCCACGATGACGAGCGGTTTCGCCACGCTGGCTACCGATGCTCTCTCTGTGAGATGCATCGCGCGGTGCGCGCGATGTTGGGTGCGTCCTGGGGGTGGCCGTCGACCAGTGACCGGGGCGCCATGAGCCGTCCAGTCTGGTCGCCGGAGGCACCCGGTCGACGCATCGTGCCCCGGAGTGGTGCCACGAACCGGTCGCGCCTGTCAACTCGCGCCCGTCCGAGGCCGCCCGGAGGGGGCCGTCTATCCTGCGCCATCGTGCTGACCCTCGCCCTGTCCCTCGACCCCAAGGAGATCATCGATTCGCTGAGCCCGTACGGCGAGATCGGCCTCATGCTGATCATCTTCGCCGAGACCGGCCTGCTGATCGGCTTCTTCCTGCCGGGCGACTCGCTCCTCTTCACTGCCGGGCTCCTGGCCCAGCAGGGTCGGCTCAACCTCGCCGCGGTCCTGATCGGCTGCTTCGCAGCCGCGGTGATCGGTGACCAGGTCGGGTTCACCATCGGTGACCGCGCCGGGCCGCGCATCTTCAGCCGACCCGAGTCGCGCCTGTTCAAACAGGAGTTCGTCGATCGCACCGAGCAATTCTTCGAGAAGCACGGACCGAAGACCGTCGTGATCGCGCGGTTCGTACCCATCGTGAGGACCTTCGCGCCCGTGCTCGCCGGCGTCGGCAACATGACGCGGCGCACCTTCTTCACCTACAACGTGTTCGGCGCGTTCATCTGGGTGTTCGGCGTCACGATGGCCGGCTACCTGCTCGCCGACGTCATCGGCGACAGCATCGACAAGTATCTCCTGCCGATCATCGCGGTGATCATCGTCGCCTCGTTGATCCCGCCGCTCCTCGAGTGGCGCAAGGCGAAGCGCGAAGACACGGTGAAGCCGAAGAGCGCGGCCGACGCAGAGGCCGAAGCCGCCGAGCTCCGCGCCGCCATCGACGACGAGTAACCACTTCACCACGATCCCAACACCGAACTGGCGTCAATTCAGCTGGACAATCCGGCCGAATTGACGCCAGTTCGCGTTCTTGGGTGACGGAGTTGGTGCGTCGAGCGTTACTCGCCGGCCGAGGAGCCCACGGGCCGACCGTGCTCGGCCATCGCTTCGGCGACGATCTCGGACTCCTCGCCGAAGCCGCCGCTCTTGCGCTTCGAGAACAGCACTGCACCGATGAGCACGATCAGCGCCGCACCGGCGATGGCGAAGCGGATGTCGTCGTTGCGAAGGCTGATCATCGCCGGGAGCATCAGCAGCGCGACCAGGTTCATCACCTTGATCAGCGGGTTCAACGCCGGACCGGCGGTGTCCTTGAACGGGTCGCCGACGGTGTCGCCGATGACCGCCGCCTTGTGGGCTTCGGAGCCCTTGCCGCCCTCGTTGCCGTCCTCGATGTACTTCTTGGCGTTGTCCCATGCGCCACCGGAGTTGCTCAAGAAGTTGGCCATGAGTTGCCCGGTGAGGATCACGCCGGCGAGGAACGCGCCCAGCGCGTAGAAGTTGATGCCGAAGCCGATGATGACCGGCGTGAGCACCGCGAGCAGCGCGGGTGTCGCGAGCTCGCGCAGCGACGCCGCGGTGCAGATGTCGATGACCGGTCCGTAGTCGGGCTTCTTCGTGCCCGCCATGATCCCGCCGTCGGCGAACTGGCTGCGGACCTCCTGCACGACCACACCGGCGGTGCGGCCGACGGCGCGGATCGCGAGCGCCGAGAAGAGGAAGGAGACCGAACCACCGATCAGCAACCCGATGAACACCTTCGGGTTCGCGAGGTTGATCTGGGTGAGGATGTTGTTGAACAGGCGGTTGCCGACGATGCCGGCGAGCGGCTCGAGCTCGCCGCCGATCGTCTCGATGTAGGACGCGAACAGGGCCACCGATGCGATGACGGCGGACCCGATGGCGAAGCCCTTGGTGACCGCCTTGGTGGTGTTGCCCACCGCGTCGAGGCTCACCATGATCCGCTCGGGCTCGCCCTCGAACTCGCCCGACATCTCGGCGATGCCGGCGGCGTTGTCGGCCACCGGCCCGAAGGTGTCCTCCGAGACGATGACGCCCGTGGTGGCGAGCATGCCCATGCCGGTGAGGGCGACCACGTAGAAGGTGAACTGGATGTTGCCGTCGCCCAGCCAGATGCCGACACCGAGCGCGGCCGCGATCGCGATGATCGCGTAGACGCTCGACTCGAGACCCGAGCTGATGCCCGACAGCACCGTGGTGGCGGGGCCGGTGCGGGTGGCCTCCGCGATCTCGCGCACCGGTGCCGACTCCGTCGACGTGAAGTACTCGGTGAGGCGGCTCAGCACCTGCGCGAGCACGAGGCCGATGATCACGGCCCCGAAGCACTTCCAGCCGGCGTCGAACTTGTCGTTGCCCACGTAGCCGAAGGCGACGATCGCGGTTCCGACGATCGTGAGCACCGACGCGGTGATGAAGCCCCGGTTGATGGGCGCCATGGCCGACTTGTCCCTCTCGGTGGCCCGCACCGCGAAGACACCGGCGATCGACGCGAGCACGCCGATGGCGCGCGCGGCGAGCGGGAACACGAGGCCGAGCGCGGGGTTCATGCCGATCGACTCGAATGCCGCGACCCCGAGGATGATCGACGCGACGAGTGTGACCTCGTAGCTCTCGAACAGGTCGGCTGCCATACCGGCGCAGTCACCCACGTTGTCGCCCACGTTGTCGGCGATCGTGGCGGGGTTGCGCGGGTCGTCTTCGGGGATCCCCGCCTCGACCTTGCCGACGAGGTCGGCGCCGACGTCGGCTGCCTTGGTGAAGATGCCGCCACCCACACGCAGGAAGAGCGCGAGGAGCGACCCACCGAAGCCGAAGCCGATCAGGATCGCAGAGGCGGTGTTCTGGAAGATCATGATGATCAAGGTGGCGCCGAGCAGGCCGAGCCCGACCGTGAACATCCCGGCGACGCCGCCGGTGCGGAACGCCACCTTCAACGCTGCGGGCAGCGAGCCCGACTTGGCCGCCGCCGCGGTGCGCACGTTGCCTCGTACCGCGAGGCTCATCCCGATGAAGCCGGTGAGCCCCGACATGAGACAGCCGGCGATGAACGCGAGCGTGCGGAACAGGCCCGACTGCGCGAACGTCAGACCCGACGATCCGCCGTCGAACACCGCAGGCTTGACCACTTCCGTCGACGTGACGAACACGACGATCGCGAGCGGGACGAGGATCACGGCGATGGTCTTGAACTGACGCTTGAGGTACGCCATCGCGCCCTCTTGGATGGCCGTGGCGATCTCGACCATCTTGGGCGTGCCCGTGTCGGCCGCGAGGACGCCGCGCATGAGGTAGAAGCCGACCAGGATGGCGATCACGGCGGTGACGGCCGAGAAGATCAGCCAGAACCACGCCGCACTGTCCAACGTAAAGACCTGGTAACCGCCTTCAGCAGCAAGGCTGATCATGGGTGGGATGACTCCTGTTCCGAGGGGGTGTTCGCGAGAGGTCGTGTGCGGGTGTCGTGCGCGCTGCGCTCGGCGGGTTGGGCCACGCTGCGAGGCGAGAGGACGCTAGGGGTCGAAGGGCCCGCGAGTCCAATCTTTCCGGGTGCTTCTGGCATCAATCCAGGTGGTACGGCACCGAGGTGACCACCGTGCCCTTGCGGAAGAGCAGGCGGCCCTTGAGGAGCAACGCGTTCTGGTTGTGGAGGATGTTCCCCCACCAGTGCCGGACGACGAATTCGGGCAGGACCACCGTGATGATGTCGTTCTGGTAGCGGGCGTCGAGCTCGTCGATGAAGGTCATCACGGGGCGAGCCAGCTCGCGGTACGGCGAGTAGACGAACTCCAGCTGCTCGGCGATGCCGAACTGCTCCCACTGACGTTCCAGGCGCTCCTGCTCCTCCTCGTCGGACACCACCGACACCGCTATGAGCTGGCTCGGGTTCAGCGAACGCGCGTAGGCCAGCGCCTCCAGCACGCCGCGGTGCACGTTGGAGACGAGCACCACCACGGTGTGGTTCATGCGTCGCGGCTTGTAGTCGGGCGTCACGCGCAGCCCTTCGGCGACGGTGGTGTAGTGGCGCTTGATCGACTTGAACCCGAACACGATCACCGGGATGACGATCAGGGGCACCCACGCACCGCTGGTGAATTTGGTGGTGGCGACGATCAGCAGCACGATCGCGGTCGCGACGGATCCGACCGCGTTGATCACGATGTTGCGCTTGTATCCCTTCTCCTGTTCCTTCTGGTGATGCCGCACCATGCCGGCCTGCGACAGGGTGAAGGAGAGGAACACGCCGACTGCGTACAGCGGGATCAGCGCGTTGGTCTTGCCGCCGAACGCGATGATGAGCGCGCCGGCCGCAGCGGCGAGCACGACGACCCCGTTGGAGAACACGAGTCGATCGCCCCGGTTCGTGAGCTGACGGGGCAGGTACCCGTCGCGGGCGATGATCGACGACAGCCTCGGAAAGTCGGCGTACGCGGTGTTCGCGGCGAGGGTGAGGATCGCCGCGGTGGCGAACTGCAGCACGACGTAGAGGATGGTGCCGGCGCCGAACACGGCGGTACCGAGCTGCGACATGACCGTGGTCTTCTCGCTCGGGTACGGGCCGAGGTGGTGCGCAAGGATCTGCACGCCCATGAAGAGGCTTCCGAGGATGAGGCCCATCCAGACGAGGGTGGTGGCGGCGTTCTTCGATTCCGGTCGACGGAACGCGGGCACGCCGTTGGAGATGGCCTCGACCCCCGTGAGCGCGACGGCACCCGACGAGAACCCCTTCAGCAGGATGAAGATGCTGAGCGAACCTCCGACGAGGTTGCCGCCCTCTTCCTTGAAGGGCAGGGCGTTGATGTGGTGGATGTCGTCGAGCACGAAGCTGCGGAAGAGTCCGTAGCTCACCAGCGCGCCCAGGACCGCGATGTAGATGTAGGTCGGGACCGAGAAGATGCGGCCCGATTCCTTGATGCCGCGCAGGTTCGCGAGGCTGATGCCGAGGATGAGAATGAGCCCGAGCGCGACCCGGTGCTTTGCGAGATCCTGGAACGTCGGGATGGAAACGATCGCCGCGACACCGGCCGAGATCGACACCGCGACGGTGAGGATGTAGTCGACGAGCAGCGACGCGCCGGCGATCAATGACGGGTTCTCGCCGAGGTTCTCGCGGCTCACCACGTAGCTGCCGCCACCGCTCGGGTACGAGAAGATCGTCTGGCGGTACGACGTGATCACGATCGTCAGCAGGATCGCGACCGCGATTCCGATGGGAACGAGCGTGTTCAAGCCGAGCGCGAGGCTCGACCCACCGACCGCGACGACGAAGAGGATCTCCTCCGTGGCATAGGCGGTCGACGAGATCGCGTCGGAGGAGAAGACCGCGAGCGCGATCGTCTTCGGAATCCGTTGGTGCTCCATCTCGGTCGTGGCCAGGGGCCGCCCGACCAGGATCCGCTTCACGAACGCCACGCCGCTTCCGCCTCCCGAGTCGCCACCGCGTGCCCGAGGGGGCGCGGCACCGGTCAGTGTGCCATTCAACCCTCGTCGCCACAGGATCCGCGATTCGAAGCGACCTCGCGACCTCGGTACCATCTCGCCCCATGCACGTCATCGTCGTCGGATGCGGTCGGGTTGGCAGCGAGCTCGCGATCAACCTCGATCGCCTCGGGCACACCGTGGCCGTCATCGACAAGAACGCCAGCTCGTTCCGGCGATTCCTGCAGGAGGACTTCAGCGGGCAGCGCATCGTCGGCTTCGGTTTCGACCGCGACGACCTCGTCGAGGCGGGCATCGAGAACGCCGGAGCCGTGGCCGCGGTCACGAGCGGCGACAACTCGAACATCCTCACCGCACGCATCGCGCGCGAGAACTTCGGGATCGAGCGGGTCGTCGCCCGCATCAAGGATCCGCGGCGCGCCGAGATCTACCAACGGCTCGGGATCTCCACGGTGGCGATGATCTCGTGGACCACCGACCAGGTGATGCGCCGCATGCTCCCGGCCGAGGAGCAACCCCACGAGTGGCTCGACCCGAGCGGCAACGTCTGCCTGGTCGACTACCCGATTCCTGCGGCATGGGCGGGCAAGAAGCTCGCCACGCTCAGCGAGCCCGGCGTGTTCTGGCTCGTGGCGATCACCCGCCTCGGCACGGCGCAGGTCACCACGCCGAGCGCGATCGGCCAGGAGGGCGACCTCCTGCACTTCGCCGCCGACGTGAACGCGCTCGACACACTCCGCGACCGCCTGCAGCACGGCGAGGACGGCCACTGATGCGCGTCGCCATCGCGGGGGCCGGCAACGTCGGGCTCTTCATCGCCAACGACCTCGTCTCCAACGGCCACGAGGTGCTGCTGATCGAGCAGTCGCCGGCCGTCGCCCAGCGCGCCGAGTCGACGCCGGGCGTGGAGTGGCACGTGGCCGACGCGTGCGAGGTGTCGGAGCTGCGCGCCGCCGGGCTCGAGACCTGCGAGGTGGTGGTCGCCGCGACGGGTGACGACGAGGACAACCTCGTGATCTCGCTGCTCGCCAAGCAGGAGTTCGCGATGCCCCGCGTGATCGCACGCGTGAACCACCCCAAGAACGAGTGGCTGTTCAACGAGAACTGGGGTGTCGACGTCGCGGTGTCCACGCCGCACCTCATCACCGCACTGGTGGAGGAGGCCGTCACCGTGGGACGCCTCGTGCGCATCCTCCAGTTCGAGGGTGGTCAGGCGCGACTCGTGGAGGTCACACTCGCGGAGGACTCGCCGGCGATCGACCAGGCCCTCAAGGACCTCGACGTGCCCCGCGACGCGACGATCGTCGCGATCGTGCGGAGCGAGCACGTGGTGATGCCACGCGGCGATTCGATCTTCGAGGCCGGCGACGAAGTGCTCGCGATGGTCACGCCCGACTCCGAGGACGAAGTCCGCCGCATCCTCACCGGCGCCTGACCCGTCCGCTGGCGCGGACAGTCAGGACAGCAGCTCGTACGCCGGGTTGGTGATCGTGGCGCGGGTGGCAGCCTGCGCGACCACTCCCTGCAGCGCAACCTTGCGGCCCGGTGACAATCCGGCGATCTTGCGCCGCCCGAGGAAGACCGCCACCACCGAGCCACGACCGTCGCTGACCGTCACCTCGAGCGCGGGCGCACCGGCTCGCGGCACGATGCGCACGGAGCGGATCTCGCCACCGACACGCACGGGCTGACGCGCGACCAACGCGTCCATCGGGGCCAGCAGGCGCGCGTCGCAGAACACGGCGAGCTGCTCGCGGTCGATCTCGTCGGTCGGCTTGGTGAGACGTTCGACCATCTTCTTGAAGGGCATCGATCCTCCTCGCTCACGACATCCTAGATAGCGGGTCGACGTCGCTTGCTGGTCGACTTCGGGTGACCTGGAGTGGCCGCGCCCGTCTCATAGCCTGACCGGCGCGATGACCGACTCCCCCACTCGCGTCGAGCGCCGAGCGCAGTCGCGCTCCCGCTCCCGTACCGGCCTCATGATCGGCGCGGCCGTGCTGGTCGTGATCGCGGTCGTGGTCGGTGTGGTGCTGTTCGCCGGCGGCGGCGACGACTCCTCTGACGGAGGCGGCGGATCCACCGCGACGCCCGGCGCCGACACCAACGTCACGCTCGAAGCCGGCGAGGTCACCGCCGACTCGGCCGGTCCGCCGGTGACGGTGAGCCAAGACATCGCCGACGGCGTGATCGACACGATCGGCGACTACCTCCAGGTGGCGACGGTCGCGCCGCTCCGGAGCGGCGAGCCCGCCGGCGACCTCGCGCCCGTGGTCGACGGCGCCGCGTTGGCCCCGGTGAGCGGCGTCGACCGGCCCGCGCTGGTCGACGAAGGGCTGCCCAAGGTGTCGACCGACCTCGACGTGGTGGCGCAGCCGGTCGCGATCACCGGCTTGGGCGACCAGGAGGGCAATCTCGTGGCGCTCACCGCCACCATCAACGTCGACATCACCGCCGCCGCCGAGGGCAAGGCGAAACCACTGCACATCGTGCGCACCGGGTACTTCGTGCTCTCGCCCGACGCCGCCGGCGCGTGGAAGGTGAGCGCCTACAAGATGGGCGTCACGCGCGACGGCGGCACCCTCGACGCCACCACCACCACAGCAGCGGCGACACCGGCGGCGCCGAAATGACCTCGCTCACCAGCGCGCGCACGCGGCGCCGCACACTCGTGACCGTCGTGCTCGCGCCGATCGCGTGCGGGCTGCTCGTTGCGGGCACGTTGGCCGCTGCGTGGGTGGCGATCGGGAGCCCGACACCCGCGTCCGGCGCCGTGTGGTTCCAGGTGTCGAAGCTCGCGGGCGCGCAGTACACCGGCGCACCCGATCAACCGTTCTTCGCGCTCGTGATCGGGACCGGCGCGCGCTCCGACGACCCGAACGAGGCGCACGACGATCCCGGTCTCGCCGACGCCATCCATGTGATCGGCATCAACCCTTCGTTGGGCTCGGCCACGATCCTCGACATCCCCCGCGACACCGAGGGGCCCACGGGTGCGAAGCTCAACTCCTACATCGTCGGCAGCGACAAGAACTTCGGATTGCGCGCAGAGGCCGACGCGGTGTCGGCCGTGACCGGGCTCCCGATCAGCTACGTGATCCGCGCCAACTTCCCCAACTTCGTGCAGATGGTCGACGAGATCGGCGGCATCGACGTCGAGATCCCCTACGACATGGCCGACGAGAACTCGGGTGCCTTCTTCACCGCTGGGCCGAACCATCTGACCGGCGACCAGGCACTCGCGTTGTCGCGCAACCGCTACACCCTGCCCCGCGGCGACCTCGACCGCACGGTCAACCAGGGACTTGTGCTGCTCTCGGCGCTGAAGACGCTGCAGGCGAAGCAGCCCGGCGCGGGCGACACGATCCGGCTCGTCGCGACCGCGGGCCGCCACGTGAAGCTCGACGGCCTCGGTGTGCGCGACCTCCTGGCACTCGGCCAACTCGCGCTGTCGGTGGACGCCAACAACGTGAAGAACGTGCTCCTGCCCGTGGCCAACTCGGGCAACGGCTCCAACCTCGCCAAGACCGCCGACGCCGAGTCGCTCCTCGCCGACATGGCTGACGACGGAGTTCTGCAGTCCCACTGATGCCCGGTGCCCGACCTCCTGGGGAACTGGCGCCCGGTGAATCGGCACCCGGAGGGCGCGCACGGTCGGACGCCTGCGACACACTCGACCTCCTCGCCGACGAGCCGCAGCTGCAGGAGCGAGTGATCTTCACCGCTCGCACGCCGGCCGAGCCCGCGCGTTTCGCCGAGCCGGCTGACGGTCTCTCGCCCGAGCTGCGCTCGTGCCTGATCCGCAATGGGATCACCGCGTTGTGGGACCACCAGGCTCGCGCCGTCGACGCGCTCCGTGACGGGCGCAGCGTGGTGCTCACCACAGGGACTGCGTCCGGCAAGTCGCTGAGCTATCAGCTCCCGATCGTCGAGTCGGTGCTCGACGGCACCCAGGACACCGCGCTGCTCGTGTTTCCCACGAAGGCGCTCGCGCAAGATCAGCTGCGCTCGCTCCGCGAATGGCTCCTGCCCGACCTCGTCGCGTCCACCTACGACGGCGACACGTCACCCGACGAGCGCACCTGGGCGCGGGCGAACGCGTCCGTGCTCCTCACAAACCCCGAGATGCTGCACGTCGGAATCCTCCCGTCGCACGCGAAGTGGGCCACGTTCCTGATGCGACTGCGCTACGTGGTCATCGACGAGCTGCACGTGCTGCGCGGTGTGTTCGGCTCGCACGTCGCACACGTGCTGCGCCGACTGCGCCGCCTCTGCGCGCAGTACGGCGCTGATCCTGTGTTCTGCTTCACCAGCGCGACAATCGGCAATCCGGCCGAGCTCGCGTCGCAACTCTGCGGGCTCCCGGTCGAGGCGATCTCGGGCGACGGTGCACCGCGCCCGGAACGAACGTTCGCGGTGTGGCAACGTCCGCTGCTCGACCAGCACACCGGTGCGCGCGCGTCGGCCAACCTCGAGACCGCGATGCTGATGACACGGTTCGTGGAGGAGGGGCACCAGACGCTCGCCTTCACACGAAGTCGTCGCAGCGCGGAGCTCGTCGCAGCGCAGGCCCGCGGCATGCTCGACGAGGTGTGCGCGACGGGTACAGCGCCTGAGATCGCCGCGTACCGGGCCGGCTACCTCGCCGACGAGCGCCGCGAGCTCGAAGCGAAGCTCGCCTCGGGTGAGCTCGGCGGCGTGGTCGCCACCAACGCGCTCGAGCTCGGCATCGACGTCGGCGCCCTCGATGCGGTGGTGTGCAACGGCTTCCCCGGCACACTCGCATCGATGCGTCAGCAGATCGGTCGTGCCGGCCGGGGCACGCAGCGCGCGGCCGCGGTGCTCGTCGCCGGTGACGACCAGCTCGACCAGTGGTACGTGCGGCATCCCAGTGAGCTGCTCGCCCGCCCGTCGGAGGCGGCGGTCGTGAATCCCGCGAACCCGTTCGTGGCCAGGGCACAGATCGCGTGCGCCGCCCACGAGCGACCCTTGACCCACGACGACGAGCAGTGGTTCGGCGACTGCCTCGACGACGCAGTGCGCGAGCTGGTCGTCGACGACCTCGTGAAGGTGCGCGACGGGCGCGTGTACTGGATCGGGCGCCGCCCGCCCGCGGCCGGAGTCGGACTGCGCAGCGGCTCTTCGCTCGAGTACCAGCTCGTCGATGCGGGCGGTCGCCTGGTGGGCACGGTCGACGCCGCGCGCGTGTTCCAGGTTGCGCATCCGGGCGCGATCTACCTCCACCAGGGCCGCCAGTACCGGGTGGCCACACTCGACACCGACGGTCACGTCGCGATGCTCGAAGCCGCCGACGATCTCGACGAGCACACCCAACCGCGAGAGGACATCGACATCTCGATCCTCGATGAGGACGACCACGTGTCGATCGGTGCCGGGGTCGCGCACCTCGGCTCCGTGGTGGTCACCCATCATCTCGTCGCGTATCAACGCCGCAAGTCGTCGACCAACGAGATCATCGACACCGTCCCGCTCGACTTCCCGCCCCGCGAGCTGACGACACGCGCGTGCTGGTACACGGTGCCGCTCGAGTCGCTCGTCGGCGCGGGGGTCGACACCACGCGCGTGATCGGTGCGGTGCACGCGGCCGAGCACGCATTGATCGGGCTGCTCCCGCTGTTCGCGATCTGTGACCGCTGGGACGTCGGGGGCGTCTCGATGGCGATCCACCCCCAGACCGGTGAGCCGACGATCTTCGTGTACGACGGCTATCCCGGCGGCGCCGGCATCGCCGAGCTCGCGTACGCGCGGCTGACGGAGCACGTCGCGGCCGCGCACGAGCTGGTGACCACGTGTCCGTGCGACGACGGATGCCCGTCGTGCGTCCAGTCGCCGAAGTGCGGGAACTGGAACGAGTACCTCGACAAGGACGCGGCGCGTCGGCTGCTCGCCCTGCTCTGAGCCGCGCTCGGATTGCCGTCGAGCCCGATCGGGTCCGGCGTAACGTCGCCGACATGCATCGCTCCCGCGTCCGCCAGTTCGGCGCGCTCGCCGCCGTGCTCGTGCTCGGTGTCGGCGTGCTCACCGCGTGCAGCGACTCCGATTCGGACTCCGGCTCCGGCTCGAATTCCGACACCACCAACGCGACGTCCGACGGCCCGTCGGACGGGGTGCCCACGTACACCGAGGACGACACCGACATCACGGTGGCGCTCGAGCACGCGTTCGTGATCGAGCTGCCCTCCACGGCGGGCACCGGGTACGAGTGGACCGCGGTGACCAACCCGAAGCTCCAGCAGATGACGACCGAGCAGGTGCCGGGCGGCTCGCAACCCGGCGCGCAGGGGACGCAGCGGATCACGTTCCGCTCCCAGGGCACCGGTTCGACCACACTCGTACTCAACTACGCGCGATCGTTCGAGCAGGGCGTGCCGCCGGCGAAGACGGCCACCTTCGACGTCACCATCACCGACTGACGCCTGTGGCCGCGCCGCTCGCCGTGCTCGATGTCGAGCTTCCGGCGACTCGCCGGTCACCTTGGACGGCGCGACCATCGATCATCGCGGTGGCGATCGCGACGGCGATCTTCCTCGTGATCGTGTCCCGGGGATTCACCTTCGTCGCCGACCAGCCCCCACAATCGCGGTTCTACGAGAACCAGGCCCAGTCGCTGCTCCACGGCAGGATCAACGTTCCCTTTGCCGCAGCCGGAGAAGAGTCGATCCGGATCGACGGAAAGCACTACGGATACGTCGGACCGACGCCTGCGATCCTCCGGTTGCCGGTGATGCTGTTCGTCTCCGCAGACGATCCTCTCGACGAACCGTTCCTGGCGCCGGCCTACATGACGATGGCATTCCTGCTCGCGGGCTTCGCGATCGCAGGCATTGCCGAACAAGTAGGGATCCGCGGCTGGGTCGCGGGCGCATTCACCTTTGTCGCACTCATGGGCTCCGCGCTCATGACGCTGTCACTCAGAGCGCTCGTATACGAGGAAGCGACGATCTGGGGTGCGTCGTTCGCGCTGGTCACCACGTGGGCCGCCCTGCGTCTGATCTAGAAACCGTCACGAGTCTGGACGCTCGTCGCCATCACGGCGGCGACGCTCTCCTTGTCGGCCCGACCAACTGTCGGCATCGGCGCGGTGGCGGTCCTCGGCGTCGTGGCAGTCCTTCGACGCGACTGGCTGCTGTGCATCGCCGCTCCAGTCGCGGCCGTGGGCCTGTATGCAGTCGTCATGCTCTGGAAGTTCGGCGCCTTGTATCCGCCACAGAATCATCTGATCGGCTGCGTGAAATGGGACAAGTGCCTGACCCTCGTGAAGGCGGGATCGACCCACCCCAGGTTCATCGCGACCAACCTCTACCAATACTTCCGACCCGACCTGCTGAGTTTCACCGGTGACTTCCCTTGGATCAGAGCTCCGGGCGGCCCGCTCAACTCGGGCGTCAAGCTGATCGGCATTCACAGCTACCTCGGCACCGACGCGATGGCCAGCGTCACCACGACGATGCCTGCGCTGCTCGCGCTCTCCATCGTCGGGCTGGTCAAGGCGAGCTGGACACGACGCTGGCTCATCGTTGCGTCGAGCATCGGTCCGCTCGTGACGTGCATGTACCTCGGCGCAACGCAGCGATATCTCGCCGACTTCGTTCCGACGCTGATCATCGCGAGTGCCTGCGGCCTCGCCTACCTGTTGTCGTCCCGGTGGCGCGTCATCGGCGGGACGATCATCGCCGTCCTCGGGGCGTGGTCGGTCATCGTTTGCGTCGCGCTTGCGCTGTGGAAGATCACGACGGGGTAAGCGCTGGCCGTCAGCCACATCCTGGGAGGTCGAGCGCGCACTCCGGCCTCACCTCGGCGCGCGCACGCGCCCTCGCGGTGCCGCCGATCGCAGCGAGCCCCGGCACGTCGACCTCGACGACCACCACCGCGTTGTTCCCCGCACATTCGC
>JBEVIU010000102.1:0-62273 GCA_040510575.1 Acidimicrobiia bacterium | reverse complement strand
ATCTGATGGCCGAGGCACGCGCACTGGCTGACCGCCTGCTCCAAGGCGCGCCGTTGGCCCAGCGCGCGATCAAGGAAGTCGCGATGCGCGCGCAGTACCTCTCTCCGGTCGAAGCCATCCGCTTCGGCGAGACGATGCGCATCGTCGCGACCCAGAAGCAGCAGGAAGCCAACGAGAGCGGCTCGCCGTCGGCGTGGAGCCCGCCGCAGAGCTGAACCCTGGGCGCACAAGTTGGTGCGGCAGGCCCGTCGGGCCACGGACACTCGGTGGGAGTCGTTGGACTGGCCGACCGGAGTCTGCGAGAATTCGCCGATGGCCTGTCTTGGGCGATTTGATACGTGTTGGATCCGTCCGCGAGCGGTCGGGAAGTTGTTCCACTACGGCCAGAGCAACACGATCCGCGCCAACGCGTGGGTCTTCACGAAGAGCTTCGTCGTGACTCCTGCGTCTCATTTCTCGGGTCGTCCGGTGCGCGAGTTGCAGCAACTCGACGTGGAGACTCTGCAACCAGAGATGATCAGCGAGGCCTATCCGAAAGCGCTCCGTCTGGATCGCGATCGGGTCACTCGAGTCGACCTCGACAGGCCGACGTGGTCTGGCGGAGGAGGACGGATCGGCGTCGACCACGCCCGTTTCCACCTCACTGACGATCAGTCGTTCACGCTGATGATCCAGCGACGGGACGTCCCGGAAGTCGTGAAGGCCCTGCGCGGCACCTATCCAGGAAGCGTCCGGGACAACCGATCCGCGTGAACGCGCGTCGGTCACTGCCGGCGTCCGATCACCGTTGTCAGCGTGGAGCCCGCCCGAGCCCTGATCAGGCTCGACACCGCGCGAGGATCACGCGGTGGAGTCGTGGCAGGTGCTCGTGGCGGTCGCCGCGTTCGCGCTTGCGATCTTCACGTTCCTGATGAAGGTCCGTCACGCGATCGGCAGCGAGGCAGCGACGGCCCGCATTGCGGGCTACGTCCTCACCGGGATCGCTGCGCTGGTGGGCGTACCCGCGCTCCTGGCGATCATCCCCGCCGTCGCCGGGATGATCCTCTCGTACGTGTTCCTCGCCCGCGAACCCCGAGCCTGACCCGTCGACAACGAACCGGCGTCACTTCACCGCGATCATTCGCCTACTTCGACGCAGGTTGCGCAATGGGGGGTCGGCTACTTGATGGCGGTGAGGGCTTCGGGCACGGTGAAGCGGCCTTCGTAGATCGCCTTGCCCGCGATCACGCCTCCCAACGTGCGGTCGCCGACGCGGAGCTTGCGCAGCGCTCGGAGATCGTCGAGGGTGCCGACGCCGCCGCTGGCGATCACCGGCACCGAGGTGGCGGCGAGCACGGCCGTGAGTTGCGCGATGTCGGGACCCGCGAGCGTGCCGTCGACCGCGATCGAGGTGACCACGAGTGCGCCCACGACGGCACTGTCGAACGCTCCCGCGGTGGCCACGAGATCCGCGCCAGATCCCTCGACCCATCCCCGCACCGCAACTTCCATCCCCCGCGCGTCGAGCCCGACGGCGACGCGCCCAGGATGCTTCGTCCCCAACGTGTCGACCAGTTCGGGGTGCTCGATGGCGGCTGTCCCGACCACGACCCGGTGCACACCCGCGTCGAGCAACGCGGCTGCAGCCTCGGCACTCCGCACTCCCCCGCCCGACTGCACTCTGCTCGGCACGGCGCTGCAGATCGCTTCGATCACCGCGAGGTTGGTAGCCGCGCCGGTGCGTGCCGCATCGAGGTCCACCACGTGGATCCACGGCGCACCTGCATCGGAGAACGCGCGAGCGACACCCACCGGATCCTCGTCGTAGACCGTCTCCTGCGCGTAGTCGCCCTGGTACAGCCGGACACACCGGCCGTCGCGCAGGTCGATCGCGGGATACAGCTCGAACGGGCTCTCGGACGCGCTCAGAGCGTGCCCTTGGTCGACGGCACGCCGCTGCCTTCGATGCGAACCGCATCCCGCAACGCGCGCGCCACACCTTTGAACGACGCTTCGATCACGTGGTGACCGTTCTTGCCGCTGAGCGAGCGGATGTGCAGCGTGATCCCGGCCGCGACGGTGAAGGCCCGCCAGAACTCCTCCGTCAGCTGCGGGTCGAAGGTCCCGATCCACTCCGACACCGGGTCGACGTCGTAGACGAGGAAGGGACGACCCGACAGGTCGAGCGCCACCTGCACCAATGCTTCGTCGAGCGGCACGAGCGCGTTGGCGAAGCGACGCACACCGGCCTTGTCGCCAAGCGCCTCCGCGAACGCGCCGCCGAACACGATCCCCACGTCTTCGATCGTGTGGTGGAGGTCGATGTCGAGGTCACCGGTCGCGTCGATGCGAAGGTCGAACCCGCCGTGCTTGCCGAGTTGCTCGAGCATGTGGTCGAAGAAGGGGATCCCGGTCGACGCGCTGGCCGTGCCGGTGCCGTCGACGTCGAGCACGAGGTCGATGGTGGTCTCCTTCGTCTCCCGGTGCTTCGTTGCCGTACGGGCCATCAGCCCACCACCTCCGCGATCGATGACTGCAGCGCGTCGAGGAACGCGTCGTTCTCTTCGGGTGTGCCGACCGTGACGCGCAAGCACTCGGCCAGCCGAGGCCAACTCGAGCAGTCGCGCACCAGCACGCTGTGCGAAACCAGACGTTCCCACAGCGCCCGACCACTGCCGTGGACCCGGAACAGGATGAAGTTCGCCCCGGAGTCGAACACCGTGATCCCCGGCAGGTTTCGCATCACCGTGAGGATCCGCTCGCGCTCGCGCACGAGCTGTTCGACCCGTGCCGCCATCTCGTCGCTCCAGTCGAGCGCGACGCGACCGGCCTCTTGCGTGGGAACGGAGAGGTGGTACGGGAGCACGACCCTCTCGAGCTGGTCGACCACCGAGGCGGGCGCCACCGCGAAGCCCAGCCGAACTGCGGCGAGCGACCAGACCTTGGAATAGGTACGCACCACGATCAGGCGACCGTCGTCGTCGACCGCGTCGAGCGAGCTCCGCGGCGCAAACTCGCCGTACGCCTCGTCGACCACGACGAAACCGTCGGTGGCTTCGAGCAGCGCGGTGATCGTCGCCTGCGGCTCGACGGTTCCCGTCGGGTTGTTGGGGCTGCACGCGAAGACGATCGTCGGCTGGGCCTCCGCGATCAGCGCACGTGCTGAAGACACGTCGATCGTGAAGTCGTCGGCACGCTCCCCGCTCACCACCTCCGTGCCCGTGATACGTGCGATGTGCGAGTGCAACGCGTACGTCGGCTCGAAGGTGACGATGCGACGACCCGGCCCCCCATAGGTGAGGAGCAGCGTCTGCAGCACCTCGTTCGAGCCGTTGGCGCAGAACAATCGCTCCGCGGGTTGCCCGATCTGCTTGGCCAACGCGTCGCGGAGCGCACGTGCTCCACGATCGGGATACCGGTTGAGCGGCGTGTCGCGCACCTCGGCGAGCCAGCGCTCGACGAACTCCGGCGGCGGCGCGAACGGACTCTCGTTGGTGTTCAGACGCACCGACACGTCGAGCTGAGGAGAGTGGTAGCCCTCGAGCGCGGAGAGGTCGCTGCGCGGCGGGACACGCGCGCTCATCGACGCTCCTCGCTCAGCGTGACGGCGCCGCGCTGGCGGACGCTGCGGGCGTGCGCGCCCAATCCCTCGACTTCGGCGAGCGTCTCGATGTAGGGGGCGACACCGGCCAGGCCGGCCGCAGTGGCTTCCACCACGTGGACGTGCTTGCGAAACGTGTCGACGCGCAGCGCGCTCGCAAACCGCGCGGTTCGGGCGGTCGGCAACACGTGGTTCACGCCGGCCACGTAGTCGCCGAGTGCGGCGGGCGCCCAGGGACCGAGGAACACCGCGCCGGCGTTGCGCACGTGCGCGAGCAAGGCGTCGGGATCGACGGTCATGAGTTGCAGGTGCTCGGGCGCGATCACGTTCACGGCCACCATGGCCTCGACAGGGCCGTCGACGAGCACGATCCGCCCGCCCGATGCGAGCGTGGCGCGTGCCTCGTCGACGCGGTCCATCTCGCCGAGCTGGCGCTCGACTTCGGATTCGATGGCGTCGGCCGTGGCGGGATCCCACGTGATGACCACCGCCGTACCACCGGGCCCGTGCTCCGCCTGCGCCAACAGGTCGGCGGCCACGAACTCGGGCGGCGCAGTGGCATCGGCCACCACCACCACCTCGGAGGGACCGGCGAGAGAGTCGATGCCGACCGTGCCCACGACCTCGCGCTTCGCTGCGGACACGTACGCGTTGCCTGGCCCGACGATCACGTCGACCGGTCGGATGCTCTCGGTGCCGTAGGTGAGCGCGGCGATCGCCTGTGCACCACCGATGCGATACACCTCGTCGACACCGAGCGCGGCCGCCGCCGCGAGGGTCGGGGCGGCGATCTCTCCGTCGGGCCCGGGCGGCGCGCACACCACCACCTCGTGGACACCGGCGACCTGCGCGGGGATCACCGTCATGAGCACGGTCGACGGGTAGGTCGCGCGCCCGCCGGGCACGTAGCAGCCCGCACGCGCCACTGGGAGGTCGAGCTCGCGCACCGAGATGCCATCCGTCTCGACGGCAGGCGCCTCGGTGAGCTGGGCTGTGTGGTAGGTGCGGATCGCACTCGCAGCGTGTGCCAGTGCACTCCGGAACTCAGGGTCCGCGTTCGCCAACGCGTCGATCAGGATCGCGGGCGACACGCGCAGATCGTCGACGTCGCAACCGTCGAAACGGCGGGTGATCGCGCGGAGGGCAGCGTCGCCGCCGTCGCGAACCTCACGGATGAGTTCGCGCGCCGCGGCGCGCGGCTCGTCGTCGGCATCAGGGGCCGGGAGCGCAGCCGCGAGGTCGGCAACGCCGCGAAGATCGAGTCTGGTGAGCACGGTGTGGCTCATGGTAACCGTGAGGATCTCGCGCTCCGGCCGTGAAAAGAGCGTCTCCAACTTGCCCAGCAAGCCATTCGTGTGGGGAGGCTGGGGCCATGGCCCACTCCGACATCGCCGAGCTGTCCACGATCGGCGCGCAGCTCGACGACCTTGCCCTCCGCGTCGAGACCGTGGGCGACCGCTACCGCAACTCGCCCGACTCCGCGATCACCAACGACCTCGACCTCGCCGAGCGGTCCCTCATCGCCGCCCGCCGAGCACTGGCGCGCGCCTCCAGGGCGCTCGCCGATTAGCCCGACGCCCCGCTGGGATCGGCCGACGGGCACAGATCGAGCAGCACGCACACCGCGCAGTTCGGCTTGCGGGCGAAGCAGACCTGCCGGCCGTGGAGGATCAGTCGCAGGCTGAACCGCCCGCGCTCCTCGGGCGCGATCAGCCCGTTGAGGTCGAGCTCCGCCTTCACCGGGTCGGTCTCGTTGGTGAGCTTCAGCCGACGAGCGAGCCGTCCGACGTGCGTGTCGACAGGAAGCCCCGGGAGGTCGAACGCGACCGAACGCACCACGTTCCCGGTCTTGCGTCCGACGCCCGGAAGGCTCACGAGGTCGTCGAGCTCCGTCGGCACCACGCCGTCGAACCGATCCTCGAGCGCTTGCGCCATGCCGATGATGTTCTTGGCCTTCGAGCGGAAGAAGCCCGTCGAGTGGATGATCCGCTCCACGTCGTCGGGATCCGCGTGCGCGAGGTCGTCGGCCGTCGGATATCTGGCGAACAGCGCGGGCGTGACCTTGTTGACGTTCTCGTCGGTCGTCTGCGCGGAGAGAATCGTCGCGGTCAGGAGTTGGAACGGACCGTCGTGTACGAGGGCGCACTCCGCGTCCGGATACGCGCGCGCCAGGCGCGGGACGACTTCGGCTGCGCGCGCCTTCGCGCCCCGCGGACGCGCCACGCTCAGCTGGATGCTTCGGCGAGCTGGATGATGTTGAACGTGGCACCCGCGGGATCGGTGACCACGGCCATGCGTCCGGGCTCGACCTGCATCGGCGGCATGACGAGCGCGCCGCCGAGCTCCTTGATGCGCTCGATCGCGGCGTCGGTGTCCTCCACCGAGAAGTAGACGCCCCAGTGCGACGGCACGTCGGCCGGCATACCCGGTGGCTTCTCCATCAGGCCGCTCACCGAACGACCGCCGACCTGCCACTCGGTGTACGCGCCCGGTCCGTCACCGTGGGTCTCGGCACCCCAACCGAACACTGCGCCGTAGAACGCCTTCGACGCGGGCACGTCGCTGGTGATGAGCTCGCTCCAGCTCCACGTGCCGGGCTCGTTGACCAGCTGCGCGCCCGGATGTTGGTTGGGTTGCCAGACGGAGAACACCGCGCCCATGGGGTCCGTGAACACCGCCATGCGGCCCGCGTCCATCACGTCCATGGGGGGCACGAGCACCTGGCCACCGTGCTCGGTCACGGAGGCTGCCACCGCGTCGGCGTCCTCGACGTTCACGTACGTGGCCCACACCGGTGGTCCGGGGTTCTGCTGCGGCCCGATGCCGGCGACGGCCGCGTCGCCGACCATGGCGACCCGATAGCCACCGCCCTCGGCGGGACCTTCCGGCGCGTCCCAGCCGAACAGCGCACCGTAGAAGTCGGCGGCCAGCTGGGGGTCGGGGGCGCCCAGGTCGACCCACGACGGCACGCCGGGTTCGTACTTGTCGATCCGCATCACGCCTCCAACCGATGTGCTCGCGAGCGCCGCCGCGCCCACCTTGCAACCTATACGGACACAGAGCCGCGAACGATGGCCCGGTACCCTCCCTACGTGACCACCACGCGCGTGCTCGACGCGTTCACGCCCTCCGACGCGGAGGCACTCCGAGTGCTCGCCGACTCGGTCGAAGCTGTCACGGGGGTCGAGCCGCTCGGAGCCGAGACGTGGGCCGGCATCGCCGGCAACAGCGTGCTCGGCGACCGCGGAGTGCTGGTCAGCGACGACGACGGCACCGTCGTGGCGTATGCCCATGCATCACACCACCACCCCGACGAGTGGTCGTTGGAGCTGGCGACACTCGACTGCGCCCACGACCTGCGACCGTCCCTGGTGGCACAAGCGATCAGCTCCATCGCCGATGCGGGTGGAGGGCGGGTCACGCTCTGGGCCCACGGCGTCTCCGTCGACGACGACGCGCTGGCCGCCACCACCGGTTTCGCCCACGACCGCGACCTCCTCCAGCTCCGGGTGCCACTGCCCCTGCCGACGGCGGCCGCCTGGCCCGACGGTGTCACCGTGCGCACCTTCCGTCGCGGCGTCGACGAGGAGGCGTGGCTGCCGGTCAACAACCGCGCCTTCGCCGAGCACCCCGAGCAGGGTGACTGGACGATCGACCTCATCGAGCAGCGCGAGGCCGAAGACTGGTTCGACCCCGCCGGTTTCCTCGTCGCGTTCGACGACGAGGGCATGGCCGGGTTCTGCTGGACGAAGGTGCACCCACCGAAACCACCGCGTGAGCCCGTGGCGCTCGGCGAGATCTACGTGATCGGTGCGGATCCTCGGTGGCACGCGCGCGGGCTCGGGCGCGCGCTCACCACGGGTGGCCTCGAGTCGCTGGCGGACCGTGGCATCACCGTCGGCATGCTCTACGTCGACGGCGCCAACGCTGCGGCGGTGGGGTTGTACCGCGCACTCGGGTTCGTCGATCACCGAACCGATCGGGCGTACGCACGCGATGTCGAGGCAGTGGGCTCATGACCGAGTCACCGAGCTCCCGGTACGCGGCGAGCCGCGACGATGTCACCGCGCTCCTCGAGTCGTGGGGCGAGCCGAAGTACCGCGCGACCCAGGCGTGGGAGGCCCTGCTCGCGCCGCGGCCGCTCGACGACGCGACCGCGTTGCCGCGCGCGTTGCGCGAGCGCTTGGCCGAGGCGCTGCCGCTCGCGCTCGACCTCTCCACGTCGACGACGTCGTCCGACGAGATGACCACCAAGTGGCTGTGGACGTGTGCGCGCGGCGGCGCCCAGGTCGAGACCGTGCTGATGCGCTCCCCCACTCGCGCCACCGTGTGCGTGTCCTCGCAGGCCGGCTGCGCGATGGGGTGCACGTTCTGCGCCACCGGGCAGGCGGGCTTCGAGCGTCATCTCGACGCCGGTGAGATCGTGGAGCAGGTCGCCCGTGCCGCCCACGCCGCCCCGCAACGCGTGAGCAACGTCGTCTTCATGGGCATGGGCGAGCCGCTCGCGAACTACGACAACACCTGGGCCGCGGTCGAGCGCCTGCACGCCGACTTCGGCATCTCCGCCCGGCGGCTCACGGTGAGCACCGTGGGCGTCGTCCCCGGGATCCGCCGTCTCGCCACCGAGGAGCTCCCCGTGACCCTCGCCATCTCCTTGCACGCGCCCGACGACGCGCTGCGCGACAAGCTCGTCCCCCTCAACCGCCGCTACCCGATCGCCGAGGTGCTCGACGCGGCCGCCGACTTCGCCGGTGCGCACGGTCGCCGGATCACGTTCGAGTACGCCTGCATCGCCGGGGTCAACGACCATCCCGAGCAGGCCGACCGCTTGGGCGGACTGCTCCACACGTTCCCCGGCGCCGGGGGTGCCCACGTGAACCTGATCCCGCTCAACGCCACAGCCGAGTACAAGGGCCGTGCCGCGCCCGCCGCCCGTCTCAAGGTGTTCGCCGACCGGCTCGCAGCCCGGGGAGTGACCGCGACGGTGCGACGCAACCGCGGCACCGACATCGACGCCGCCTGCGGTCAGCTCCGGGCCCGCATGGCGATACCCGTCGCCCCTCCGTCATCGACAAGAATGAGCCCGTGAACAATTGGAAGTGGGTCAATCATTTCCAGCCGCAGACCCTCGTGATCGCGACGTTCCTCTGCTACATCGACGCCGTCTTCGGGCTGATCTTCGGTGTGGCCGCCACCTCGGTGCTGACGCAGCTCGCGATCATCGCCCTGCTCGGAGCCGGTGGGTTCGGCATCGCGAACGAGAAGCGCTGGGGCTACGCGGTTGCCGTGGTCGGTGCCGTGCTGCAGGTGGTCATGTTGATCGCCGTGTTCGGCGCGTCGGTGCTCACCTCGACCGCGATCATCAGCCTGCTGTTCGACGGCGCGCTCGTCGCCCTGCTCGTGCACCCCATGAGCCGCGAGTACCAGCGCATCTGGTTCAAGTAGCCGCTCTGCGGTTCCGCGTCGTCGAGAGGATCGGCACGGTCGTTCGCGTCAACGACTGCCCATCTCGGCACTGTGAAATTGGCCGCGAAACGGCCGTCTACCGTAGGTAGATGCGCCGGTTCGTCGTCAGTGCGGTCGTGGCCGTGACGGTCGGCGCGCTCGGGCCGGCCGCTGAAGCGAACGACCATTCGGGCACGCTCGAGCCAGCCGAGATGACCGACGCCCTCATCGAGGTCGAGGATCTGCCGCCCCTCGATTTTCCGGGCTTCGTCGAGTGGCAGAACGAGCCGCTCGAAACGCCGTCACCTGTAGGGCGCTGCAACGGCCCGAACGCCGATGCTCGCGCCCTTCGAACAGGGTCCTCCACGCATGGCAACGTCGCCTTCGTCACGAACCCTCCCGGCGTAGGCGCGGCTGAGGCCATCTACGTCTTCCCTTCCAGCAGGAAGGCAAGCACGTTCGTGGTGCGGAGCAAGGCAGCAGCGCTGTCGTGCACGACCACTGAGATTTCAGATCCCGTCACGGGCAACGTGACGACCATCGCGGCGTCGCGGCTTCCGACGATGCCGATTGGCGATCAGCGGTTCGCGATCCAGGACAGGACCACACGCACGCTTGCGGGTCAAAGTCCTCTGGAGCCTGAGCGATGGGTTGCCGACGTCGCGTACGTGCGGGAGAACAACGCCGTGATCGTGATCGGGGCGGGGGGGAGCGAAGTCGACCCGCCGACCTTCGATTCGATCGTGGCTCGTGCGTGGTTTCGCCTGAAGCTTGCGGCGAGCTGACCGCGCTCGGGGCAGCGAGCCGCGACGTGAAACGGGGCCGCTCTGCTCAGTCGCCCAGGTTCCAGACGATGAGCATGGTGTCGCCCGGGATGTAGAACAACTGCTGGGCGCAGGTGATGCACGGACCGATCCTCCGAGGCCGATCACCCCAGCCCTCGAAGTCGACTGGGGCCTCGACCGCGTTGCGCGTCAAGCACTCGGGACAGACGCCGCTGTCCTGGAGCAGCACGGCGGGGCGCGGCGCGTCGACCACCGGCGCGACCAGCACCTCGGTCTCGCAGTCGGGCGAGGTGACGAGCCTGTCGTCGACTTCCAGCTTGGGCACGTGTGTGGATTCGGCGCTTCGTCGTGCCGCATTGAGAGCGACGTCGGTCACGGTGCGAGGATCCGCACACGCGACGGGTTTCGAATCTGACTCGATGGGGGTAGGAACGAGTCATGTATATCGGCTTAGGCACCGTCGTCATCATCCTCCTCATCGTCCTGATCGTGTACTTCGTTCGGAGGGCATAGCCCTCCCGCCCCTCACTCAGCCCGCAGCAACACGGGTAAACGCTCTTCTCTCCCTGGATCGGGTACCACTCGACATGCCCATCTCCGCCAAGCACGAGGTCCCGACCGCGCAGCGTCCCCGCACGAGCCGAGCCGTGCACCGGGTCAACGAGATGACCACCCGACCGACGATGGCGATCGTGGTGGCCGTGCTCGTCGCTGCGAGCTGGGTCGTCGTGATCGCCACCGGCTTCGACTCCGACGTGCAGTTCGTCTTCGGAAACCTCTGCGCGAGCACCACGCTCGTGATGGTGTTCGTTCTCCAGCACACGCAACGGCGAGAGCAGCTGGCCTTCCAGCTCAAGCTCGACGAGCTCGTGCACGCTTCGCCCGACGCGGATGACCGCCTGGTCGCGGTCGAGGCGTCGTCCGACGACGAGATCCTCGATCTCGAGGAGCGCCGCATCGAGCAACACGTCGCGGCGCGGCGGGACACCGACTCTTGAAGCCCAGGCTCCTGAAGCGCCCAGGAGCAGCCGACGGCTTGGCACGTTCCTCACATTCGGCTGACCGGAGAACTACAACCTTCTCCGAGACTGTGATCATCAGCCCCGAACGAGAGGTCCTTCCATGAAACTCCGCCATTTGGCTGCTGCGGGCATGATCGGCGCAATCTCAGTCGTCGGTGGTGCCGGAATCGCAGCCGCTCAGACCGCCGATGCTCCGGCCGCAACGCACAAGCAGGCGTTCTGCGAGAAGGCCACTGCCCGTCTCCCGAAGATCCAGGAGCGACTCGGGAAGGTCGAGCAGCGGACCGCCTCGCTCAACACCCGCCTCGCCGACGCCCAGGCCAAGAACCAGGAGGACCGCGTGAAGTTCCTCCAGGAGCGCATCGACTGGGCCAACACGGTCCACGACCACCTCGTCAAGGTCACCGACCAGATCAACACCTACTGCGCATCCTGAGCACGGCCCCGCCAGCAACGACAAGGCCCCCGCACTTCGGTGCGGGGGCTTTCTCGTAGGAGGTACGGGCTCGTCGAGCGACGGCTCGCTGCACGCGGCGAGGAACCGGGTTCAGCGTGTTGCGACCACTGCGAGCGCGGCGGCGACGAACGTGCTGACGGCCAGCAACGCGGCATGCCATGGGGCATGGCCCCGTCCCAGTCGCATCTCGGTGTCGTTCAGCACCCCGCCCCCCTTCGGCCGGTCTGCCCTCCGACGATCATGGCAGGACTGACGCGCACGAAGGTGGATTTCCCGACGTGGAGCCGTCGCCAAACCTCCGCTCCCCCGACGCAGCACCGAACCGCTGATCAGAGCTCAGGTGCGGGTCTGTGCGAACTCCTCGAACCAGTCGAGCGAGTCGGGATCCGACAACGAGCTGCGGCTCGCCACGTCGTCGGCCTTCGAGCCGTTGAGGATCCGCTTCACCGGCACTTCGAGCTTCTTGCCCGACAGGGTGCGCGGAATCGTGGGGACGGCGTGGAGCACGTCGGGCACGTGCCGCGGCGAGAGCTCGGTGCGCAGTGCACCGGCGATGCGCTTGCGAAGATCGTCGTCGAGCTCGACGCCCGGTGCGAGCGCGACGAACAGGAGCAACTCCCCCATCACGTCCTCGTCGCTCCCCTCGAGGTACACCACGAGGCTGTCGTCGACTTCGGGCAGCGCGTCGACGACGGCGTAGAAGTCGCTCGTGCCGAGGCGAACACCGCCCCGATTCAAGGTCGCATCCGAACGGCCGGAGATCACGCACGCGCCGTCGTCGTAGAACGTGACCCAATCGCCATGACGCCACACCCCGGGGAAGTCGGAGTAGTAGGCGTTGTGAAGCTTGGTGCCGTCGAGGTCATTCCAGAAACCGACGGGCATCGACGGCATGGGTGATGTGATCACGAGCTCGCCCTGCTCACCCGCCGCGCACCGCGCACCATCCGCATCGAAGGCCTGCACGTCGCATCCGAGCATGCGGCCGCTGATCTCACCCGCGCGCACCGGCAGCCAGGGCGACGCTCCCACGAACGCCGTGCACACGTCGGTGCCACCGCTCATCGACGCAACCTGCACGTCGGCGCCGACGGTGTCGTGCACCCAGCGGAACCCGTCGGGGGGCAGCGGCGATGCCGTGCTCCCCACACTCCGCAGTTCGTGCGGCGGCGGGACCACGCCTGCCTTGCGGCATGCCATCAGGAACGACGCGCTCACCCCGAGGACATCGAGCTCCGTGTCGGCCGCGAGCCGCCAGAGCGTGCCGAGATCGGGAAAGGCGGGATCGCCGTCGAACAGCACGATCGTCGTCCCGACGAGCAGGCCCGACATCAAGTAGTTCCACATCATCCAGCCGGTGGTGGTGAACCAGGCGAACCGATCGCCTTCACCCAGATCGTGATGGAGTCGCAGGGTCTTCTGGTGCTCGAGCGTGATGCCGCCGTGGCCATGCACGATCGCCTTCGGGAGTCCGGTCGTGCCGGAGCTGTACAGCACGTAGAGCGGGTGATCGAACGGCACGTGGTCGAACTCGAGCGGCCCGGGCTCGGCGAGCAGCTCACCCCACGTGTCTTCACCCGTGCCCAGGTATCGAAGGCGAACGGTGTGCACCAGCGTCGGGAGCGCCGCTTCGATGGCGGCGACTTCGGGAAGGCGGTCGATGTCCTTCGTGCCGTAGCGGTAGCCGTCGACGGCGAGCAGCACCTTCGGCTCGACCTGGACGAACCGGTCGACCACCGACTTCGTACCGAACTCGGGCGCGCACGACGACCAGATCGCGCCGAGGCTCGCCGTCGCGAGGAACGCGACCAGCGTCTCGGGGATGTTCGGCGTGTAGGCGACGACGCGGTCGCCGCGACCGACGCCATGTCGCTGCAGGCCAGCCCGACACCGAGACACTGCCTCGGCCAACTCGGCCCATGACAGCGCGATCGGTGCGCGCGTCTGGCTGTGGGCGACGACCGCGGTCTCGTCGCCGCGACGCTCAGCGGTGCGTAGTGCGTGCTCGGCGTAGTTCAGTGTGGCGCCCTCGAACCACCGCGTGCCTGGCATCGCCCGTGAGGGCAAGACCGAGCTCGGTGCCACGCCCCACTCGGTGCCGACCCAACTGGCGAACGACTCCCAGAACGCGCCGAGCTCGTCGACCGACCAGCGCCAGAGGTCGTCGTATCGCTCGAACGACGGACCGCCGTTGTCGCGCAACCACCCGAGGTACTTCCCGAGCTCGGTCTGCGTGAGCGCGTCGGCTGTCGGCTCCCAGAGGATCTCGCCTCGCATCGAGGTTGCTTCTCCCACTGCTCGACAACGACGACGGGAGCCTACGAGCGACACCCGGCGCGGCGCTGCACCTCACCATCGAATTCACGCGGCAGCAACGCCACGAACCGACCCTCGCGCCCAGCGAGACGAGAGGCACCCTCCGTAGACTCCGCGCATGCGCACCGCCGAGCAGCTCGTGGCCGACCTCGAAGCGGAGCTGCGGCCACTCGAGATCGAGCTCGCGGAGTCGTGGTGGGTCTCGAACACCGACGCCTCACCCGAGGCCGATGCCCGACGCACCGATGCCGAGCTCGCTCGCCGCGAGTACCTGTCCGACCCCGACGTGTTCGCGGAGCTCCGTGCCGCGCGGGACCTCAGTCCGGGCGATCCGCTGCTCGCCCGTCAGCTCGACCTGTTGCACGACGCCTTCGTGCCGCACCAGGTGCCCGTCGAGCTCCGGCGCGCCATCGTCGAGCTCGAGACCCAGGTGGAGTCGACCTTCAACTCGTTCCGCGGCACGATCGATGGCCGGCGGGTCGACGACAACCAGATCGCGGAGATCCTCCGCACCAGCGACGACACCGCGACGCGACGCAACGCCTGGGAGGCGTCGAAGGCGATCGGGCCGGAGGTCGCCGACCAGGTGCGAGAGCTCGCACGGCGTCGCAACGAAGCGGCGCAGAGCCTCGGGTACCGCGACCACTTCGCCCTCGCCCTGGCCACGAGTGAGCTCGATGAGGAACGCCTCTTCGCGACCCTCGACGAGGTCGACCACGCGACCGCCGAACCCTTCCGCGTGTGGAAGGCAGAACTGGATCAGGCCCTCGCGGCGCGCTTCGGCTGCCCGAGCGACGAGCTCCGCCCCTGGCACTTCGACGATCCGTTCTTCCAGAGCCCCCCGACCGACGGTGCGGTCGCGCTCGATCACCTCTTCACCGACGCCGACCTCGAAGCGCTGACGTTGCGCACCTACGACGGGCTCGGCCTCGACGTGCGTCCTGTCTTCTCGCACAGCGACCTGTACGCGCGCGACGGCAAGAGCCAGCATGCGTTCTGCATCGACATCGATCGCGCCGGCGATGTCCGGGTCTTGTGCAACGTCGAGCCGAGCGAGCGCTGGATGGACACGATGCTCCACGAGTTCGGCCACGCGATCTACGACCGCGAATGCGACCGGTCGCTGCCGTGGCTGCTCCGCGGCGCGAGCCACGCCCTCACCACCGAGGGCATCGCGATGCTCATGGGCCGTCTGCCACGCGAAGAGGAATGGCTGGTCACGGTGGCGGCGGTCGATCCCGCCACGGCCGAGCAGCTGCGCGCCGACCTCGCGACGGCGCAACGCGCAGCGCTGCTCGTGTTCGCCCGCTGGGTGCTGGTGATGACCACCTTCGAACGATCGCTCTACGCGGATCCCGACGCCGACCTCGACACGCTGTGGTGGGATCTGGTGGAGCGCTTCCAGCTGGTGGCGCGGCCCGACGATCGTCACGCGCCCGACTGGGCGGCCAAGATCCACCTCGCGGTCGCGCCCGTCTACTACCAGAACTACCTCTACGGGGAGTTGTTCGCGTCGCAATTGCACGCCACGCTCGTCGAGCGGGTGGGTGGCATGGTCGACACCGAGCGCGCCGGCGAGCTCATGGTCCGCGAGGTCTTCGCGCCTGGCGCATCGAAGCGCTGGGATCAGCTCGTCACCGACGCCACCGGCGCACCCTTGAGCGCGGCCGCGTTCGCGCAGCAGCTGCGCGCGTAGCGATGGATCTCGGACTCACCGGTCGCGCCGCGGTGGTCGCGGGTGGAACTCGGGGCGTCGGCCGTGCGTCGGCGTTGATGTTGGCTGCCGAAGGGTGCCGGGTCGCCGTGCTCGCGCGCACCCCGAAGGACCTGCGCGAGACCGAAGAAGAGCTGATCGCCGCGGGCGCCGCCGACGCCATCGGCCTCGAGTGCAATCTGCTCGCCACCGGCGAGGTCGAGGCTGCCTTCACGTTCCTCGACGAACGCTGGGGCGAGTGCCACGCGCTGGTGAACACCGTCGGGCCGGCCCCGGTCGGCGGTCTCGACGATCTCACCGACGCCGAGTGGCTCACCGAGTTCGAGCTCGGCGTGCTCACGATGGTGCGTACGACCCGTGCGGCGCTCCCACTGCTGCGCAAGGCCACCGTGGCGCGCATCGTGAACGTCGCCGCGTCGGCGATCCGCCACCAGAGCCCGAACCTCATCGGCTTCACCGCGGCCAAGGCCGCGATGGCGAGCGCATCGAAGAACCTGTCGCGCGCCCTGGCCCCCGAAGGCATCATCGTGAACACCGTCGCACCGGGCACGGTGATGTCACCGACGCTCGCGTCGTACCTCGTGGGCACCGATCTCGCCGGACTGCCCGAAGGCCCGCTCGAAGCCGCGTACGAGGCCATCCGCCGCGACTACGGCGCGTCGAACGACATCGGGCGGGTCGGTCTCCCCGAGGAGGTCGCACCCGTGGTCGTGTTCCTGTGCTCGGAGCTGTCGAGCTTCGTGGTCGGCGCCACGATCCCCGTCGACGGCGGTACCGACTTCTTCTGATCAGGCTTCTTCTGATCAGGCTTCTTCTGATCGGGCTTTCGCTGAGGAACCAGGGCTAGGTTCACGCGCTCATGGAGTTCAACCTCGCCGACCTCTGGGAGGCCGTCGCCGACGCGAACCCGGAGCGCGAGGCACTGGTGTGTGGCGACCGTCGGCTGAGCTACCTCGAGCTCGAAGCACGAGCCAACCAGCTTGCCCACGACCTCGCTGCCCACGGCGTCGGTCCGGGTGATCACGTCGCGCTGTACCTCTACAACGGCACCGAGTATCTCGAGGCGATGCTCGCTGCGTTCAAGCTGCGTGCCGTGCCCGTGAACGTGAACTACCGATACGTCGAGGACGAGTTGCGCTACCTCCTCGACGATGCCGACGCCAAAGCAGTCGTCTTCCACCGCGAGTTCGCGCCGAAGCTCGCCACCATCCACCAGGAGCTTCCACTCCTCGTGCGCTACCTCGTCGTCGACGACGACTCCCCGGCCGTGAGCGCCGACCTCGTCACCCTCGACGCCACCGAGTACGAGGCCGCGCTCGGCGCCGCGTCGCCGATCCGCGACTTCGGGCCCCGCTCCGCCGACGACCTCTACATCCTCTACACGGGCGGCACGACCGGGAAGCCCAAGGGCGTGATGTGGCGAGCCGAGGACATCTTCTTCGCCGGCTTCGGCGGCGGTGGGATCGGCGGCGACCCGATCACGAGCCCCGAGCAGATCACCGGCAACCTCGACGCCAAGCGACGTTGCCTGCCCGCGTGCCCCTTCATGCACGGCACCGCGCACTGGTTCGCGGTGAACACCCTGTTCGGCGGGGGCACGGTCGTCATGTCGGCTGAGCACCGCTTCGACCCGGAACAGCTCTGGCGTCTCGTCGAGCGTGAGCGGGTGAGCTTTCTCGTCATCGTCGGCGACGCGTTCGCCCGCCCGCTCGTGGAGACGATCACCCGGCTCGAGCCGCGTCCCGACACCTCGTCGCTCAGCGCCGTGCTCTCGGGTGGCGCGGTCCTCTCACCCACCGTGAAGACGGCGTGGGTCGAAGCGCTTCCCGAGACGATCCTCATCGACGGGTTCGGCTCGTCGGAGTCGGGCGGTCAGGGCGCGATGGTCACCGCGCCGGGCAGCACCACCCAGGGTCCACCCCGTTTCCACCTCAACGACGAGACCACCGTCCTCGACGACGACCTGCGTCCGGCCGCGGTGGGAGTCGTCGGCAAACTGGCGCGCCGGGGCCGCGTGCCGATCGGGTACTACAAGGACCCCGTGAAGACCGCCGAGACGTTCCCCGTGGTCGACGGCATCCGTTGGTCGGTTCCCGGCGACCACGCCCGCATCGAGGCCGACGGCTCCATCACGGTGCTCGGCCGCGGATCCGTCTCGATCAACACCGGCGGCGAGAAGGTGTACCCCGAAGAGGTCGAAGCTGCGCTGAAGTCCCACGACGACGTGTTCGACGCGGTGGTCGTCGGCGTGCCCGACGAACGTTGGGGTGAGCGTGTCGTCGCGGTGGTGCAACCTCGCATCGGGGCGACGGTCACGCTCGAGCCACTGGCCGCGCACGTGCACGGCCACCTCGCGCCCTACAAGATCCCGCGCGGACTCGTGCTCGTCGACGCGATCATGCGGTCGCCGTCGGGCAAACCCGACTATCGCTGGGCGCGGCGCCAGGCCGACGCCGCCGCGAACGGGCCTACTGCTTCTGCACCACGCTGACGCCGTCGCCGATCGGCAGCAGCACAACCTTCACCCGCTCGTCGCGCGCGATGGCATCGTTGAGTCCGCGGATCGCGGTGACGTTCTCGTCGTCGACGGTGTCGTCGATGACGCGGCCACCTTGCAGCGTGTTGTCGATCAGGATCAGGCCTCCGACGCGCAGGCGCGGGAGGATCTCGTCGTAGTACGCGGGGTACCCCGTCTTGTCTGCGTCGATGAACGCGAAGTCGAACTGCTCCTCGAGCGGCAGCGCGCGCAGGGTGTCGATCGCAGGGCCGATCTTCAGCTCGATGCGGTCGGCAACCCCCGCCTCGTCCCACGCGGTGCGCGCCATCGCCGTCCACTCCTCGCTCACGTCGCAGCACAGGAGCCGACCCTCAGGCCCGATGCCCCGAGCGATCGCGAGCGACGAGTAGCCGGTGAACGTGCCGATCTCGACCGCCCGGCGCGCACCCATGGCCCGCACGATCATCTCCATCAGCACCGCTTGGTCGTCGCCGATCTGCATCGCGACGGCCCAGCCCGTGTTCTCCTTGGTGGTCGCCTGGAGTCGCCGTTGCACGTCGTCGGGCCCGGTCGAGTGCTCTCCCGCATAGGTGTCGATCGCGGCGTCGGTGTACTGAGAGCGTCGTCGTGTCTCCATCGCGCGAAGGCTAGGACGCTCGCCACAGAAGGCACACGTCCACCTAGCCTGCGACGGGTGAACCGACTCGCGGGAGAGACCAGTCCGTACCTGCGCCAACACGCGGAGAACCCGGTCGACTGGTACCCGTGGGGTGAAGAAGCGTTCACGCGTGCCCGGGCTGAGGACAAGCCCATCCTCCTGTCGATCGGTTACTCGGCGTGCCACTGGTGCCACGTGATGGCCCACGAGTCGTTCGAGAACCCCGACATCGCAGCGGTCATGAACGAGCGGTTCGTGAACGTGAAGGTCGACCGCGAGGAGCGCCCCGACGTCGACGCCATCTACATGCAAGCGGTCCAGACCCTGTCCGGCCACGGCGGGTGGCCGATGACGATGTTCCTCGCCCCCGACGGCCGGCCGTTCTTCGGGGGCACCTACTACCCGAGCACGGATCGCCAGGGGATGCCCGGGTTCGTCCGGGTGATGGAAGCGGTCGACGAGGCCTGGCACGAACGCCGGAGCGACCTGCTGGAACAGGCTGGCTCACTGACCGACGCGATCTCGCGCGGGAACGCGATCGGAGTGGGATCCGATCCCGCGGGGACCAGCGCGCCGATCGATCCCGCGGTGCTCGACTTGGCGGTTGCGTCGACGCGTGCGCGCTTCGATCCGCGTTTCGGTGGCTTCGGTGGCGCGCCGAAGTTCCCGCAGGCCATGACGCTCACGTTCCTGCTCGCGACGCTCGCTCGCCGTCCGAACGAGGAGACGCTCGACACGGTCAGGGTCTCGCTCGATGCCATGGCGGCGGGCGGCATGTACGACCAGGTCGGGGGCGGTTTCCACCGCTACTCCGTCGACGCGTACTGGCTCGTGCCCCACTTCGAGAAGATGCTCTACGACCAGGCGCTCCTGCTCCGGGCCTATCTGCACGGATGGCTCGTCACCGGCGAGGTCCGCGACCGGCGCGTCGCGGAGGAGATCGTCACCTACGTGCTGCGCGACCTCCGTCATCCCGATGGCGGCTTCTTCTCCGCCGAGGATGCCGACTCCGAAGGCGTGGAGGGCAAGTTCTACTGCTGGTCGATGGCGGAGATCCGCGAGGTGTGTGGCGAGGACACCGACGAGGTGATCCGCTACTTCGGTGTCACCGACGACGGCAACTTCGAAGATCCGCACACCGGCTTCCGTGGCAACATCCTGCACGTCGTGCATCGCGACGAAGATCGACCGCCGGCCGTGGCGCGCGCACTTCCCCGCCTCCTCGCCGTGCGTGATGCGCGGGTTCGGCCCGGGCTCGACGACAAGGTGCTGCTCGGGTGGAACGCGCTGTTCCTCGACGCGCTCGCCGAAGCCGCGTTCGTGCTGGAGCGTGCCGACTGGATGGACGCGGCGCGTACGAACGCACGCTTCCTCGTCCAGGAGCTCCGGCGCGACGACGGTCGTCTGCTCCGTTCGTGGCAAGGCGGTCGCGCGCAGATCCTCGCGTACGCAGAGGATCACGCGGCGCTGCTCGAAGCCATGATCACGTTGGCGGAGGTCGACGACATCGCGTGGCTCGACGAAGCGCGCACCGTGGCCGCCGCGCTCGTGTCTCTGTTCGCCGACGACGAGCACGGCGGGTTCTTCACCACCGGGGTCGACGCCGAGGCGCTCATCGTGCGGCCGAAGGACTTCGAGGACAACGCGACGCCGTCGGAGAACTCGCTCGCCGCGCATGCGCTGCTGCGCTTGGCCGCCCTCACCGGGGACGACTCCTACCGCGAACTGGCCGAGCGGTGGGTCTCGATGATCGCACCCGTCATCGGCGAGCACCCGACCGCGTTCGCCTATCTCCTGCGCGCAGTGGACCGCCTCGTGCACCCGTCGATCGAGATCGCGATCGTGGGCGACGGCGACGATCCTGCACACAAGGCGCTCGTCGACGAGCTGCGGAGCCGACTGCTGCCGTCAGCCGTACGGGCGATCGCGGCCGCCGGCTCCGGCGACGCCTTCACGCCGCTCCTGGCCGGGCGAGGGCTCGTCGACGGGCGCGCGGCCGCGTACGTGTGCGAGCACTTCGTGTGCGGACTGCCCGTGAGCGAACCGGCCGAGCTGCGAGCGCAGCTGAACTAGCTGCGGGGCGTGGAAAGGCCGTCGGCGAGCGCCTCGGCCATCGCCCAGCCGTACGCGATCACCGCTTCGCCCTGGACCGGCTCGACCTCGCCGATGAGCTCCACCGCGACCTTGCCGCCGGCCTTGACCGTGCGGGCGTCGAGCACGAGCTCGGGAACGCCGTGGGCAGTCAGGCGGAAGGTGCGGTCGTCGTAGCGAGCATCACACCCGAAGCGGCGGGCGAGTCGACGACCCCAGGCCCGCTCTTCACCGTTGGGTGCGTACTTGGGACGCGGACACACGTCGTCGAGCACCCCGAACAGCGAGTAGGCGGCCGGGTGGGCGATGCGGCCCGCGACGAGGACGTCCTCGTCGGGGAACGAGATGGCGGCCCGGCGGTACAGCTCGGCCACGAGTGCGTCGAGGCTGGGGCGGGCCTGACGGCCACGGCGGACGGCGCCGAGGCCCCAGAGGATGCACGGGGTGCCACCGATGCGCTCGAGCGACCCGAAGAGGAAGCCGAGCACGTCGCCGTCGTCGGACGCGACTGCGATCAGCGGGAACTGCTCCACGTGGCGGTCGAGCTGCTCGTCGTGCAGCGGCAACCCCAAGGCAGAAACCAGTTGACCGAGCTCATCGAGCTCGGCCGGTTTGAGAGAGACGGAATCACGCGACTCGACGTCCATCGAGTGACCATTCTGCCCGATCAGACGCCGCCGAGACCACTCGACAGCCGAGTTTCTCGCGCGTCTAGTCCACCACCAGGCCTTCGAGGCCACTCTCCGGGTCGGGAATCTTCGGATCGAGCGCCGAGAACACGTCGACGAGCAGGGTCGCCACCGCCACGTCGCGGACCCATTTGTGGTCGCCCGGCACCACGTACCAGGGGGCCCAATCCGTCGAGGTCGCGCTGATCGCCTCGTCGTAGCGACGTTGGTAGTCGTCCCAGTGGCTTCGAGACTCGAGGTCGGAGCTGCGGAACTTCCAGTTCTTCTCGGGATCGTCGATGCGGGCCTGCAGCCGGGCCCGCTGCTCGTCCTTCGAGATGTGGAGGAACACCTTCACCACCGACGTGCCCTCGTCGGTGAGCATGCGCTCGAACTCGCGGATGTGGCGGAAGCGGCGTTCGCACTGCTCGTCGTCGACGATGCCGAGCAGGCGAGCGACGACCACGTCTTCGTAGTGCGAGCGGTTCATCACGCCGAGGATCCCGCGCGGTGGGCACGCCTCGTGGACTCGCCAGAGGTAGTCGTGCGCGAGGTCGCGGGTCGTCGGCTCCTTGAAGTTCACGACGTCGCACCCCTGGGGGTTCAGTCCCGTGAGCACCCGTCGGATCGTGCCGTCCTTGCCCGCCGCGTCCATTCCTTGCAGCACGAGCACGACGCTGCGCCGCGCTTCGGCCCAGAGTCGGTTGTGGAGCTCGTCGAGCTGCACCAGCAGACCCTCGACGTTGCCCTTGCCTTCTTCCTTGGTCGCGAGCCCCAGCCGATTCGCGGCGTTGCGCTTCGCCAAGCGCGCGGGGTCGCCGGGGCGCACGATCAGTTCGTCGACGATCTCGTCCTTGGCCATGGAGCGCGTGACGCTACCCCGAAGGCAGCGACTCTCGGCGGCTACTCCGCGCCGACAACTGCGGCGCGCTCCTCGTCGGCGGTGGTGATCATCTTCCAGATCCCTGCGCCGACGAGCGCACCGATGATCGGGAACACGATGAAGACCCACAGCTGCTTGAGCGCCCACCAGTCGTCGAGCTTCCACGAGAACAGCGCGGTCGAGAAGCTGCGGGCGGGGTTCACCGAGGTGTTGTCGATCGGGATGCTGATCATGTGCACGAGGGCCAGCATCAGGCCGATCGGGATGCCGGCGAAACCGGCGATGGCCGACGCCCGCGTCGTGCCCGCGATGACGAGGACGAACAAGGCCGTGAGCACGACCTCGGTGATGACGACCGCCCAGAAGCCGAACTTGCTCGGCGAGTGGTCGGCGAAACCGTTCGACGCGCCGCCGAAGAGCGCTTGACGGACCAGCTTCACCTGACCGGCGTTGTCACCGCTGGCGAGGATCGCCCAGAGGATGAAACCGCCGATGGCGGCGCCCACGATCTGACCGCCGATGTAGATGGGAACCTCACGGCCGTCAGTGCGCCTCAGCGCCCACATCCCGACCGTGACCGCGGGGTTGATGTGACATCCCGAGATGTGCCCGAACAGGTATGCGGCGCACAGGAGGCTGAGGCCGAACGCGAGGGACACGCCCAGCACGCCGATGTCGAAGCCGAGGAATTGCCCGAAGATGACGGTGCCGGGCCCGCCGAGCACGAGAATCATCGTGCCGATGAGCTCCGCGACGAAGATGCGGCCGGTCCTGCTCATGTGTGTTCCTCCCGATGTCGAGGACGTCGCCGATCGCGGCCCACGCGCGATGCGGAGCGACGCGCCAATGCTGTCACGATTCGGTCAGGACGGCACGGACCCTCGGAAAAGCGCGTGGAATCAGGGTGCCGATGCGCGGCGGGCCCCGGTCGAGGTGGCATGCTGACGCGCCTCGTTTTCCCTTTCGCGAGGTTTCCCCACTCCAGGAGCACACATGAACCGCAGAGAGCTCGTCGCCGCACTGGCCGAGCGCACCGAGACCGACAAGCGCAGCGCCGACGCTGCGCTGCAGGCTTTCATCGACACGGTCACCGAGACCGTCGCGTCGGGTGAGCCGGTCGCCATCACCGGCTTCGCCAAGTTCGCCCGCGTCGAGCGCGCCGCGCGCATGGGTCGCAACCCCCAGACCGGCGAGGCGATCCGCATCAAGGCCTCGCGCCGCGTGCGCGTCACCCCGCTGAAGGCGTTCAAGGACGCCGTGCTCACGGGCAAGCCGGCCAAGAAGGCTGCCGCGAAGAAGACCACCGCCAAGAAGGCTGCTCCGGCGAAGAAGGCTGTCGCCAGGCGTGCCCCGGCGAAGAAGGCTCCGGCCAAGAAGGCGGTCGCGAAGAAGACCACCGCCACGAAGACCGTCGCCAAGAAGACGGCGAAGAAGACGACACGCCGCTAGACGGCGAGCGGAGCGAACCGGCGTCGACGGCGGGGAACCTGCCCGTCCGTTGACGCCGGTTCGTCGTCCGCTACAGCCGGATGCCGTTGTTCCAGTCGCGGCGCGGCACCTCGAGGAGCGATACCCACGTGTCGCCGCTCGCGGCCGCATGCACGAGCACCTGGCGGACCGCACGTTCCGAGCCACCTGACGCGGATCGTCCCGCAGGTCGTCTTCCCAGTCGCGAGTGTGCGTGTCTCCCTCGGGCGTTGCATGCCCGGGCCTCAGAGGTCGGCGACCTCGTCTTGGATTGTCGCCAGATCGCAGGAGGAGTAACCGCTGAAGAAGCCCCGCCGGAAGTAGCCCATCCTGAGGAACGTGATGGGAACGTCGGCACGCACTCCACGGGCGCGGCTGTACACGAGGAACGCCTCGATCAACTCGTCGAGGTCGCCCGGCGAGAGCGACCCGCCCTGGAGATAGCCGTTGAAGAACGCGGCGGTGAAGCCGCCGCTGTAGCAGTCGGCCTGCAACACGATCGCGAGGTCGTTGTCGGCCACGCCGGATTCGCCTTGCATCACCTGGACGCGCGTCGCGAACGGGTTGGCGATGAGCGATGCCACACCGAAGTCGCCGATGTCGTCGTAGATCTGTTGGAGGAACGGCTCATCGAACGCGAGGTAGTCGTCGTCGATGCAGTAGAAGACGCGGTTGCGCACCTGCTTCACGGCGAGCTTCGACCCGCCGCAGTCGGGAATCGACGAGCGGTCGGAGCTGTCGAATTTGCCGACCGAGTCGATGGTCAACGGCGTGTAGGCCGCTTCGACCTGTCCGTAGAAGTCGTTCAGGAGGTCCACGGTGAGCGGGATCACGTCGGCAGCCGCGACTTCCCCGCCGCTGCCTTCTTCCTGGACGGACGTGAACGGCAGCTCGACGACCACCGGCGGCTCGTCGAAGTACGCGGCGCACCGCTCAGCGCCGGCCTCGAATCCCTCTTGGAACGCGTTCACACGGTCGAACGCACTGCCGTGCGCCAACGGATCGTCGGGCGAGGTGCCGGGCGCGTCGCGGAACGCGAGCAGCGCCGCGAGCGAGCTCTCGAGGTCGCCCGGCTCGAGGTCGGGCCCCTGCGAGCGCCCCGACTGGTCGCTCGTCCACGCGCCGGCGAAGCAGTCCGCCTGCAGCTCCTTGCCGATCGTCACCTGCTGCGCGTTGCCCGCACGGTCCTGGATCGCGTGGCCCCATTCGTGGGCGAGCACCAGTGCGATCGCGAAAGGACCGAAGCCCTTGGCGAGCTGCGGGAACAGCCGCGCGTCGTCGTAGACGATGAAGTTGTCCTGGAAGCAGTAGAAGGCGTTGCCGGCGGTGTCCTTGTACGAGAGCTTCGACCCTTGACACCTCGGGATGGCCACGCCCGGCGCGGCTGCGATCACCCGTCCGAGCGGGATGTACTTCTCTCCGTACAACGCCGGGAACTCGCGTCGCCAGAACGCCTGGACCGAGGCGATGGCTTCGTCGATCGAGTGCTCGTACGCGGCGCGCCCGCTCTGCGTGGCGCGGGGCGCGGTGGCGCTCGCCGGGAGGGACGACGCCGAGAGCGACGCAACGACGACCGTGACCACGACGAGGAACGCTGCCCGGGTTCTCACGGAGCGGAATCGTACCGAGGCGTCGGGAATCCCCCGCACCACTCCAGGGGTTGCACGAAGACACTCCCCCCGTTTTGGCGTACCCGGACCACCGATAACGTGGGTTCGGGTACGCCGAAACGACTCAGAACGAGGTGGCGACATGGCCGAGGCATTCATCGTCGACGCGGTACGCAGCCCGGTCGGGCGGCGCGGTGGCGGCCTCTCGCAGGTCCACTCCGCCGACCTCGGCGCCCACTCGATCGCGGCGCTCGTCGACCGCACGGGAATCGACCCGCGCGCCATCGACGACGTCATCTTCGGCTGCCTCGACCAGATCGGCCCGCAGGCGGGCGACGTCGCCCGCACGTGTGCGCTGGTCGCGGGGCTCCCGGAGTCGGTGCCGGGGACCACGATCGACCGGCAATGCGGTTCGGCCCAGCAGGCGGTGCACTTCGCCGCGCAGGCCGTGATGTCGGGCTCGCAGGATCTCGTCATCGCCGGCGGCGTGCAGAACATGAGCCAGATCCCCATCGGGTCGTCGGGCAGGGTCGGCGCCGAGTTCGGGCACCCGAGCCCGACGATCAACTCGCCCGGGTGGCAGAAGCGCTACGGCGACCAGGAGGTGTCGCAATTCCGCGGCGCCGAGCTCATCGCCGAGAAGTGGGACATCTCGCGCGAGGACATGGAGGAGTTCGCGGTGGAGTCGCACACGCGTGCACTCCGCGCCATCGCCGAAGGGCGCTTCGAACTGGAGATCGCGCCGCTCGAGGGCGTGTCGAACGACGAAGGCCCGCGTGAGCCGAACTGGGAGAAGATCCGTTCACTGCCCACACTTGCGCCCGGCGGACGGCTCACGGCCGCGCTGGCCAGTCAGATCAGCGACGGCTCGGCCGCGCTGTTGATCGCGAGCGAGCAGGCAGTCAAGGACCACGGCCTCACGCCTCGCGCGCGCATCCACCACATGTCGGTGCTCGGCGACGACCCGGTGTTCATGCTCACGGCGCCGATTCCCGCCACGGCACGCGCCTTTGCGAAGACCGGCATGACGAAGGACGACATCGACCTGGTCGAGATCAACGAGGCGTTCGCGTCGGTCGTGCTCGCGTGGTTCAAGGAGACGGGCTTCGACCCGGCGAAGGTCAACGTGAACGGCGGCGCGATCGCGCTCGGCCATCCCCTCGGCGCGACCGGCGCGCGCCTCATGACGACGCTGCTCCACGAGCTCGAGCGCACCGGTGGCCGCTACGGACTGCAGACCATGTGCGAAGGCGGCGGGCAGGCCAACGTGACGATCATCGAGCGCCTCGGAAAATAAGTGCTTGACTAGCTATATACGCAGCTAGTAATGTACGGCCATGAGCTCGACCACGCTCGACGCCGCGTTCGACGTCATCGCTGAGCCGAACCGGCGGCGCATCCTCGATCTGCTCGTGGAGCAGGAACGCCCGGTGGGCGACCTCGTCCACGTCTTGGGCGTGAGCCAGCCCGCCGTCTCCAAGCACCTGCGCGTGCTGCGCGAGGCCGGCCTGGTGGAGGTGCGTGCGGATGCCCAGCGTCGCCTCTACCGCGTGCGGCCCGAGCCACTCCGCGCCATCGACGACTGGCTCGCGCCGTTCCGCGCGCAGTGGTCGGCCCGTCTCGACGATCTCGAACGCCACCTCGACACCATGGAGGATCCATCATGACGAACGACACCGCACGCGCCGACGGCGAGCTCGCGGCAATCGGTGACCGCTGGCAGCTGCGCTTCTCCCGCGCACTCCCCCACCCTCCCGAGAAGGTGTGGCGTGCGATCACCGAGCCGGAGCACCTCGCGGCGTGGTTCCCGCATCGCATCGTGGGCGAGCGGGTGGCCGGCGCGCCCCTGCGCTTCGAGTCGCACGACGACCCGTCAGAAGCGTTCGACGGTGAGATGCTGCGCTTCGAACCACCGAAGCTGGTCGAGTTCATGTGGGGTGAAGACGTGATCCGCATCGAGCTCGAGCCCGACGGCGCGCACACCGTGCTCACTCTCCTCGACACGTTCAGCGAGCTCGGCAAGGCCGCGCGCGACGGTGCCGGATGGCACGAATGCCTCGACCGTCTCGGCGTCGATCTCGCGGGCGACGACCTCGACTCGTGCAACGGCACGTGGGCCGCCGTCAACCCCCTCTACGTCGAGAAGTTCGGCCCCGAAGCGTCGACCGTCCGCCCGCCGGAAGGTCACCCCGTGCTCGACGACTGACGGGACCGCACTCCCTATCGGGTGCGCTCGTTCGCGATGAAGTCGGTCCACGCCGCGTCGTCGTCTGGATTCCACACGCTGTGCATGAGCTCGTCCGCCTCGTCTTCGGTGTACGAGCCGTTCCGCAGGGCATAGAGGGCGTAGAACGCGCTGACTCGGTAGTTGGCCGCGCAGTGCACGTGAACCTTCTGGCCGGCGAGCGCATCCATCGCGCCGGCGAACGCCTCGAGGTCGGCATGCGTGGGGGCTGCGAAGTCGACGGGGATGTACACGTAGACGACGCCCTGGTCCTGCACGATGCTCGCCTCGTCGGCGACGGCGCGAGCGTTGCTGTCGGGGAGGAGATTGATCACGGCGTCATAGCCCTCGGCGCGCAGGCCGCCCAGCTGCGCGACGCTCAGCGATCCAGAGGTCGTGAGCCCGTCGTGGATTCGCCGGAAGTTGTAGCTGTCTTCGATGCTCATGCGACTGACGGTCCCGCGCGACTGATCCGAGAGCTGCGCGCACGGGACCGTCGCGCCGCTACTTCTTCTTCTTGCCCTTCTTCTTGCCCTTCTTCTTGTCCTTCTTCTTGCCCTTCTTCTTCGCCATCGGAGCCCCCTCTCGTGGTGAGTACCGAGCGCGCAGTATTGCACGACACCAGTGCACGCGTTGCGCTGCGCGCGACACTTGCGCGATGACGACGAACCACTTCGACGAGCGCGCGGCCACGTGGGACGACGATCCGGCCAAGGTCGAACGCGCCGCCACGGCGGCGCGTGCGATACGCGCCGCAGTTCGCCTCGACGCGTCGACGCGCCTGTTGGAGTACGGCGCCGGCACCGGTCTCGTCACACAGGCGCTGCGCGACTCGGTCGGTCCGGTCACCATGGCCGACACCTCGGCTGGGATGCGCGACGTGATGGAGCGGAAGATCGCGGCCGGCGTGATCGCCGACGCGCGGGTCTGGAACCTCGACCTCACGGTCGATCCGGTGCCCGACGAGCAGTTCGATCTCGTCGTGACGGCCATGACGCTGCACCACATTCCGCACGTCGAACCGGTGCTCGAGCGCTTTGCCGCCCTCCTCGTCGAGGGTGGTCACCTGTGCATCGTCGACCTCGAGGAGGAGGACGGCACGTTCCACCCCGACGGCTTCGACGGTCACCACGGCTTCAATCGCACGACGTTGCGAGACGACCTCGCGCGCGCGGGATTCAGCGACATCGCGTTCCAGGACAACGGGAGCATCGTCCGCGACGGGATCGAGTATCCGGTCTTCCTCGCCACGTGCGCGCGCTGACTGGGGAGTATCCAACCGCGACGAGGTTCGCCTGTTTCGCAAGGCGTCCATCGGTGGTAGGAACTCCACGAACGACAGTGACCCTCGAGTCTGGCCCAGACCCCGCTTGCCGAGAGCTCTTGCCGATCCGCCAAGTTCGCGATCGCAGGTTCCGCATGCAACCCAGGGCATCCGTTGACTTCACCCCCACGCAATTCAGTCCTCGCGCGGCCCGTGAACACACGCGGACGCTCCTGGGTCCCTGGCTCACCGACGAAGAGATCGAAGACGTCGCGTTGCTCGTGACGGAGCTCGTCACCAATGCGGTCAGGCATGCGGGATCGCGCATTCGTCTCAGTATCGAGCTCGACGAGCACTGCCTGCGCGTGGAGGTGTTCGACGAGTCGCTCGAGGAGCCGATCGTCCGCGTCCCGAATCCGGACGAGCTCGGCGGACGTGGCCTGCTCTTGGTGGACGCGATCGCCACGAACTGGGGATGTCAGTTCGGCGACGACGGCAAGATCGTGTGGTTCGAGCTGGCCCGGGACACTTCGCAGGTGACCGCTCTCGAGCGCTAGAGCGTCGGCGGGCCGGCGCCGAGGCGATCGCGCATCGCATCGGCACGACCTCCGAACGGATACAACGACTCCAACCACCAGTTGGCGCCGGCGGTCTCCCACGCGCGAACGGTCGCCGTGTCGTTCGGTGTCTCGGTCGATCCACTGGCCACGTACGCGAAGTCGCCATCGTCACGTCCCACCGCGGCGCGAATGGCCAGGAAGTCATCGGTCGTGAAGACCTCACCGCGTTCCGATCCCGCCTTGCGAGGCACGACACCGTCGTAGCGCGCCGCGCGCGCGAACGGCGCGGGGTTCGGCCAGTGCCCGCCGACCCAGATCGGGATCGTGCCGTGCACCGGTCGCGGCAACGATGGCGGGCTCCGCATCACGAGGTGGGTGCCCTCGAAGTCGACCGGCTCCCCCGTGAGCAGGGAAATGAGCACTGTGAGTGACTCGTCGAGGCGGGCGCCACGATCGCCGAGCGCCTCACCGAACGCTTCGTACTCGAAGTCGTCGCCGATCCCGACGCCGAGGACCGCGCGCCCACCCGACAGTTGATCGAGCGTCACCAACTCGCGAGCCAGCACCTGCGGGCGGCGGCGCGGCAACGGTGTGACCATGGTGCCCAGCAACACGTGCGACGTGACCGTCGCGGCGGCGGCGAGGCACAGCCACGGATCGGCCATCGGCGGCGTGCCTCCCCACGCGGGGTTCCAGCTCACGTGATCCCAGAGGAAGAACGCGTCCCAGCCTGCGGCGTCGGCCTCGGCGGCCATGTCCATGACGACGAGCGGGTCGGACCACTCCGAGAACGCGGGGAGGCTCACGGCGTACTGCACCGCGCGACCCCCCGTGGCGCGGTCAGGCGGACCAGTCGAGGACGGTCTCGGGCGGCGGACTGCCGTCAGTCACCGACATGTCCATTCCCGTGACGTCGAGGATGCGGTCGCGGAACCAGACGGTGAACTCGTCGTCGTCGGTCGCGAGATCGGCGAACGCCTTCTCGACATTGCCCTCGAACCACACCACGACGACCGAGCCCTCGGGCGTCGATGCCAGCGTCCACGTCTCGCGCGTGACGTCGCCGCGTGACTGCAGGCTGGCGAAGCCTTCTCGCCGGGGACCGTCGACTTCCTTGACGAAGCTGCGGAACGCGTCTTCCTTGCCCGGCAACACCGGGAACAAGCCGTTGAACACACCCATGGCGGTCTCCTCATCGGTTCTGCGCAGAACCACTCGCTGTGGCACACCGTTCTAACCCCGCATTTCGGTCGCGTCCATGGCCTGGTCAGGGCCAGGCGGTCCAACGGGTGATGTCGAGGGCGATGACTGTGCCAGGCGGGCGCGCCCGTGCGTACTGCGGGTACTTCTCGACAAGGGCGTCGAGCGAGTGCTCCCGCTCTTCGCCGCCGTCGAGCAGGCGTGCCGAACCGTCGACGCGTACCCACCACAGGGTCGACCAGTCGTCGTCGTAGTGATCGACGAGGAGCGCCGCCCGCGGTTCCGCACGCAGGTTCTCCAATCGCCGAAGGGCGAGCGACGCCTTCGGTTTCACGTCGTCGACCGCGGTGTAGACGACATCGCCGATGAGGACGTGACAACACGGCACGAGATGCGGGGTGGCCACGCGTCCCACCGTCGCGAGCCGCGCGACCGGAGCGAACGCCAGTCGCTCTCGCATCGTCGCCGGATCCATCTCGTGCTCCCGTCTCGTACTCCTCGTGCACCGAGATCATGGCCTGCCCCCCGAAGGACCGAAATTCGGTCGACCACACCCCTCCCGCCGGTGCAGGATCCCGACATGACCGACGCCGCGCCCTACTACCGACCGGACCTCGCCCTCGTGCATCACCGGGGCTTCGGGTTCCACGCCGACGCGTGCGCGCCGGGGATCGTGACGCTGCTCCAGCCGGTGCGTGAACGCGGTGGCCTCGTGGTCGAATTCGGATGCGGCAGCGGACTGCTCACGCGCTACCTCGTCGACGCCGGTCTGCGCGTGCTCGCGACCGACGCGTCCCCGGCGATGCTCGACCTCGCGCGCACGGTCGTGCCCGACGCGGAGGGACTCGCAGCGCTCCGCCTCCCCGACGACCCGATCCCAGCTGCCGATGCGATCGTCGGCGTCGGGCACCCGATCAACTATCTGCCCGACGCCGACGCGATCGCGCTCGCGCTCATCGCGTTCGCCGACGCGTTGCGACCAGGCGGAGTGTTGGCGTTCGACGTCTGCGACTTCGAGTGGGGCGAACTACGACGTGGGCAGCCGAACGAGGGCCGCGTGGCAGATGACTGGGCCATCGTCACGCGCTACGAGCTGCCCACGCCCGATGACTACGTCCGCTACATCACCTGCTTCGTCCCCGATGCCGACGGGCGCTGGCGGCGCGACGACGAGGAGCACCACAACGTGTTGCTCGACACCACCACCCTTCCCGCGCTGTTCGCGCAGCACGGTGTCGACGTGGAGGTGCGCGAGTCCTTCGGGTCAGAGGTGCTGCCACGTGGCCTGCGCACCGTCGTCGGACGCAAACGAACCGGCTGAGCTCCGCGTCGCCCGTTCAGCCTGGGGCATTCATCAGCAGGTGGGCGGCACGACCGATGTTGTCGACTGCGGTCGGCAGCGGTGGGAGCAGCAACAGGTAGCCCGCAATCGCCAACGACGTCACCGCTGGGAGCGAGAGCAAGACACGCGACGGCACCGGTCGGTACCAGCGGATCATGTCCTCCGGCGCCGTCACGCCGCGTCCGACGATCACGACGATCGCGCCGCCGGCAAGCGACGCGGCGAACATGATCGAAGTGACCCAACGCATCCAGTCGAACCCGAGTCCGAACAAGAGGACCGTGACGCCGACGAACCCGACTGACCACAGCCGGCGCCACGCCGGCGTGGGAAGCGCCCACGAGATGACCGACGCCACGACGGGCCGCAATCGACGCCCGAGGAAGCAGATCGTGCCGACCAGGAACGCACCGACCACGAGCGACGTCACGGGAAAGCGGGTGCCGACCTTGCCCATGCTCACCAGCACGGTGTCGTCGAGGTAGGGGAACACCGTGCCGCGCCCACCGACGTCGAGTGGCGCGACCTGTTCGAGCGCCGCCACCGCGGCCGCCGATGCGCGGCCCGTGAGCGCGAGCGCGCCCAATGCGAGCACCGACGGCGCCGCGGCCAACACCCCCGCGATGCCGCACTCCCAACGCGAGCGCCCGCGTGAACGCGCCAAGACGAGCACGAGCAGCACCAGCCACGGCGCGACGACCAGGGGGCCCGCCTCGCTGAACAACGCCGAGAGTGCGAGCAGCGCACCACTCACCGCACCCAACACGATCGGGTCAACGCGCGTCGTCGTACTCCAGACCGCGACGAGTGCGAGCAAGAGGAACGCCACCAGGTCCGGACGTTTCGATCCACCGACGAAGTCGAAGCCGAACGGCGAGACCGCCAGCAGTGCCGCGATCGCGTACCCGATGACGGTGCGTTGGCGGCACAGCACGACGACCAACCACGCGGCTGCCATCACGGTGATCACCGCAATCGCGTTCTGCACCATCGCGACCTGCGGCACCGTCGGCGTGTGCCCGAGCGCCCGACGCAGCAGCTCGCCGGCGAGACCACGCCGAACGAAACCGAACTCGTACGAGACGTACCAGAGTGAGCGCCCGTACGCGCTCAGCTCGTACCCATTGTTGACGAATCGTTGAAACACCTGGAACGCGAGCGCACTGGCGATCGCGACGCGGATGGCGAACTCGACCCGTCGCCGATCGCCGGGTGCGCTCGGCTCGACCCCGGTGCGGCGGACGGCGACGCCGGGCGACGAATGAACCTTCATGCGCGCCCGCTCCCTCTCCGGTGATCGAGACGCTCCGGAGCGAGCTTGTCAGATGCGCGCGTGGTTGTCTGGTCGCGCCTCGCTCAGGCCAGGCGGACCGTCAGACCGGGAACGGCTCCAGGCCGAGGCGCGCGCGCACCTCTGGTCGCCGCAGCGGCGGCATGGTCTTCGGTGGTTGGCGCCGCGCCGGGATGCGCTCGAGCAACGCAGCGGTCAGCTCGGCGATCTCGTGCGCGGTCGCGTGCATGTCGTCGTGCGTGGCGCCCGTTGGCTTGGTGACCCCGGTGACCTTGCGCACGAACTGCATTGCCGCGGCCTCGATCTCTTCACGCGTTGCCGGAGGTTCGAGCCCGCGGAGCTCGGTGATGTTTCGGCACATGACCCCAGCCTAGGAGCGCGACAGAATTTTGCCGGCGAGTCGGCGATTCCCCTTGACTTCAAGGAAACTTGAGGTCGTACGGTGCCCTCCGCACCCGTCTGGGCGCCCACGTCGGCGACGACCGCGCCCATCTCGCCCTCTTCGAGGCCACGGCCGAGGGCACGGTCGACCACGACCACATGCGGCCGGGCATGAACCACTTCGGCTTCGTCGTCGACGATCTCGGCGACGTGCGAGCTCGACTCGACGGTCTCGGCGCGACCGTCCATCTCGAAGGCGAGTACGACCCCGGCCGGCGGATCTACTTCTACGATCCCGACGGGTACGAGGTCGAAGTGGTGGAGTACGGAACCGGCTGACTGGTCGCCCGTTGGCCGCAGCCCATCGGGGTCGCTACCTTGACGCCGGTGATCATCGTGGTGGCAGCACTCAAGGGCGGCGTGGGCAAGACGACCACCTCGGTGTACCTCGCCGCCGTGGCGGCATCGACCAACCGACCGACGACCCTGATCGACGCCGATCCGCAGGCGAGCTCGGCTGATTGGCTCGAGCTGGGCGAGGACGAGGTGTTCGAGCACATCACCCTCGTCGAGGCCCCCACGGACCGACTCGTCGTGAAGGCGATCGACCGGGTCGACGACGACGAGGTGGCGATCGTCGACACCCCTCCCGGTCACGAACGGCTCCTCGCGAAGGCAATCGAGCAGGCATCGGCGGTCGTGATCCCCACCCGCGTGGGTGGCGTCGAGACTCCACGGGTCGAAGCCGTGCTCGATCTCGTGCCGACCAAGACGCCGGTCGGCCTCGTCATCTGCTCCGCTCGCACCTACACCCGCGACTATCAGGACATGGTCGAGGCGTGGAAGGAGGCCAACGTGCCGGTGTGGGGCACCGTGTCGGAGCGGGTCGCGATCGCGTCGGGCCCACAGACCTGGCTCTCCACCGACGGCCTCGACGCGTACCGCAGCGTCTGGCGACGCGCGCTCCGCGAAGCGCGGAGCTGACCCGAAGCCTCATCAGCGAGGCCCGATCAGCGAGGGAAGTAGCGCTCGACCAGCTCGCCGAACCGCTCGATGACCGGCGCCCGTGGTTCGGGCGTCGTCCACCACAGGCTGAACATCTCGGCCGACGCCTCGCGCGGGTTGGTGCCCGCGTACGCGGACACGTCGTGCACCAATCGCTCGTGCGCATCGCGCCACTCGGGCGGCGCGTCGCGCTCACGACCTCGCAGCGCGTGCTCGAGGGTGCCGACGCCGAGGGCATCACCGAGTGCGGCGTTGAACTCGATGTAGGCGGTGCCGGACACGCGGATCTCGGCGTCGAGGTAGTGCCAGCACTCGTGCGCGACGACCCCGTCGAGCGGAGCGAACGGTCGCGCCGAGGCGGGCGCAGGGCGAACCCGCCAACCCGCGTCCGCGCGAGCGCGCCGTTCCTCGGCGAGGAGGTCGGCGCCGACGAAGTTCGGCGTGAGGACCACGACACCCGACGCGCCCTCGGCCAACCCAGAGATCGCGCCCGTCGCGAGCGCTTCACCACCGTGGTCGAACGACAAGCCGCCGATCCCCGACGCGGCGCGACCGAAGCGCGCCTTCACCGCGAGCGCGGTGTCCAGTGCAGCCGCAATCGGCTCCGCCATCACCTCGGTGTCGCGCGGAAGACGGACACGCAGCGCGCCGCGACCGTCGCGCGCTGCCACGTGAAGGTCGGGTGCGCGGAACAGCGATCGACGATGACGCACCTCGCACGCGGGGAGCAGCGCGCCGACGGCTTCCGCGATGTCGAGCTCAGGGAGCGAGCCGATGGGTTCGGCGCCCGGGGCGTCGAGCTGGGCGCGAAGCGCGCCCGTGAACCCGCGGCACCGCGCCTCGTACCGCACCAGCTCGTCGCTCACCAGCAGCCCTCGTGTCGGCCCATCCCCCGTGGAGAGGCCGAACGCGGCGTCGAGCAACGCGCGCGCCTCGAGACGCCTCACGTGCGTGGGCGCCGCCACATCGATGGCGACCACACCGTCGAGCTCGGGCGGCACGGACAGCTGCGCGACCACGTCGTGACCCTCGACCGCGAGCACCCTGGTCCCACCCGCCGGCGCCGTCGGGTCCGAGTGCAGCTCCACCCGACGCAGTCAACCACCTCCCCCTGCCCGGTCGCGCGAGGCTTCGTGCATGGCCGGCGCAGGCAGAGGTCCCCTCGCTCGAGTCCGTGAGATCTGCTTGGGTTTCCCAGAGGTCAACGAGCGCCCGAGCCACAGTGCACCGACCTTCTTCGTCCGCGACAAGAAGACGTTCGTGATGGCCTGGATCGACGGCCATCACGACCACCACTTCCCGCACCTCTGGTGCGCTGCCCCACCGGGTGCGCAGGAAGCGATGGTCGCGGCCGAGCCGGCCCGCGTCTTCCGGCCGCCGTACGTGGGTCATCGGGGCTGGATCGGGGTACGCCTCGACACGGACCTCGATTGGGACGAGATCGCAGAGATCTGCGAAGACGCGTATCGCACCGTGGCGCCGAAGACACTGATCGCGCGTCTCGACGGCTGATCGCATGCCTCGAAGGAGGTGAGCCATGACCGTGTCCGAATTCCTCGGCGACGTCCTCGGCTCGGAGCTGCCCGTGCGGTTCCGCGCCTACGACGGCAGCGCGATCGGACCAGCCGGCGCCCGCACGACGGTCGTCGTGCAGTCGTCGGATGCACTACGGCGCATCGCGACCGCTCCCGACGAGTTGGGCTTCGGACGCGCATACGTGGCGGGCGATTTCGAGATCGATGGCGACGTGTTCGACGTGCTGCAGATGCTCACGACCCTCCAAGAGGTGAAGGTGCGGCCGGCACAGATCGCGTCCGCCTTCAAGTTGCTGGGGATGCACGCGCTGCGCCCGCTGCCGCCGCCGCCCGAAGAAGCCCGGCTCCGTGGGCGACGCCACTCGAAGGCGCGGGACGCGGCGGCGATCTCCTTCCACTACGACGTGTCGAACGAGTTCTACCGGATCGTCCTCGGGCCGTCGCTCACGTACTCCTGCGCCGTGTGGACCGACACGACCACCACGCTCGAAGCCGCACAGGCGAACAAGCACGAGCTGGTCGCGCGGAAGCTCGGGCTTCGCCCCGGCACGCGGTTGCTCGACATCGGCTGCGGCTGGGGCGGGATGGTGCTCCACGCAGCACGACACCACGGCGTGCACGCGGTCGGCGTCACCCTCTCGAAGCCTCAGGCCGACCACGCACGCATCAGAGCGAAGGAGCTCCATCTCGACGACGTCGTCGAGATCCGTCACGGCGACTACCGCGACATCACCGACGGTCCGTACGACGCGGTGACCTCGATCGGGATGTTCGAGCACGTCGGCCTCTCGCAGCTCGCCGACTACTTCGAACGCTGCCACGCGCTGCTCGCACCACAGGGGCGGTTCGTCAACCACGGCATCAGCCGCGCCGCACACATGCCGATCGCGACGCACGGCCGGTTCGCCCGGCGCGGCCTCAGCCGCGACTTCACCGAGCGCTATGTGTTCCCCGACGGCGAGCTGCACGAAGTGGGCGCGGTGGTCTCCGCGATGCAGGCCGCGCGCTTCGAGGTGCGTCACGTCGAGAGCCTGCGCGAGCACTACGCGCTCACGCTGCGCCAGTGGGTGAAGAACCTCGAAGCCGACTGGAGTGCCGCAGTGCGCGAAGCCGGCGCCGGGCGAGCCCGGGTGTGGCGCCTCTACATGGCGGCCGCGGCGCTGGGCTTCGAGCAGGACGAGGGTGAGATCCACCAGGTGATGGCGACCAAGACCGTCGGCGGCGACAGCGGCCTCCCGCTCCGTCCGTCGGTCGCGCTGCCCGACGAGCCGCCGCCGGTCACGAACTGGTGACAGCTACCGACGACGCGCCGCGGCGGGTGGCCGCTGCGGGTCGGGCTGCATCGTCGAGAGGTCGACGTCGTGCACCGCTCGAGCAGCCTCGACGACCTCGCGAGCGTCGCCGTCGCGGATCTGGAGGTGGCCGTCGACCGTGGCGACGAGCAACCGGCCGTCGCCCGTCCAGTCGGCCCACTGCGCGCCGTCGAGCGCGAGGTCTCGCGCGCCATCGACCAGCCGGTAGTCGGTGACCCGAGCCTCACCCGGGAACGGCCCTTCACGAAATGCAGCGAAGCGCCCGCGCGCACTGAGGACTTCGTGCCCACCGGGGCGGCGCTTCTCCATGACGACGTCGTCGGCTCGCAGCTCGTCCCACACGTCGTGATCCGCGCGCACCGGGGTCGATGCGGTCTCCGCCCAGCCTCGGCGTCGCTCGACCGCGAAGGTCGTGGCGCGGTTGAACGCGAGGCCGTAGCGCTGCACGAGATCACCCAGATCACCCTCGTCGGGCACGCCGAGCTCCTGCACCGAAGGGTCGTCGGCGAAATGCGCGCCACGGGTCCAGGTGCCGCACGTGCCCCAGGCCGCCAGCGCCGTGAGCCAGGGCGCCTTCGACACGGCGATGTAGGTGCTGCCGGCGTCCCAGGTGCCGGGACCCCGAGCGGTGAAGTAGACCAGCCACTGGCCGTCGGGCGAGAGGTCGCACCGCTGCGGGTAGAGGTTGGCCTTGATCCACGATCCGGCCTCGTAGGTGCCGTCGGTGAGGTCCCAGCGCCCGACGTGTGACCAGGCCGTGGGCCCACGTCGAAGCACCACGGCAACCGGCGCGTCGCGGGCAGGGATCACGAACAGGCGAGGCCCGGTCACCCCGAGAATGTCGCTCACCCTGAGAGTGTCGGTCACCCGAACGGGTGCCTCAAGCGGGAACGTTCCGGGCCCTCGGGTCGTTGACCCACCCGAGAGGTTCGTCTCAGGGTCTCCTCAACCCCCGTCGAGAATGCTGGGACGACAATCGAGGCTGGGAGAGCCCCCAATGACGGTCATCGAGTTCCTCAACTACCTGCTCCGCGGCCAGGACACCGGCAAGCTGGCTGCAGATCTCGCATGGGTCTACGAGTCCCGCCAGGTCGCCGCCGCCCGTCGGGCACGCGACTGAGGTAGTCGTCCGTGAGGCCCCGTCTACGCTGAACGGCCTGCGACACTCCCGGAGGAGATCATGGCCAACCCCGCGTTGAACGACAAGCGCTTCGAGCAGGTGCGTGAGGACGAAGGCTGGGAACCCGGCTGGGCCGCGCCCGGTGCAGCGACAACCACTCTTGCTCCGCCCGGAGGACCGTCGCAGCCCACCGGCACCGCGCCCCTGACCCCGAGCGGTCCCCCGCCGGGCTCCACGACGGGCACGATGACCGCGAACGGCACGTTCGCGAAGACCTTCGCCCTGTTCGTGCTGGTGCTCGCTGGCGGCGCGTTCGGGTGGTCACAGACCACGGTCTCGCCGCTGAACGAGGTGCAGATCCCGGGTTGGGCGTGGATCGCGATGTTCGGCGCCTTCGCCCTGGCGATGGTGTGCATCTTCAAGCCCAAGGCGTCGCCGTTCATCGCGCCGCTCTATGCGATCGGTGAGGGCGTCTTCCTCGGCGTGATCTCGAAGGCGTTCGAGTCACGTTGGGACGGCATCGTCCTCCAGGCGATCCTCGTGACCGCCGGAGTGTTCTTCGTGACCCTCGCGCTGTACGTGTTCGACATCGTCAAGGTCACCAAGAAGTTCCAGATGATCGTGATCGGCGCCACCGGCGGCATCTTCTTGATGTACATGGTCGGCCTCGTGCTGTCGCTCTTCGGTGTCGACGCCGTGTTCTGGAACGAGCCCACCCCGCTCGGCATCATCGTGAGCGTTGTGATCGCCTGCGTCGCGGCACTGAACCTGTTCCTCGACTACGAGTTCATCAGCCAGTCGACGCGCGCCGGAGCACCGAAGTACATGGAGTGGTACGGCGCGTTCGGGATCATGGTCACGCTCGTGTGGCTGTACCTCGAAGTGCTGCGCCTGATCTCGCTGCTGCGCAGCTGACTCCGGCAACGGCACCGGCCATCGACGACGTCGAGGCGGAGGCGACGCGCCCACCCACCGGGCCTTCCCGGTGGCAGGTCGTCGCCCTCGTCGTGGCGCTCTGCTTCCTCGTCGGCGTGATCGGCTACTGGATCGGACAGCCCGACGAAGCCGAGTCGTTCTCCGATGTCGACGTCGGCTTCCTGGCCGACATGACGACGCACCACCAGAGCGCGATCGGCATGAGCCTCGACTACCTGAACCGGGGCGCCGATCCCACCGTCGAGCACTTCGCGCGCGACATCCTCCTGTCACAGACCCAGGAGGTCGCGGTGATGAACGCGCTGCTCGCCGACGCGGGTACGCCGGCGTCGGTCAGCGACGACATCGCGATGGACTGGATGGGCATGGCGGTGGAGCCACAAGAGATGCCCGGGATGCCCACCAACGCCGAGGAGGCCGCGCTCGCCGCGGCGGAGGGCCCGGCCGCGGACGACCAGTTCACCGAGCTGATGATCCGCCACCACGCAGCCGGGGCGGCGATGGCCGAGTTCGCGGCCGAGCACGGGTCGAACTCGAAGGTGCGACGCCTCGCGGCCGCGATGGCGAAGGTCCAGCGCACCGAGATCAACGAGATGAACACCCGCCGCGCCGCACTCGGCCTCCCGAAGGTCGACGTGACCGCCATCGAGAACGAGATGGCCGAGGCTCACGGCCACTGATCTACCGGGTAGCCCGACACCACGCCGTCACGCACGATGAAGGTGCACGCGACCACGACCATGAGCGCGACGCCACCGATCACGAGCCAGGTGCGGCGGGCGGCGGCGACGGACTTCACGGGTTGTCCGGCGCCTGACGCCCGCCGATAGCGTCGACGACCGTGCCACGCGCCTCAGCTCGACGCACGAGCGACACCGAACCTCTGCACGCCCGAGGCATCACCGTCGGTTGCGGCGCAGCCGCGCTGACCGCAGGTGCGACGGTTCTCGCCGCGGCCACCGACGTCTCGGCGATGGAAGCTCGGGGGTTCGCGATCGTGAACGAACTGCCCGACCGCCTGTGGCCGGTCGTGTGGCTGCCGATGCAGGCCGGGAGCTTCGCCGGATCGATCCTCGTGTGCGCGGCGCTGGGGACGCGGGCGCGTGACCGGCGCATCGCGCTGGCCGCGCTCGCTGCGACCCAGGGCGCGTATTGGGGCGCGAAGGGCGTCAAGCGTGTCGTCGGCCGAGGACGTCCCGCGGCGCTGGTGGTCGGCGTGAAGGAGCGCGAGCAGACGCGCGGGCTCGGGTACCCGTCGGGCCACACTGCAGTCGCGTTCGCGCTCGCAGCCGCGATCGCGCCGTCGCTGACGCGATGCGCGCGCACTGGCGTGTTCGCCACTGCGACGTTCGTCGGCGTCGCGCGGTTGTACGCAGGGGCGCATCTTCCGCTCGATGTCGTCGGCGGCGCGGCGATGGGGACGCTCATCGGCATCGCGGTCGCCTCGACCAACTAGATCAACTCCCGGCGCTCGAGCATCTGGAAGCCGATCCACCGGCGTGATGTTCTCCGCGCCATACACGCGTTCGAGCCCGGCGAGGACGTGATGGGGCGTCATCTATCGCCGGAGCTCCGCCTGCGTCGACGCGACGTCAGTTGGCCCCGCTCTCCGCCCCGAGACTCACGAACCGCAGCGCCCCTACCCGCGTACTCGGGCACGAGCTCGACGAGTCCTCCCTCGAGCGCAGGGAGCACGACTTCACGGGGACCCAGCCCGAAGGCACTGGTGGAGATCGCGCCGTGCAACCGGCTGGCGTCGCCCCGTGGCAACATGGCGTCTCGACCGTGCGCCCACCGGGCGCCCTGCCAGGGAGACGTTCATGAGCTCGGAGATCGCCACCACCGACGGGTCAGGAGCCGAGCTCACCTCGTTCGACGCGTCGCTCGAGGCGGAGCGGTCGGCGGAACGCACGGTGACGCGTTCGATCGTGCGATCGGTGGTGATCCTCGTGCCGATCATGATCGCGTTCTTCATCGGCCTGATCGCGCTGGCCGCGGGTGACGACCTGGGGATCTGGGTCATCATCGGCATCGGCTCGCTGCTCGGCCTGATCGGTGCGGTGCTCTTCGGCATGCTCGCCGGGGTCACCATGTCGGCCCACGCGTTCGACGACGTCGACCGCGGCGTCATCGGCGAGCACTGACCGAGCGAACGGCCGGTCAGCCGACCGCGCCGAACCTCGCGTCGACCGGCACCGTCTTCTTCGTGCACCCGTAGGGATCGACCACGTCCCACGACTGCCCGGTGTCGAGCACCAGCGCGCTGCACGCCGACGTCGAGCGCACGAAGGAGTCGGGGTACTTCGTCGGCCCGTACAGACCTTCGACGCGGAAGGTCATCGCGGCTGCTGCGTGCTGCACGTTGGCCGGCGTGATGGTCTTGTCGTCCCGGACGACGCGGCGGAGCGCGGCGACGAGCATGTCGGCCGCGAGATAGCCGATCACCACGTCGGGCGTCATCACGGCCTGCGGGTTCAGTGCGCGCACGTCGGCGAGCATTCGCGTCTGGGCGGGCGTGTCGGCCGCGAACGGCGCGTACTGGGGCGCCGCGAACGCGTTGGCCAGCCCGCGCACGGGAGTGTCGGCGTACAAGAACGACTGGAACGTGCCGGTGTAGTTGTTCGCCTGCAAGAACTGCTTCACCGCCAGGCACTCGGTGGTTGCCAGGCACACGACGGCATCGGTGGGCGCGCCGTTGTTGGCCAGGAGGAGGTCCTGCACCACCGCCGTCGGGCTCGACGTCGGGGGAACCGGTAGGGAGCCCTTCACGTACACCACGTCGAATCCGGCGGCCGCGTACGCCGATGCCTCCGACGAGACCCACCGGCGTCCGGGATCGGTCGCGGTCGAGATGACGGCGAGCGTCGGCGTCGCGTTGCCCGTCTTCGTGCTCACCGCGCGGTACAGCGGCGCGCCGATCGCCGGAACACGCTCGGGCAGCACCGGCGCCAGGCACCCACTCACCGCGAATCCCCACCCGTTCGTGGAACGCGAGCCGGTGCAGAACGACGCGTCGGCGCCCCATCCGAACGAGAGCACCTTCTGTTTCGCGAGCTCAGGTCCGGGCGTGAACGGCGACAAGGCAGGAACGATCGCGAACACGTCGTCCTGGTCGACGAGCTTGGTGGCCGCCGCCTGTGCCGTCGCCTCGCTGCTCCCGTCGTCGACGTACTCGGTGTACCGGAAGGTGACGCCCTCGACCTCGTGATCGGCGTTCGCGCGCGTGAGCCGGGCCTTGGCGCCCACATCGGCCGACGGGAAGCTGGCCAACGACCCGAGGCCACCGACCTTGAGGAGGGTCGCGTTGCTCTCGTTGTCGTTGGCGGAACTCGCGGCGTGAGCCGGCGCCATGGCTGCGACCGCGGACACCACGAGCGCGGCACACAGCACGGCAACCGCTCGCCGCCGCGCCGCGTTGACGGCCGCCCGGTGCGGGACAATTCGTTCGATTACGAACGCCATCTCGTGCTCCTGGGCGGCGCGGCGGGCTGTGCGATGGAACGTACCCGCGGCCGGCGCCGGGCCGAACGGAAGAACCCCGGGAAAGTGTCGTACCGGTCCGCGAGAATGGGGCCGATGGCTTCCCCGCCCCTCGTCGCCGGTCAGTTGGCGCTGCGTGCCGTCGCCCCGGCCGCCCCCTCCGACGGGCCGTCGAGTGCGACGCCCACCCCGGTCGATCCCGCGCTCGCGGGCTTCCATCCCGCGGTTGCCGAGTGGTTCCGGCGTCGCTTCGCCGACGGCCCCACCACACCCCAGCGTGAAGGCTGGCCGCACATCGATGCCGGTCGTCACACCCTCGTGGCCGCGCCAACGGGCTCGGGCAAGACGCTGGCGGGATTCCTCGTGTGCATCGACCGCCTGTACCGCGCGCACGCCGAAGGCGCGGAGGTCACGGGCACCGCGCGCGTCGTGTACGTGTCGCCGCTCAAGGCGCTCGCCGTCGACATCGCCGAGAACCTCGAACGCCCGCTGGCGGAGATCGCGGCAGTGGCCGAGGAGCTCGGGCTCGACGCACCGAAGCTGCGCGTCGCGGTGCGCACCGGCGACACGACCAGCTCCGAGCGCGCCACGATGTTGCGCCGCCCTCCCACGTTCGTCGTCACCACGCCGGAGTCGCTCTACCTCCTCGTCACCGGCGCGGGTGGCCGCGAGCTGCTCCGCACCGTCGACACCGTGATCGTCGACGAGATCCACGCGGTGGCACGCGACAAGCGCGGCGCGCACCTCGCGCTCACGCTCGAGCGCCTCGAGGCACTGGCCGACACTCCCCCGCAGCGGATCGGGCTCTCGGCGACGCAACGACCGATCGCAACGGTTGCCCGGCTGCTGGTGGGCGACCGGCCGTCGCCCGCCATCGTCGACGCCGGCCACCTCCGCGACCTCGACCTCGGGCTCGTGCTCCCCGAGGGTGAGCTCGAAGCGGTCACCTCCGCGGAGCAGATGGGCGACGTGCTCGACAGCATCGCCGAGCTCGTGGCCGAGCACCACACCACCATCGTGTTCGTGAACACCCGGCGGTTGGCCGAACGACTCGCGCACCAACTCGGTGAGCGCCTCGGACCCGAGGTGGTCGCCGCGCACCACGGCAGCTTGTCGAAGGATCGCCGCCACCGGGTCGAGACCCGGCTCCGCGCCGGCGATCTGCGCGCGCTCGTCGCGACCGCGTCGTTGGAGCTGGGCATCGACATCGGACCGGTCGAGCTCGTGTGCCAGGTCGGCTCACCACGCAGCATCGCCACGTTCCTGCAGCGCGTCGGCCGATCGAACCACAGTCGGGCCGGCACACCGAAGGGCCGTCTCTATCCCTTGACGCGCGACGAGCTGGTCGAGTGCGCGGCACTGCTCGCGGCGGTGCACGGCGGGCGTCTCGACGCGGTCGAGCCGTCGCGCCTTCCCCTCGACATCCTCGCCCAGCAGATCGTGGCCGAAGTCGGCGCGCAGGAGTGGCGCACCGACGACCTCTTCGCGCTGGTACGTCGATCGGCGCCGTTCATCGACCTCACCCGCGAGCAGTTCGACGAGGTGCTCGACCTCGTGAGCAACGGCATCGAAACGGGCCGCGGCCGGCGTGGCTCCTACGTGCACCACGACACCGTCAACGGCGAGCTGCGCGGTCGCAAGGGAGCGAGGCTCGCGGCCGTCACCTCCGGCGGCGCCATCCCGGAGAACGGCGACTACCGCGTGGTCGCCGAGCCCGACGACACCTTCATCGGCACGGTCAACGAAGACTGGGCCGTCGAGTCGATGGCGGGCGACATCTTCCTGCTCGGCACCCACTCGTGGCAGATCCGGCGGATCGAGTCGGGAGTGGTGCGCGTGCGCGACGCGGGCGACGCGCCACCGACCGTCCCCTTCTGGATGGGTGAGGCGCCGGCGCGCACCGCCGAGCTGTCGGCCGAGGTCTCCGCGTTGCGCGCCCGGGTCGACGAGCTCCTCGAAGCCGGCGATCCCGACGGCGCCAAGCAGTGGCTCATCGACGTCGCGGGGGTCGACACCGACGCCGCCACCCTCATCGTCGACTACCTGGCTGTCGGGCGCGCCGTGCTGGGCGCGATGCCCACCTGCGAGCTGCTCGTGTTCGAGCGGTTCTTCGACGAGACCGGCGGGATGCAGCTCGTGGTGCACTCCCCCTACGGCGGGCGCATCAACCGCGCGCTCGGCCTCGCGCTGCGCAAGAAGTTCTGCCGCACGTTCAACTTCGAGCTGCAGGCTGCGGCAACCGACAACGCGATCGTGCTCTCACTCGGCCCGCACCACAGCTTCGTGCTGAGCGAGGTGCCGCGCTACGTGCACAGCTCGCAGGTCGAGGACACGCTCGAGCACGCCATCCTCGACTCGCCGATGTTCCAAGCGAGATGGCGGTGGAACCTCAACCGGTCGCTGATGGTGTTGCGCTTCCGCGGCGGACGCAAGAACCCACCGCCGATCCAGCGGATGGAAGCCGACGACCTCATGGCCGCGGTGTTCCCACAGGCAGCGGCGTGCCAGGAGAACGCGACCGGCCCGATCGAGATCCCCGACCACGTGCTCGTGCGTCAGACCATCGCCGACACGCTGCACGAAGCGTTGGATGCCGACGGCCTGCGCGACCTCCTCGCCCGCATGGAATCCGGCGAGGTCGGCGTGCACTGCGTCGACACCACGGAGCCGTCGGTGCTCGCGCACGAGATCCTCACCGCCCGCCCCTACGCATTCCTCGACGACGAAGAGTTCCAGAACCGCCGCACCAACGCGGTGCAACTCCGCCGCGGGTTGGCCGTCGACCTCGCGTCGATCGGCGCGCTCGACCCCGACGCCATCGAGCAGGTGCACTCCGAGATCACCCCCGAGCCCACCGAACCCGACGACCTGCACGATCTCCTCGCGTCACTCGTGCTCTCCCGCCCGCGCCCCGACTGGCAACCGCTCTTCGACGAGCTCACCGCCCGCAACCGCGCCGTCCACCTGCAACCCCCCCAACAACGAACTGGCGTCAGTTCGGCAGAACTATTCGGCTCTCTTGACGCCAGTTCGCGATCGGAGGGGAGCGAGCTGTGGTGTGTGGCGGAGATGGTGGCGACGGCCGAGGCGGCGCTCGGTGGCGACGAGGTCGCGATCGCATCGGTGCTGCGCGGGCAGCTCGAGATCATCGGCATCAGCACCGTGGCCACCCTGGCGACCGCCACCACCATCACCCCGCGCCGGGTCGAGGCCGGCCTCGCGGTGCTCGAACGGGAAGGCTTCGCGCTCCAGGGTCGCTACACCGCGGGCGCGACCGACACCGAGTGGGTGGCACGGCGCCTCCTCGCCCGCATGCACTCCTACTCGCGGCGCACCCGCCGTCAGAGCGTCGAGCCCGCGACCACCCAAGACTTCATGCGCTTCCTCCTGCGCTGGCAACACGTCGCGCCCGGCACGCAACTCGCGGGTGATGCGGGATTGCTCGCCGCGGTCGAGCAGCTGCAGGGCTTCGAAGCTGCCGCAGTTGCATGGGAGCCCGAGCTCCTGGCGCGCCGCGTTCGCCACTACGAGCCCGCGGCCCTCGACCGCTTGTGCCACGACGGCGAGCTCACGTGGCTACGGCTCGCGCCACGCGCTCGCGAGGATGCCGACGTCGCGGTCGGCGCCCCATCGAAGGCCACGCCCATCGCAGTGGTGTTCCGCTCCGATCTCGACTGGCTGCTCGCGGCGGCACGGCACAGCATCGCCGTGCCCGAGCCAACGGTGGGCGCCACCGCTGAGATCATCGAAGTGCTGCGCGCACGCGGCGCGTGCTTCGCGTCGGAGATCGCGGAGGTCACGCACCGCCTGCCCGACGACATCGAGCGCGGCCTGTGGGACGGCGTGGCCCGTGGGCTGCTCACCTCCGATGGCTTCGGTGCCATCCGCGCCCGCATCGCGCCCGGCCGCGACAAGGCCGACGCCCGTCGCATGTCGCGGCTCCTTCGGGGCGCGCGTGCCCCGGGTGCAGGCGCGGGCCGATGGTCGTTGGTCTCGGACACCGGCGACGCAGCCGATGCCGCCACCGACCGCGGAATCGATCATCACGACCTCGCCGAAGCCGTCGCCGAACAACTTCTCAACCGGTGGGGCGTCGTGTTCCGCGACCTCGCGCTGCGCGACTCGTTGCGCATCCCGTGGCGCGACGTGCAGTGGGCACTGCGGCGGCTCGAAGATCGCGGTCTCGTCCGTGGCGGTCGTTTCGTCACGGGCTTCAGCGGCGAGCAGTACGCGCTACCGCAAGCCATCGAACAACTCGCGCAGGTTCGCAAGGCGGAGCGCAGCGGCGAGCGCGTGGTGGTCAACGGCACCGACCCCCTCAACCTCGCCGGGTTGATCGTGCCCGGCGCGACCGTGCCCGCGGTGCGCACCAACCGGGTCGTCTACGTCGACGGCGTGCCCGAGCCCACGAACGACGCACAGGCCGACACGCCGATCATCGATCGCGCCCAGCTCGACGCGCTGTCACTCACTCCGTAGCTCGATCGCGGTGTGCGTACGGCGAGCCACGCCCGCCGCAACCAGCGCACCGAGGGCGCTCGCGATCAACGCACCCAGCACCAGCGCGAGCGCGAGCCCGGCCGGGAACGCGGTTCGATCGTCGACCGCGAGCGACCGGGCGAACACGCCGAACGCGAACCGCCCGATCACGATTCCGAGCGGTACCCCCACGATCGTGACCAACGCGCCGAGCGGCACCGCCTGCCAGGCCGCCGCTTCGCCCCGCTGACGGCGCGTGAAGCCGATCGCGGTGAGCACCGCCAACTCGCGCCGACGATCGCGGGTGAGCGACAGGAGCGCGTGGCCGATCAGCCCGAGCGCGAGGATCGCGCTGATGATGACGGCGAGGTAGAGCAGCGACCGTACCGACTCGACCTGGCGGAGCTCCGCAGGCTGCGCGTCGGTGAACCATCGCGTGCGCATCTGGAGGGCGTCGGGCACACCGTTCGGATTGCGAGCGATCAACGCCGCGGGATCAGCACCCGGCGCCAGCCGCGCCGCGGTCCACTCGGGGCGGTCGTCAGCGGCGCCGGCCAGGCGTTCGAACGTTGCGCGTCGCAGGAGTGCACCGGTCCCGAGGCGCGGCTGATCGGTCCCGATCTGGGCCACCGGCGCGAACGTCGCCACTCCGACGACTCGCAGCCGCAGCGGCTGCGTCGAATCCGAGCCCGCGATCTGCACCTCGACCCGGTCGCCGAGGTCGACGCCCAGCTGGTCGAACGTGTCGCCACCGACGACGATCTCGTCGTCGTGCCGCACGCTGCGACCACGCAGGATCGTGGGCCCGAGGTCGCCCTTCACGCGGCTCGCGGCGAGGCCCGGTACCGCGCGCCCGTCGACGAGCAGCGACGACGAGGTGAAGCCGGTGGCGGCGATCACGTCGGGGTCGTCGGCGAAGGTCGTCTGCAGCCCCTCGGCGGTCTGATCGCCGTAGGCGCTGAGCGCGAGCACGTCCCAGTCGAAGCCGTAGCGCGACGGGCTGTCCGCCAGCGAGATCGCCGACACCACCAACGTGACGACCGCCGCCGCCAGCAGCACGGCCGCGGTCGCGAGCGCGGCGCTGCGTCGGGTTCGCCGACGCGGTCCGCTGAACACCAGGGCGAGGCCGGCAGCCGCGGCCGGTCGGCCGCTGACTGCGCCGACGGATCGGGTCGGGTTGGCGATCGTGGTGACTTCCGCGCGACGACGCAACGCCAGCGCAGCTGCGATCCCGACCACCGTGGCGAGGATCACGATCGATCCGAGCAGCGCGACGCTCAGGTCGATGGTGAAACCCTGCCCCGGGTCGAGATCATGCAGGGGCCCGACCGGCGCGAGCGGTGACGCGACCGCCATCACGAGCCAGGCGACCGCCAACGCGAGCACCGCGACCAGCGCGGCCGGCACCACGGCTGCGAGCACGAGCTGCGTGCGCACCATCCCGAGCTGGTGCAGCGTCTCGTCGTCGGCGCGCCAACGTTCCTGCTCGCGTTGCAGGACCTGCCCCGCCGCGATCGCGGTGGCGGCGAACGCCAACACGCCGAGCCCGAGCAGGATCACGATCAGGGGCCGCATCGCCTCGCCCACCGCTTGCTGCTCACTCGCGCGCGCCTCTTGCAGCGAGAAGCCGAGCTTGGTCACCTGCGGTGCGAGGTCGCGACGCGCGTCCACGTTCGGAGCAAGGTCGACGTTCGTGCTCGCGTACGCGGCGAAGTCACGGTGCAACGGTGCAAAGGCCGGGCTCATCACCACCACGCCCGACCCGGCGGTCTCGTCGATCACCGCCTCTCGGGCGAAGGTCCCGATCCCGACCACCTTGACGGGCTCCGTCACGGTGCGCGACTGGTCGAGCGCGACGAGAGTCATGTCGAGCCGGTCGCCCACTTCGATGCCCGTTCGATCGGCGAAGTAGCTGTTCACGATGACTTCGTGGGCACGATTCGGATCTGGGAGCCGACCTTCGCGCAGCGTCGGGCGCTCGATCGGAAATCGTGGCTGCTCCGGGACGAGAAACGACACGGTCAGCGGAGTGTCGATCCCGTCGAACGCACCGACGTAGCCGGTGTAGTGGCGCTGCCCGACGACGCCGTCGAGGTCACCGAACTGAGCGTCGGCCTCTGCGGTGGGCAACGAATGCGAGATCGCCGCGTCGGGCGCATCGGCAGCCACGAGGATCCGGTCGTAGGCGGAGCTGGTCCGGCGGGCAGTGTTGAACGCGGCGAGGCTGAGCCCGAAACCGGCACCCAGCAAGAGCCCGACCGCGATCCAGGCGCCGGCGCGCCGCGCGAGTCGTCGACGGACGAGGTCGACGACTGCGCTCATCACGTACTCACGCGCGGGAGCGCGTCAGACGACACACCGCACTGTCGCAGATCACACGTCCGACGACCAGCAGGCCTGCTCGGCGCCGCGAGGTGGTGCTACCACGCCCTTGCCGACCTCGGTCAGGTCGCCAGCCGGGCACCCCAGGCGGTGACCGTCGACGCGCCGGGCTCGAGACGGATGATCCGTTCCCCCGTCGCAAAGGCGTTGGGCGGACACGTCATCGGCTCCGACCCGAGGCCGCGTCGCTGGCGGTGCGGCGCGAGGGTGTCGCCGGTGTAGAGCTCCACGTAGGGGTAGGTGTCGTCGACCCAGATCTCGGCGCGCGTGCCATCCGACCGCCCGAGGCTCACCCAGGCCCGCCCGTCATCGTCGCGTGCCACATCGGTGAACGCGAAGTCCATCGAGAACGCGCCGATCGACCGTCGGGTCGAGAAGTCGAAGTCGGTCCCGGCCACCGCTTCCGTGCCAATCGGGAGCTGGCGGTCGTCGTCGGTCACGATGCGGGTCGCGGCGGTGAACTCCAGGGTGCAGTCGTCGAGCAGCCCGTCGCCCGCCGACAGGTAGGGGTGCTGGCCGTTGGCGTAGGGCAGCGCTCGGTCGCCCAGGTTGGTGGCGGTCGTGGTCACGACCAAGCCGTCGACGTCGAGCCGGTACTCGACGACGACATCGAGCTCGAACGGGTAGCCGGAGTGCGGATGGATGGTGGCGCCCATCACCACGCGGTCGGCGTCGTGGGCACGCACCGACCACGGCGCCCAACGCAGGAATCCGTGGATCGCGTTGTGCTTCCCGGGCTCGGTGAGCGCGACCTGGTACGACTCGCCGTCCCAGGAGTACTGCCCGTCGGCGAGGCGGTTCGGCCACGGCACGAGCGGGGTGCCGTGCGCGCCGTCGCACATCGCATCGACCGGGAACGGATCGAGCACCGGGAGGCCGAAGTCGGTGTACTCACGAACCGCACCGCCGACCTCGACGACCGTGGCGCGCTGCGCGCCGAGCGCGATCTCCAGCTGCATTCCTGAGGGGACGAACGCCACGATCAGCTCCTGACGACGAGCGGGGACCCATCTTTGCCGCTGCTCGCCGCTTCATTCCCAGTTGCATCGTAGTACGATAGAAATATGGGACACCCCGCACGCGATCGCCCTGCCCGGCACCACCACGCCGGCCGCGTGCTGCTCCTCACCGGCCTCGCGGCGGTGCTCGGCGTGCTCGGCGGCGCGGCGGCGTGGGTGCTCCTCCACCTCATCGGGCTCATCACGAACCTGGCACTGTTCCATCGTTGGGGTTGGAGCGTGCCGTCGTTCGCCGACTTCCATCCCGACGGCACCCTCCTCGTGGCCGCGGTCATCGGTGCACTGTTCGTCGCGCTGCTGGCCAAGTGGTCACCGGTGATCCGGGGCCACGGGATCCCCGAGGCGATGGAAGCGGTGTTGGTGCGCCAGAGCCGGATCGCACCCCGAACGGCGGTGGCGAAGCCGGCGTCCGCGGCTGTCGCGATCGGCACCGGCGGCCCGTTCGGCGCGGAGGGGCCGATCATCGTGACCGGCGGCGCGCTCGGCTCACTGCTCGGTCAGTGGATCAACGTCAGCCCGTCGGAGCGCAAGATTCTGCTCGCCTGTGGTGCCGCCGCAGGTATGGCCGCCACGTTCGGCGCACCGTTGGCTGCGGTGGTGCTCGCGATCGAGTTGCTCCTGTTCGAATTCTCGAACCGCGCCCTCGTCCCGCTGATCACCGCGGCGAGCGTGGCCGGCGCGATGCACGTCGCGCTGTTCGGCGCCGGCCCCCTCTTCCACGTTCCCCCGCACGACTACGCGGGACTCGAGAGTCTGCCCGTGTTCGCCGTCGTCGGCGTGCTGTGCGGATTGCTCGCGGTCGTGATCTGCAAGGGCCTCTTCCTGGTCGAGGCCGGCTTTCGCCGCCTGCCGGTCGCGCACTTCTGGCACCCCGCGCTCGGTGCTCTGGTGTTCGCCACCATCGGCCTCGCCGTCCCCCGGGCGCTCGGGGTCGGATACGACGCCATCGACGACGTCCTGGCCGATCGGCTGGCGGTGGGCACTCTCGCGGTCCTCATGCTGGCGAAGCTCGGTGCATGGTGGTTCGCGTTGGGGTCGGGCACCTCGGGCGGCACGCTGGCGCCGATCCTCCTGATCAGTGGCGCCTTTGGTGGGCTGCTCGGCGCCGCCGTCGACGAGATCGTGCCGGGCCTGCACCTCTCCCCCGGCGCCGTCGCGCTCGTGGCCATGGCCGCGACGTTCGGCGCGTCGACCCGGGCGGTGTTCACCGCCATCGTGTTCGCGTTCGAGCTCACCCACGACTTCGCCGCGATCTTGCCGATCATGTTGGCTGCGGTGATCGCCGACCTCGTCGCTGGGGCCCTGCTCGAAGACGGGCTCATGACGGAGAAGCTCGCACGACGCGGGCTGCGCGTCTCACGCGACTACGCGCCCGACCAGCTCTCGACCACGCTCGTGTCGACGGCCATGACCTCACCCGTGATCGTGCTCGCCTCGGCCGTGACGGTGCAGGACGCTCGCGCGACGATGGCCGCGACGGAGCACCAGGCCTTCCCGATGGTCGACGACCAACGTCATTGCGTCGGCATCGTCACACGCGAGGATCTCCTGGGACCGGATGCTCGCGGCGAGCAACGGGCACTCGAGATCGCGAGTACCGACGTGGTCGCGGTGTCGCCTGACGACACCCTGCTGACGGTGCTGGAGCACATCGTCGACGAAGGCGTCGACCACGTCGCGGTGCTGGACCACGATCGTCGCGTCGTCGGCATCTGCACCCGCACCGACATCTTGCGCGCCCGGGTGGGCCATCGCGAAGCTGAGGTACCGCAACGGGGCTGGCACCATGCGTGGCGTCATCGCAACGGCCATCAGGAAGGACCGTGACATGTCGACGCCGCCCCTGTCGAACCGCGAGTACCAGACTCTGGCTCGATTCCGTCACGCCCTGCGCGTGTTCCAGCGGTTCTCCGAGCACGCTGCGCGCGACGCCGGCATCACGCCCGCCCAGCACCAGCTGATGCTCGCAGTACGCGGCCACGTCGGCGACACGCCGCCGGTGGTGGGCGACCTCGCCGAGGCACTCCAACTGCGTCACCACTCGGTGGTCGAGCTCGTCGACCGCGCCGATGCCGCCGACCTCGTCGTGCGCACCACCGACCCCGACGACCAACGTCGCCACCGGGTCCAGCTCACCCGTCGCGGACGCACGATCCTCGAGCGCCTCTCGATCGTGCACCGCGACGAGCTACGCCGGTTCCGCAGTCAGATGACCGACGTCCTGCACGAGCTCGACTGACCCGATGCTGCGTCCTCAGCGCGCCATGAGCACCACGCCCGAGCTGTCGCGGCCTTCTACCCGATCGACGTCGAGCACGACGGCCACACCGCGGCGACGCCAGTCCATGTCGCGTTCGGGACGCGGCGATGCGTCGAAGACCGTCGTGCGTACCGCGTCGGTGTCGTCGACGTGTGCACGGCCGACAAACTGCAGTGTGATGCCATTGGCCCGATCGGCGTAGAACACCGACACGTTCGGATTCACGGGGAGCGCCCGGAGCAGGCCTCCGGCGGGATCACGAATCCAGATCGCGAGGCGCTGGTCGTCGAGCACCTGCACCGTGGCGCGGTACGACTGGTGCGGCACACCGTCGGCATCGACGTAGGCGACGATCGGTGTCGTGCCGTTGGTGAGCGCGTTCGTCAACAACTCGGCATGGGTGTCGGTGAGCGCGAGCGGACCGGGCGTGCGCGCGCCACCGGGGAGGAGGTCTTGCTCGATCCGATCGATCTTGCCGTCGGCGTCGAGACCGAATGCGAACTTGAACCCGCCAACGGGCGCGCCTGGAGCGGCCGTTGCCGTCACGGCGACCAGCCCGTCGGCGCCTTCGGGCGTCGACCAGTCGGCGCCGCGTACGAGGCCGAGCACACGGGGGTTCGCCAGCGCCGCGGCGCCCGCATCAGCACCAGTACCGACACCGAAGGGGCTGAACACCTCGACGGCATCGGCCAGGAGCGCTTGGGCGTCGGCGCGGTGCTCGTCGGTGGGGTCGCGCAGCGCGGTCACGAACGCGTCCACCGCCGCTGGCGTCGTCTCGGTCATGGGTGTCCTCCATCACAACGGTGGGCATCACGAGCTGGGCCGAGTGCTCCACGGTGGCAACGTTGCGTGAACACGGTGCCATTCCGCAATTTCCGATCGGCTTTTCGGGGTACGGTCGAGGGACGAGCATCTCGACGCCTCCACACGGGAACCCGAGGATCGATCATGGGTGACAAGTCACCGAAGAAGAACGATGCGAAGAAACCCTCCAAGTCGCTGAAGGAGAAGCGCGCCGACAAGAACCAGAAGAAGCAGGACAACAGCTCGCGCATCCATCCCTGAAACGCGCCGACCCTGAATCGCCAGCTCAGTCCGGGCGGTTCGCAGCGGCGAGCAACGTCCTGACCTCGTCGTCGGTCGTCTGGTCGAAGTGCCGGTACCACGGCCCGATCGCGACCATCGGCGACGGCGTCGCGAGCGCGACCACCTCGTCGGCGAACTCGCCGAGCTCACGAACCGATTCAGGCGCGGCCACCGGCACCGCGAGGACGACGCTCCCGGCGCCCGACGCCCGAACCACCTGCAGCGCGGCGCGCGCGGTGCCGCCGGTCGCGATTCCGTCGTCGACGACGATCGCAGTCCGTCCCTCGATCGCGACCATGGGTCGTGCGCCGCGGTACAGGTTCACCCGCCGCTCCAACTCCGCTCGCTCGCGTACTTCGATCCGTTCGAGATCGGCGGGCGTCACGCGAGCCGCGCGCACGATCGACGGATCCAGCACCCGCACGCCACCCTCGCCGATCGCGCCCATCCCGAGCTCGCGTTGGAAGGGCACACCGAGCTTGCGCACGACCACGACGTCGAGCGGCGCGGCCAACGCCCGCGCGACCTCGAACCCGACGGGCACACCTCCACGTGGGAGCGCGAGCACCACCGGATCGTCGCTCTGAAGATGACCGAGCGCCGCCCCGAGCAACACACCTGCCACGCGCCGATCGCGGAACCTTCGCATCATGATCCCTCTGCCACGCTCTCCGTCGTGGTCATAGCGTGCACCCGGTGACCATCCTCGTCACGGGGGCAACCGGCTACATCGGCGGACGACTCGTGCCCCAGCTCCTCGCCGAGGGGCACGCGGTGCGGTGCCTGTCCCGACGCCCCGAGAAGCTCGCCGGCGTGCCGTGGGCCTCCCAGGTGGAGGTCGTGCGCGGCGACGTGCTCGACCCCGACGACCTCGGTCCGGCGATGCAGGGCATCGAGGTCGTCTACTACCTCGTGCATTCGATCGGCACCGGCGCCGAGTTCGTCGAATCCGACCGCCGTGCCGCGGGCAACGTGGCCGCCGCCGCCGCGACCGCTGGGGTGCAGCGGATCGTATACCTCGGTGGCCTCGTTCCCGTCGACGAGCACACGTCACCGCACCTCGCGTCGCGCGCCGAAGTCGGGCAGATCCTGCTCGACTCCCCGGTGCCCACGGTCGTGCTCCAGGCCGGCGTGATCATCGGGAGCGGGAGCGCGTCGTTCGAGATGTTGCGCTACCTCACCGAACGTCTCCCGGTGATGGTCACACCGAAGTGGGTGCGATCCCGCGTGCAGCCGATCGCGGTGCGCGACGTGCTGTCGTATCTCGTCGGTGTCCTCGCGCTCCCGCCCGACACGAATCGGCGCTTCGACATCGGAGGCCCGGATGTCGTCACGTACGAAGAGATGATGCAGCGCTACGCACGCGTCGCCGGCCTGCCCCGGCGCGTGATCATCGCGGTGCCGGTGCTGTCACCCTGGCTCTCGAGTCAGTGGGTGAACGTGGTCACGCCCGTGCCGAAGGCGATCGCGCAACCGTTGATCGAGTCGGTCCGCAACTCCGTGGTCGCGCGCGAGCACGACATCGATCAGTACGTGCCGATCCGGCCGCTCGGGTTCGACGAAGCAGTCGAGAAGGCACTGCAGAAGATCAGCGACATCGATGTGGCGACGCGGTGGTCGGGAGCCGATTGGCCCGGCGCGCCGAGCGATCCGATGCCGACCGACCCCGACTGGGCCGGTGGCAGCGTGTACCGCGACGAGCGCGAGACCACGGTCGACGCCCCGGTCGACGTCGTGTGGAGGGTCGTCGAGGGCATCGGTGGAGACCGAGGGTGGTATTCGTTCCCACTCGCGTGGGCCGTGCGCGGTCTCCTCGACCGCCTGGTCGGGGGCGTCGGGCTGCGCCGAGGGCGTCGCCATCCTGATCTCCTCGCGGTCGGCGAGCCCCTCGACTTCTGGCGGGTCGAGGCACTCGAGCGCGGATCGCTCCTCCGACTCCGCGCCGAGATGCGGCTGCCCGGCGAGGCGTGGCTCGAGTTCCGACTCGAGCGTCTCGACACCGCGGACGCTCGCGATCGCACCGTGCTCCATCAACGCGCGCTCTTCGTCCCGCACGGGCTCAGCGGGCACCTCTACTGGTGGAGCGTGTGGCCGTTCCACGGTGTCGTGTTCGGCTCGATGCTCCACGAGGTCGCCGCGCACGCTGCACCTGCCCCATCGCTCCCCTCCTAGGATCCGCTCGCATGTCGGACGGGCGCACCGAGTTCTCGACCGGGCCGGCCGGCCCGACGTCGCACACGTACTTCTCGCAGCGGTTGCGGCTGCACTATCTCGATTGGGGCAACGCCGAGGCGCCCCCGCTCCTGCTCGTGCACGGCAATCGCGACCACGCCCACAACTGGGACTGGGTGGCCGAGCGCCTGCGGAGCCAGTACCACATCATCGCCGTCGACCTGCGTGGCCACGGCGACTCGCAGTGGAGCGCGGCGGCGAGCTACAGCGTGCCGGAGTACGTCTACGACATCGCACAGCTGATCCACCAGCAGCAACTCACACCGTTGCGGATCGTCGCCCACTCGCTCGGCGGCATGGTGGCACTGCGCTACGCCGGTGTGTTCCCCGAACACGTCGAGAAGATCGCAGTGGTGGAGGGCACTGGTCCGCCGTTGTCGATGTTGGCCTTCCGCGGCGGTCCAGTCGAACGGACCCGGCAGTCGATCGAGTCGGGGCGCGCGGTGGCGGGGAGAATCCCCCGCCGCTACCAGTCGCTCGACGACGCCTACGCACGCATGCAGGAAGCCAACCCGCATCTCTCGCCGGAGCAGGCTCGCCACCTCACCATCCACGGCGCCAACCAGAACGAGGACGGCACGTACAGCTGGAAGTTCGACAACTACGTGCACTCCGGATTGGGGCTCGACCTCAGCCCTGAGGAGACCCGAGAGGTGTGGCGCAACATCGCCTGTCCGGTTCTCCTCGTGTACGGCGCGGAGAGCTGGCAGCAGGGCCACATCGAGCAAGAGGACTACGCGAGCGGGTTCGCCGACGCGCGGGTCGAGGTCGTCGAGAAGGCCGGCCACTGGGTGCAGCACGACCAGCTCGACACCTTCGTCGGCATGGTCGACGAGTTCCTCGCGTCGTGATGCGCAGGCTCCTGCCGGCGGTATTGGTCGCGGTGGGCGCCGTGGGCATGGCGGGCGCGTCCCCGGTCCACGCCGACCCGGTCTCGACGGTGCCCACCGTGCCGACGATCCTCGAATTCGTCTGCACCGAGGCGCCGCAGAGCTGGACGGTTCCGGCGGGCGTCACGAGCGTGACGTTCGACATCTCCGGCGCGTACGGAGGCGCGAGCTCGGCGTCGCTCGGCTCGAGCCTCGGCGGCGGATACGGCGCCACGGCGACCGCGACGTTCGTCGTCACCCCCGGAGAGACGTTCCAGGTGTACGTCGGTTGCGCGGGTTCGAACGCGTCGAGCAGCGGCGGCGGTGCGGGCGGATGGAACGGCGGCGCGCCGGGCGGGACGGGAACGATCAACTCGGGCGGCGGTGGCGGCGGAGCCTCCGACATCCGTCGCGGGGGCACATCGCTCGCCGATCGCGTGCTGATCGCGGGCGGTGGCGGCGGCAGCGGTGGTCCCAGCCTCGTCTCGGGTGGGTTCGGCGGCAGCTTCGAGTATCCCGACGGCCTCCCGTTCTCGTTCGCACCGAACGGCAAGGGCGGCACCACTACGGCCGGCGGTGCCGGCGGCGTGTGCGCGGGTGTCGGTTGCCAGGGTCAGGCGGGCTCCGTGGCGAACGGTGGCGCAGGCGGGTCCGGGACGTACGGCGGTGGTGGCGCCGGTGGCGGTCTGTACGGCGGCGGCGGGGGCGCGGGCAGCGAGGATCCCAGTCACGACGCGGCCCTGCCCGGCGGAGGCGGAGGCGCCGGATCGAGCGCCGGCCCCGCGGCGGCGAACTTCAGGCCGGCCGGCTACGCACTCGGCATCGTGCGCGTCCTGTTCGACGCCCCCTTCATCCCCGCGCCCATTCCCGCGCCGTCCGCGCCGGCTGAGCCCATTCACATCGCTCCGCGGTTCACCGGGTAGCCGCGATGCGTTCCCTTCGGTTGAGCTAGGCGGCTGACCTCGCGCGGCGGGCCGGGCTGCGAGCCGCCTTCTTGTCGCTCGCGACCTCGTCGCCGACCTCGGCCAGGGTCTCGCGGTCGAGCTTCTTCTTCAGGTGAGGGAAGACCTCGGTCTCCTCTTCCTTCACGTGGTGACGGATGCCGGCAGTGAGCATCGCGACCGCTGCACCGAAGCCGGGCTTGTCGACGAGCCGGTTGATCTGGTCGATCCCGTCGCGGGCAAGCCCGTGCTCGATGTTCGCTTCTTCCGCGTCCTCTTTGCCCACGCGGGCCGCGACCAACGGATAGATGCGCTGCTCCTCGATCTTCATGTGCAGGCGCAGGCTGTCGGTCAGCTTCTCGACGGTCGCCTTGCGGCGCGGCCCAGGCTTGCTCGCCGCGAGCGTCTTCAGCATCGCGGCGACCTCTCGGTGATCCCGCTTCAAGATTGCAATCGGATCGTTCACGGCTGCTCCTTCGTCCGCGACCAGGTGCCGCTGTGGACCTCGTCTGTACCTCCTTCCGCGCGACGACAAACTCGCGGGACGAACGCGCCGATTCACGGAAGTGGTACGTGCGCGGCAGCGGCTTGACGGCAGTCAATGCAACGGACACGCTCGGACAGGATCGTCTCCGCGACCGGAGGTGCGAAATGTATGCAGTCATGGCAACCGTGTCCATCAGCGACTACGAGAAGGCCCGGCGGGTGTTGCACGACGACGTGCTCCCGACGGTCACCGACATCGCCGGCTTCGTCTCAGGTCATTGGTTCGCCCCGGTCGACGGCAAGGGGATGGAGATCCTCATCTTCGAGACGGAAGACGACGCGCAGGCCATGGCGGCACAGATGCCAGCCGGTCGGCAGGTGAACGAGTTCGTGGTCGTCGAGGCGGTCGAGGTCCGCGCGGTGGCGGGCACCGTTCACCAGCTCGACGACGTCCCGCGTCAGATGACTCCCGAGTCGTAGCTCCGACCTGTCACGCTGACGGGATGGACCAGATCCCCCTTGAAGGGCTCGCGCCGGGCGGGCTGTGGTGCGCGTCGTTCACCGATGTCGGACTCGACCCGGAGCGTGCGCTCTCCGCCGCCGACGCGGACCTGCTCGTGTCGTTGGTGTTGCCCGAGGAGATGCACTACCGCTATCCGGAGTTCGAACCGTGGCTGGAGGCGAATCCCGGCCGCTGCCGGCGCCACCCGATCCCCGACTGGAACGTGGTCGACGACGACGAGATGCTCAACACCGTCGACCAGCTCACCGGGCTGCTCCTCACCGACCACACGCTGATCCTGCACTGCGGGGCCGGCATGGGCCGCACAGGGATCCTCTCGATCCTGGTGCTCGTCGAGCTCGGGATGCCACACGAGCAGGCCGCGGTGCACGTGCGCAAACATCGTGCCGGCGCGGGGGCCGACTCCACGCCGCAGCAGGAGCAGGTCGACCGGCTCGTCGCCCGGATCACCGCGCGCCGTCCGTAACCCCGACCTCCCTCAGCTCGCTCAGTGGAACAGCGCCGGCGTGTGGGCGCGCCACCAACGTCCGAGACCCCATCGGTTGCCGGCCTGTAGGTACATGAGCAGGAGGATCGCGAACGCGAACGCCATGTGCTGGCCGTCGATCAACGGGTTGGTGGTCGGCGGGAAGCCGGCGAACCAGATGAGGATGTTCAGCAAGAACCCTCCCCAACCGGCGATCCCCATGAAGATGCCGAACGAGAGCGCGATGCCGAGCCCGCCGATGGCGAACATCCAGCCGAAGTCGTCGACGCCGGTGGGCAACTCCTGCACGATGAACGCGGTCGGCCCGTGCGCGTTGTCGACGTAGCCCGCGGTCGGTGAGTGCTCGAACCCCGACGTGATCCAACCGTTGTCGGCGTCGTGGTCGAAGTGCCACCCGTACTCCACGTTGCCGTTCGCGTCGGTCTCGGAGTTCGTGTAGCCGATGCCGAACCCCTGCGCGAGGAAAGCCCACAGGTAGACGAGTCCGAGCAGGATGCGCAGGACCGCGGCAACGTTGGCGCCCGCCTTCGGGATCGTGACCCGGCCTCGGTCGTCCATCGCAACGCTGTGCGACGGACGGTGATCGTGCGGAACGGTCGTCGTGTCCACGTGGCTGCCTCCAGGCTCGCGGAGCACCATCGTGGTCGTCCCTGCCCAAAGGCGTCAACGTGACCGCATCGCTTGCGGTGAGCCTGACGCGCTACGAGGACGGTTCGTCCAGCACGTACGTGAGGTGGGTCGCGTGGGACGACACGCGCACCGAGCGCTGCACCAGCTGCTGTATGTCGCCCGCGCCGAAGAGCGGGGTCCCCGCCCCGAGGATGATCGGGGCGAGGTGGATGCGCAGCTCGTCGACCAGGCCGTCGTCGACGCACTGTCGGACCACATCGCCGCCGCCCATCACGACGACGTCCCCGTCTCCCGCCGCCGCACGGGCGCGCTCGATCGCGGCGGCCATGCCGTCGGTCACGAAGGTGAAGTCGAGGTCGAGCCGCACGCGCTCGGGCGCGGTGTGCGTCACGACGAAGAACGGCGGGTGCGCGGCATGCCCGGCGCCGTAGCCCATCTCGTCGTTCCAGCCGTTCGGGCCGTCGATGATGTCGAACAACCGCCGACCCATCAGCACCGCGCCGCTCGACGCGGTGGAGTCGCGCAGCACCTCGGCATCCACGGGGTCATCACTGAAGACCCACTCGTGCAGTGGCTCGCCGCCGTGGCCGAGACCGTGCTCGAGATCGGGATCCGGTCCGGTCACGAAGCCGTCGAGCGACATCGTGATCTCGGCGACCACCTTCGTCGTCTTCGTGCTCGCGTCGCTCACCGTGATCTCCCGCTCACGAGGCGAAGTCGGGTTGCGCGGCGCGGGCGTCGTCGCTGCGCCCCTTCGGCTCTTCCCACTCCTCTTGACGCCCGAGCGCGGTGAGGTCGAGGAAGTAGTACGAGCCGCCGGTCGACTCGAGCCCGCGTGCGTACTGCGAATAGGTGTGGAACACGCGGCCGTCGACCGCGAGGAAGCAGCTGCGGCCGGGCATCTCGAAGGGCTGGTCGGCGTCGAAGAAGTCGGAGCCCATCGCTTCGAACTCGGCCTTGGTGCGGAAGTTGTATTCGGCGGGCTGCACCGACTCGTCGATCGTGACGCCGAAGTCGTAGTTGAAGTCAGAACCGAACGACGAGTACCAGGGGATGTCCCAGCCCTGCTTCTCCTTCCAGCGTTCGAGCTTCTCGAGCGGCGCACGCGACACCATCGCGTAGCTCGTGTCGCGGGTGTGGAGGTGCTCGAAGAAGCCAGGCGAGAGCTCCTGGGTGCCGGCGGTGCAGCTCGGGCACCCGTCGTCCCACTCCGGGTCGAACATGAAGTGGTACACGATCAGCTGTCGACGATCCTCGAACAGGTCGAGCAGGCGCGCCGGGCCCTTCGGCCCCTCGAACTCATAGTCCTTCGTGATCTCGACCATCGGCAGGTTGCGCCGGTCGGCGTTCAGCGCGTCGCGCCGGTGGGTGAGCTCCTTCTCACGGTCGAGCAGGTCCTTGCGAGCGGCGAGCCACTCCTCGCGCGAGGCGATCTTCGGCAGGGTCATGAGCTACTCCTTGCGCCGGTGGGCGGCTCCGCGGAGCCGCGCGAACCGATCGAAATGGGGTTGTACCCAGTTCCCTCAGTCGCCAAGTGCGGCGCCGAAGAACGCCAGCAGCTCGGCATCGGGGATCGCGTCCGCGGCATCGACCCGAAGCTGGAGGGTGCCCTTCCCGGTCACGAGCTCCGGGTGCCGCTGCGTGAAGCCGGCGTCACGATCTGCCTGCCAGCCATAGATCGAAATTCCGTGCTTCCACGCGGCCAGGTGGATACGTCGAGCGCCCACCACGTACGTCGGCATCTTGTAGGACCACGTCAGATCTGCGTCGGGGTACGTCTCACGGATCAATCCATCGAGGCGATCGAACAATGGCCGACGTTCGGGCGCTATGGCGTCGATGTAGTCCCGTGCCTCCTGATCCACGACGGATGATGGCCCGTCTGGTCAGCTGCTTGCCGACGTGGCGCGAGCGGCCTCGATGTCTGCTCCGAGCCGCTCGGCATCGACCCCGGCCTCGCGCATCTTCGGGAACAGGTCCGATTCCTCGCTCTTGACGTGGTGCTCCACATCGCGACGCAGTTCGGTGACGAGAC
>JBEVIU010000101.1:0-27936 GCA_040510575.1 Acidimicrobiia bacterium | reverse complement strand
AGGCGACCACCGAGTGGTCGGAGCCGGTCCACCGTCAGGTCGTCGGATGGAGCGAAAGCCGCCGCGCGGTCGACACCCTCGCCGCCGACCTCCGCGCCGGGACCGCATCAGACGCGAAGCCCGGTCCTCAGATTTCTTGAGCTCCCGGTAAGCCTTTCTCTCACTTCTCGCGGTCCCGGTAGAGGCGGCGTTGTTCCTTGGTGCGCGCCTTCCACACCTTCGTCTGTTCGTTGCGCGCAACCGGATCCGCGCGGCGCTGCTCGAACGCGACCTCCCGCACGAGCTTGCGGAAGCTCTCCAGGCGGGCCGGATCGAGGTCGCCACGCGCGACGGCCGCGTTGACCGCGCAGTCCGGTTCGATCTCGTGCGAGCAGTCGGCGAACCGGCAACCGTCGCCGAGTTCGTCGATGTCGGCGAAGGCTGCTGCCACGGCGTCGTCGCTCGCGTCGGTGCCCAGGCTGCGGAGCCCGGGCATGTCGATGAGTGACCCGCCCGACGGCAGCGGCACCAACCGTCGGGAGGTCGTCGTGTGGCGTCCGCGCTGGTCTTGCTCGCGCACGTCGCCGACCGCGAGACGCTCCTCCCCGAGGAGCGCGTTGATCAGCGTCGACTTGCCTGCGCCCGACGGGCCGAGCAGCGCGCCGGTGACGGGATGCACCAGCAGAGCGCGAATCTCGTCCATGCCGTCGCCGCTGATCGCGCTCGTCGGGATCACGTCCACCGTCACGAGGCGCGATGTCAGCTCGTCGACCGCGCCGGGCGGTGTGACGTCGAGCTTCGTGAGTACGACCACGGGCCGCGCGCCGCTCTCCCATGCGATCACCACCTCACGCTCGACGCGCGCAGACGACAAGCGGTCGCCCGGCGCCGCGATCAGGACGAGATCGAGGTTCGCGGCCAGCACCTGGCGCTGTCCTTCGGGCCCGAGGCGCGCGAGCTCCGCCCATCGGGGGATCACGTCGTGGACGGTGTCGCCGTCGAGGGCCACCCAGTCGCCGACGGCCATGTCGGGAACGGGGAGCATGCGCTCACCGCTCGGCGACGCGACGCGGCACCAACCGCGCTCGACGCGAACGACCCGGGCGGGCACGAGACCCTGGTCGAGCATCGGAGAGAACAACGCGTGCACACGGTCAGACCAGCCGACCGGGAGGAGGGGATGACAGGGTTCGGGCAACGGGAGCCTCCACGGGGAGGTGCGCTCCCGATCACGACCTCAGCCGATGGGAGCGTCCTTCGAACGGGACGATTTCGAAAAGGAAGGAACGGACGCGACGAGTCGCTCCTGGGCACAGGCAGTCATCGGCTTCACGTCCCTTCGCTCGCTCGTGTCGGCGCCGGATGGCGACGCGAAACGCTATCTGTCCGTCGGGCGGCACCGCACGAGGATTTGTCGTCCGGCACAGCCGTCAGCTCCCGAGGTCGACGGCGGGGATCTTGCCCATGCGCCCGGCGTTGAAGTCGTCGACCGCGTCGAGGATCTCCTGACGGGTGTTCATCACGAACGGCCCGTAGTGCGAGATCGGCTCACGGATCGGTAGCCCGCCGAGCAGGAGCACCTCGAGCGCGTCGAACCCGGCCGGACCGCCATCGATGTGGTCGGCAGCGCGCACCGTGAGCGTGTCGCCCGCGCCGAACACGACGAGGTCGTGATCGCCGATGGGTCGCTCCTCGGTACCCGCGTAGCCCTGGCCGCCGAGCACGTAGGCCATCGCGTTGAACTCCGGGTTCCACGGCACGACGAGCTGCGCGCCGGGTGCGACGGTCGCGTGCGCGTAGGTGATGGGAGTGTGGGTGACGCCCGGTCCCGGGTGACCGTCGAGGTCGCCGGCGATGAGGCGTACGAGCGAGCTGCCGTCGTCGGACGACAGCAAGGTGAGGTGCTCGCCGGTGATCGCCTGATAGCGCGGCTCGGTGAACTTGAGCCGCGCCGGAAGGTTCACCCAGAGCTGCACGCCGTGTGCGGGTCCACCCTCGGCGAAGGCGCGCTCTGTCGGCACCTCGTCGTGGAGGATGCCGCCGCCCGCGGTCATCCACTGCGTGTCGCCCTCGCCGATCACGCCGCCGCCACCATTCGAGTCGTGGTGCGCGATCTCGCCGTCGAGCACGTACGTGACGGTCTCGAAGCCGCGGTGCGGGTGCCAGGGCGCGCCGACCTGCTCCCGAGGCCCGTAGACCACGGGCCCGAGCTGGTCGAGCAGCAGGAACGGGTCGGGCTCGTGCAGGGAGAGACCACCGGGGAACGGCCGCCACACTTCGAAGCCCGCGCCCTCGATCGTGTGCTGGGCCGCGATCACGCGCTGCGCCGGGCGCGGCACGGAGCGGGTCGGGTCGGGACGTGAGATGCGGGGGAGCACGAGCGGGTTCTCGACGGTGATCGCAGGCATGACGGCCTCGGTTCGACTCGGTGCCCGCTGACCTCAGCAGGCTGACGTCCCATCCAACATAGTTGCACTCGCAACTATTCCGAGCAGTCGCGCAGGGGAGCCGGTCAGGGAGCTGGAGGTCGCCCGGATCGGCGTAGGCACAGGAGTAGGCTCACTGGTCACTTCAGCCACACTGGTGACGCGCGCCCGGGCGTGCGCCGAGGTCGCGAGGACACAGCGCCGATGAGCACGATCGTGGATGTCGTCGGGCGTGAGGTGCTCGACTCCCGGGGCAATCCGACCGTCGAGGTCGAGGTCGAGCTCCTGTCGGGCGCGCAGGGCCGGGCCATCGTCCCGAGCGGTGCCAGCACCGGTGCGCACGAGGCGGTCGAGCTGCGCGACGGCGGAGATCGCTACGGCGGCAAGGGGGTCCGCACCGCGGTCGAGAACGTCAACGGCGAGATCGCCGATCTCGTCGTCGGGCTCGATGCCACCGACCAGCGTCTCGTCGACGAGGAGCTCATCACGCTCGACGGCACCGACGGCAAGGGCCGGCTCGGCGCCAACGCGATCCTCGGCGTGTCGCTGGCGGTCGCGAAGGCCGCCGCGCTCGACGCCGACCTCCCGCTCTACCGCTACGTCGGCGGCGCCAACGCGCACGTGTTGCCGGTCCCGTTCCTCAACGTGCTGAACGGCGGGGCCCACGCCGACAGCAACGTCGACCTCCAGGAGTTCTTCCTCGCGCCGGTCGGCGCGGCGAGCTTCTCCGAAGCGCTGCGCTGGGGTACCGAGACGTACCACGCGCTGAAGACGCTGTTGCGCGATCGCGAGCTGTCGACTGCCGTCGGCGACGAGGGCGGATTCGCACCGGACCTCCCGTCGAACGAGGAGGCGTTGAAGCTGCTGTTCGCGGCGATCGAGGCCGCAGGGTACGTCCCCGGCGAGGAGATCGCGCTTGCGCTCGACGTCGCCTCCACCGAGTTCTTCCGCGACGGGCGTTACGTGCTCGAGGGAGAAGGGGCGTCGTACAGCTCGGAGGAGTGGGCCGACTGGCTCGTCGCACTGTGCGACGGCTACCCGATCGTGTCGATCGAGGACGGCATGGCCGAGGACGACTGGGACGGTTGGTCCGCGCTCACCACACGCTTGGCCGACCGCATCCAGCTCGTGGGCGACGACCTCTTCGTCACCAACGTCGAGCGCCTGCAGCAGGGCATCGACCGCGGCGTCGCGAACTCGATCCTGATCAAGGTCAACCAGATCGGCACGCTGTCGGAGACGCTCGACGCGATGGAGCTGGCGTCGCGTCACGCGTACACGTCGATGATGTCGCACCGCAGCGGCGAGACGGAAGACTCCACGATCGCCGACCTTGCCGTGGCCACCAACTGTGGGCAGATCAAGGCCGGCGCGCCCGCGCGCAGCGACCGCGTCGCGAAGTACAACCAGCTGCTGCGCATCGAAGAAGAGCTCGGGCCGGCCGCGGCCTACCTCGGCCGGGCCGCGCTCGCAGGGTCCACCGGTGCCTGACGCGCGCCGCGCGCCCGCGAAGAAGCCGAAGAGCCCGTCGGTTCGTCGTCGGCGCGGCATCGTCGGGTTCGTGCTCGGCGCGGTCGTGCTCGTCGGCCTGCTGTTCGCGTTCGTGTACCCGACGCGCACGTTCCTCGATCAGCGCAACGACACTGCGGGCGCACGGGCAACGCTGAACATGTTGCAGACCGAGAACGCCAAGCTCAAAGCGACCGCGACGCGACTGCAGGACCCTGCCGAAGTCGAGCGGTTGGCTCGCCAATACGGGATGCTTCGGCCCAACGAGAAGGCGTTCGTGATCGTGCCCGCGCCCACGACCCCACCCGTGACCACGCGCCCCGACGCTGGAGCCGCCGCAACACCCTCCCCGTAGACTCGACCGATGGCCGAGCCCGCCGACGTCGTCGTGTTGACCGCGCTGCTCGGCCGACGTCCGCAAGCCGAGTTCGACGTCGTCGTGCGTGATCGCACCGGGTCGCCGGTCGTGGTCCGCAACGCTCCCTTCACCGCCGACGGCACGCCGATGCCCACCCGCTACTGGCTCGCCGATCGCGGCCTCAACGCGTCCGTGTCGCGCCTCGAGTCGTCGGGTGGCGTCCGCGCCGCCGAGGCCGCCGTGGATCCGGCGGCGCTCCAGGCCGCCCACGACGCCTATGCCGCCGAGCGAGACGCCGCCATCCCGCCCGGGCACACCGGTCCCCGGCCGTCGGGCGGCGTCGGCGGTACCCGGGTGGGCGTGAAGTGCCTCCACGCCCACTTTGCCCATCTCCTCGCCGGTGGCGACGACCCCGTCGGCCGCTGGGTCGCCGATGCCTTGGCGGGTGGGGAGACGGGATGAGTCGGATCGGGGCGATCGACATCGGCACCAATTCGGTGCGTCTGCTCGTTGCCGACGTCGACGGCTCGGGCCGCGAGGCGAAGCTCGTACCGCTCGACCGACGCATGCGCATCACGCGCCTCGGTCAAGGTGTCGACCGCACCCGCGCGCTCGCGCCCGATGCGATCACGCGCACTGTCGACGTGCTGCGCGAGTACCGCACCGTGCTCGACGACCTGGGCGTCACCCAGTTGCGCGCCACCGCCACCAGTGCTGCGCGCGACGCGTCCAACCGCGACGACTTCTTCGGTGCAGCACTCGACGCGCTCGGTGTCGTCCCCGAGCTGATCTCAGGCGACGAAGAGGCGCAGCTGTCCTTCCTCGGCGCGACCGCCGATCTCGACGCGCCGGCGCCCTACTTGGTCGTCGACATCGGTGGTGGCTCCACCGAGCTCGTCGTCGGCACCGACGCGCCCACCGGTCTCGTGTCGCTCGACATCGGTTGTGTGCGCGTCACCGAGCAGTTCCTCGAGTCCGATCCTCCCGCGCCGGAGGAGTTGTCGAACGCGGTCGCGACGGTCCGCGACATGATCGCCGACGTTCCGCGCGTCGTCCCCGGTGCGGCCGACGCCGCGACACTCGTGGGGCTCGCGGGTACGGTCACGACCGTCGCCGCGATCGAGCTCGGCCTTCCCGAGTACGACCCCGAACGGATCCACCACTTCCGCCTGACGCGCGCCGCAGCCGAAGACGTGTTCCGCACGCTCGCGACCGAATCGGCGGCCGCGCGCGCTCACAACCCTGGGCTCGAAGCGGGACGCGTCGACGTGATCGTTGGCGGCGCGATCGTCTTGGTGTCGGTGATGCGGGTGCTCGGCTTCGACGAGATGCTCGTATCGGAAGCCGACATTCTCGACGGCTTGGTGCGCAGCCAGACCTGACAATCGTTGCGGTCACAGGGCGTGCAGCCATTCCCGCCCTGTGGACACCGCTGCGGTGATTGTTTCCGGCGTGGAAATTCACCGTAGGGAACTCGGAAATCCCCCAACTCGTTGGTCGGATGTGACGAAAATACCGGTCATGGCTGTGACGGACTTCGAACGGGCGCTCGGGCGTCTCACGATCGACGACATCCGATCCATCGCGCGCTCGCTCGAAGCCGACACCGCAGGCGACGAGGTCGACGCGTGGCGCGCCACCATCGCCATCGATCGCGCGCTGCGCCACACGCACCGTTCGCGCCAGGCAGCCAAGAGCGCGTGGGACGCGGCGCAAGTGGTGCAGCGAGTGGCAGTCGCCCACGGTGTGGAGCTTCCCGATCCTGATGTCACGCACGTGGCGCGCGCCGCGGCCGAGGTCGCACGCGGGTTGATCGCCGGCGACGACGTCGCTGCCGAAGTGAGCCGGTTGCTCCTGCACTGGTTCCCGCTCGTCGTGCCGCACTGACCCGACCCGTCACACACGCCGGTGCGGTACGGTGCCCGCCGTGGCGATCACCGACCGTCTGCTCATGGGCCCCGGCCCGTCGAACCCGTATCCGGAGGCGGTGGCGGCGTTCACGCGACCGCTCCTCGGTCACATGGATCCGGAGTTCCTCGAGCTGCTCGACGACACGATGGCGCGTCTGCGCACCGTGTTCCGCACCGACAACCAGTTGACGTTGCCGATCAGCGGCACCGGGTCGGCGGGCATGGAAGCGTGCTTCGTCAACCTGCTCGAACCGGGTGACACCGCGATCGTGGGCGCGAACGGCGTGTTCGGCGACCGCATGTGCGAGGTCGTCCGTCGCTGCGGGGCGGAGGTGGTGCGCATCGAGGCCGAGTGGGGCACCCCGCTCGATCCGCAGCTCCTGCTCGACGCCCAACGCGACAACCCTTCGGCGCGCGTCGTCGCGGTGGTGCACGCGGAGACGTCGACGGGGGTCGAGAACGACATCGCCCCCCTGGCCGCGTTGCGCGACACCGACACGCTACTGCTCGTCGACACCGTCACCTCCCTCGCGGGCATCCCCGTCGAGATCGACGGATGGGGCGTCGACGCCAGCTATTCCGGCACGCAGAAGTGCCTCGGCGTTCCCCCGGGCCTGTCGCCGGTCACGTTGTCCGAGCGCGCCGTCGATCGGCTGCAGACACGCAGCACTCCAGTGCAGTCGTGGTATCTCGACCTCTCGCTGATCGCGAGCTACGTGTCGGGCGCGGCGCGCGTCTACCACCACACCGCACCGATCGCGATGATCAACGCGCTTCATGCCGCGCTCGGCGCCGTGCTCGACGAGGGGCTCGAAGCAGCGTGGGCGCGCCACCGCGCGGTCGGCGAGCGTCTCCAGCGCGAGCTCCCCGAGCTCGGCTTCCGTCTCGTCGTGGCCGAGGGCCACCGTCTTCCCGAGCTCACCACGGCGTGGCTCCCCGACGGCGCCGAGGACGCGTCACTGCGCAAGGCGCTGCTCGAGACCTACGGCATCGAGGTGGGCGGAGGTCTCGGCCAGTTCGCCGGCAAGGCCTGGCGCATCGGGCTCATGGGTCACACCGCTCGCGAGCGCTCCGTCACCACCCTGCTCGGCGCCCTCCGCGAGCTCCTCTGACCATCGCTCAGGGCGACGGTATGAGCAGGTGCTCGCGGTAGAAGCGCAGCTCGGCGATCGACTCGCGCACGTCGGCGAGTGCCCGGTGCGCTTCGGCCTTGCCCGGGCGCTGCTTGTACACCGCGGGGTACCAGCGTCGGCACAGCTCCTTCAAGCTCGAGACGTCGATGCTGCGGTAGTGCAGGTACGCGTCGAGCTCGGGCAGCTGATGATCGAGGAAACGTCGGTCGACGCCGATGGAGTTGCCGCACATCGGAGCCTTGCCCGCGCTCGGCACGTGCCGACGCACGTAGTCGAGCACCTGCGCGCCTGCGGCGTCGAGCGAGAGCGTCGAGGCTTCGATCTCCGGCAACAGCGCGGAGCGCGTGTGCATTGCGCGCACGAAGTCGTCCATCTCGGCGAGCGCCTGGGGCGGTTGGTGCACGACGAGGTCGATGCCCTCGTCGAGGGGCTCGAGCCCCCCATCGGTGACGAGTGCTGCGATCTCGACGATCACGTGGCGCCGCACGTCGAGGCCGGTCATCTCGAGGTCGAGCCACACGAGTCGGTCGTCGTCGGCGGGAAGCCCGGCGCCCGCAGGCTCGACGGCCGGAGCACCTGTGTCGGTCATCGCCGTCACCCTAACAACGAGACGCGCGCCGCCATCCTTCGGCGCCGGAGCGCCCGTGCGCTCGTCGCTGCACTCTTGGCGCAGCAGCGACACGTCGTGCCAGGATGCCGACCCATGCGCACGCGTCGCGAGTCATCACTCGTCGGGCCCCGCGTCCTGCTTCGCCCGCTCGAGGTCGGTGACCACGCGCCCTGGCGCGAAGTGCGCATCCGCAGCCGTGAGTGGCTGGAGCAATGGGAGCCGCTGCCCGACCCTGGGTCGCCCGACCCGGTCGCTGATCGCGACGCGTTCCGCGCGCGGTGTGGCGCGTGGGAGCGCCAGCGTCAGTTCGACACCGCGTACGGCTACGGGCTGTTCCTGCTCGACGGCACGTTCGCCGGCGAGGTGAGCCTCGGCAGCGTGCTCCGCGGTCCGTTCCAGTCGAGCTACATCGGATACTGGATCGACGAGGCGTACGCGGGCCATGGCTATGTGCCCGAAGGGGTGGCGCTCGCGATCCGCTACGGGTTCGACACGCTCGGACTGCACCGGATGGAGGCGGCGATCGTGCCGCGCAATTCCAAGAGCCGGCGCGTGGCCGACAAGCTCGGGCTCCGCGACGAGGGCGTGGCCGAGAAGTTCCTCCAGATCCGGGGTGTGTGGGAAGACCACGTCCGGTACGCCATCACCTACGAGGACTGGCTCGAGCGCCGCGACGACCTCGAGGCCACGTTCCTCACCTGACGGCGCGTGAGTGGCGGAAGAAGTTCTCGAGCGCGGGCGAGTAGCGGTACGGCGGTGTGCGCCCGACGACTCGCTCGCGTCGCGTCGTGCGGGCGAACGCGTCGACCGCTGCGGGTGTGTCGTACTCGTACTCGAAGCCGGCCTGGCGGAACCGTGTCGTGTCGACGCCCCGACCGAAGCGGAGCAGTGCCAGCACCTCCTGCGGGATGTCGACGACCCGCGCCAGGCGCAGCGGCACTGCTGCAGGACCCGTGAGCACCGGGGGCATCGCGACCCGACGTCGCCCGACCGCGCGGCACACCCCACTCCACGTGGTGACATCGGGGCCCGCCACGTTGAAGGTCCCGGGCACGTGGTGGCGCGCCGCGAATGCGAGCGCCGCCGTGACGTCGTCCTGGTGCACGAACTGCAAGCGCGGATCGAAGCCCAGCACTTCCGGCACCGCACCCATGCGCAACATCCGCGAGAACACCGTCGACACGTCGTTGCCCAGCACGTTGGCGAACCGCAGCTCACTCACGACGACCTGCGGGTTGTCGACGGTGAAGTCGCGCACGAGGTCGGAGATCTCCACCAGCGACCGCTCGACCGGCGTGCTCGCCGCCTTCGTGCGGTGGGCATCCTCGCGGAAGAAGTAGGGGTCGGCCGCGGCGGCGCCGTAGATCAACGTCGACGTCTTGAGCACCACCTTGCGCACCGAGCTGCCTTCGGCCCCGGCGGCCGCCAACAGGTTCGTGGTGCCGATCACGTTGACCTCGTGCAGCCGGCGGGCGCTCGTGCGCGTGCTGTCGACCTCGAGGTGCGTGTGGATCACCGTGTCGACGGCGGTCGCGTGCACGATGCGGTGCAAGACGCCATAGCTGGAGTCGGCTTGCACGAACTCGGTCCGCTCGAGCGGCAACTGCGGCTCGCGTGTGTCGACACCCACCACGAGCTCGACGTTCGGGTCGGCTTCGAGCTGCTGCGCGAGCCGGCTCCCCCAGAACGTGCCGAGTCCGGTGACGAGCACACGCATGCCCGTTCTGCCGTTCACCCGCGCCAGATGCTGCGACGGGTCTCGAGCATCCCGAGCACCGCCGACTGGATGATGTCGCGGATGCGCTCGGCTTCGTCCATCACCACACCGCGGTTGTAGCGCTCCCGTCCGGGCGGGACGGTGAAGTGGATCGGGGGCAGCACCTTGATGCGCAGCTTCGCGGGCAACGGCACGACGTACCCCAGCACGGGCCCGAACACGAACTGGTTCGCGGTGATCGGGAAGTAGGGGAGGTGCAACAGCTTCGCCAGCCGGTCGCTGCTCGCGAGGATCGGCATCGTCTCGTCGTTGCCGATGATCGCCATCGGCACGATCGGCACGCCCGCGCGCATCGCGATCTCCACGAACCCGCCGCGCCCGAATCGCCGGAGCTGATACCGCTGTGACACGTGCTTGCCGGTGCCCTTCGTGCCCTCCGGGAACGTCAGCACGAGCTGCTGCTCGTCGTGGAGCAGCCGGAACGCGTTGTCGGGGTGGGCGGGAACCCCGCCGGCGCGTGACCACAGCGTGCCGATCACGGGCAACGACCGGAACAGGTTCTCGGCCAGGCCGTACACCGGGCGCAACAGCTCGCGTTCGATGCCGTGCATCACCGACGGTGCGTCCGACGGGATGGCGCCGCCATGGTTGGCGACCAACAGCGCGCCGCCTTCGAGTGGGATGTGCTCCATGCCCTCCCACTCGACCCGGAGCCAGTGGCGGTAGACCGGGTCATACAACCTGCGGGCGATCTCGCGTACGCGAGCGCTGCGGCCCCAGCCGTCGACGTCGGCCGGGTCGAGGTCGTCGGCGGGGTCGAGCACCGGCCTCGACGCGTGCACCGGCTCGAGCCCCTGGTCGAGGTCCTGGTCGAGGTCTTGGTCGAGGTCTTGGTCGGGGTCTTGGTCGGGGTCTTGGTCGGGGTCGGGAACGATGCGCAGCGGCGGGTCGGCGGCGGTCACCACCCCAGCCAACCCGGTGCGACCTTCGGATGCAAGCCCGGTCGGCTGCGCTGGATGAGTGTCACACCCGGGCGCGAGAGTGACAGGGATGGAGATTCCCCGATCCACGCACGGTTCGACGGTTCCGACGATCAGGTTCGCCGAGGTCGCTCGGCGGCTGGGCGCGGCCGCGCACGCCCACGGCCTCGCCGTCCCGGCGTTCCGCTGCCCGCCGCGCACCGCAGGCGTCACCCGCACCATCCGGCGCTATCCGGGCGGCACCGTCGTGTCGGTCCGCCTGCGTGACCGGGAGTTCGCCGCCGTGGTCGACGACATGGTCGAGGGCGTGCTGGTGGCGAACCAGCTCACCCCGACCGACGCCGAGCGCCTGAGGCCCGCGCTCCTCGCCGCCGCCGACGACTCCGTCCCCACTGTGCAGCCCGCTGCTCCTGAGCCGGTTGCGGCACAGCCCGAGGCCCGCGCCGCGTAGCCTCCGCCGCAACCCAGGCCCGGGTGGCGGAACGGTAGACGCAGGCGGCTTAAACCCGCTGGTCCTCTACGGACGTGGGGGTTCGAATCCCTCCCCGGGCACACGCAATGGACGTCCTGGACGCGTTCTGGCGGTGAATTGCTAACGCCGTGCTAATGCGCGAGCCGGCCGGCGTAGGCGGTGCGGCAGCCTCCTGTTGAGTGTCTGCCGCGTGCGGCTCGGTCCGTGACGTGCCCTTTCGATTAAGCCGGTGGCGTAGATGCGGTCCGTGAGGATCGTTCAGATCTCCTCCATCGGTCACCGTTCGTGAGCCGGCGTGAGCGGCGCGAATGTGGATGGCGGGGACGCCAGTGATGGATCGTTCGGCTCGAGGCTGGGACACCGGATCAACATTTCTGGTGGGTTGGGGTGCTACTCCGAGCGCGCGTCGCGAGCGACGTTGGCGATGTAGTCACCTAGGTACTCGTCGTCCGGCGCGTGCGGATACGCGCTCATGAACGTGTCCATGGCTTCCGCAGGACTCGCGAAGGAACAGAGCGGCCAGAGATTGACGAGATCTTCTCGGTCCTGAGGATCAGCTCGGTACAACTTCATCACGAAGATGACCTCCGGTCCGGGTGTGCGAACCACTAACGAGTTGCGTTCGTAGACGACCTCGCAGCGGTCGTAGCTGGCTCCCGTCGGCCAGAAGGGAGCGGCAGCGTCGTTGAGCCAACCTGGTCGTAAGTCGTGTCGTGCTCCAACTCGATCAACCGCGCCGCTCAGATCGGCATCGAAGCGGCGAGCCGAGTCGACGTCGCGAGTCGATGCGCGTTGCGAGTGCCAGAGCATCCAGGACCCACCGACCATGACGACGTCAGCGAATGCGCCGAGGCGATCAAGCTCATCGGCGAGCTCGTCAAACAGTGCTTCGAGTTCACTCCGATCGTCGAGCAGCCCGCGTGCCATGCCCTATAACGCAGTCGAACGGAACAACGCGCTGTCGGCCAGCACGAGATTGCGTCGCCGGAACGGGTCCGGTGTCGACTCGGCAGCCGCGGCGTGCATCCGGGGCGTCGCGGGTGGTGACCACGCCTCGAGAAGCGGCCCAACCGCACGCGTCCAGCGCGGTCGCTCGAGATCATGCCGAGCCGCGAGCTCTTCGGCGAACGCAGCGAGGACCGCGTCGAGGGGTGTGCCAGTGCGAGCTGGTGGCGAAGCGATCGCATCGGCCAGCTCATCGGTGTGCCGATCGGCCCAATCGGCGAAGGCGCGGAGACGGGTCCAGTCGATCTTCAATCGTCCGCTGTCGCGATCAACCGCGGTTGCGAGCTCAGCCATAGTCGGGTGCCCGTCGCCATAGCGGATCTCAACGACCAGCTGGCCGCCAGCGGCGGCGAGGAGACGCTCAAGCATCGGCAACGTCGGATCGTGCTGCTCCGCTTCGATCCGCGAGACCGTCGAGGTCGGAGTTCCGGCTCGAACCGCCAAAGCGCGACGAGAAAGCCCGGCTCGGGTCCGAGCCTCACGAAGCAGAGCAGCACAAGATGTCGCCATAGGGGTAGCTTATATGCAATGGGCTTTGATGCCAACACCCGTTTGCATTCCTGAGCCGCGACTAGATCCGGCCGAGTCTCGCTTGGCTGCTGGTCGACGCGAGCGTGGCGAGGCGAGCTGGTCCGACGCCCCTGAGGCCACAGGCCGCACCGCGAGTCGAGGTACAGGTCGCTCGAAGTCGCATCCCGGCTGGCTGGCGAATCGTACTTAGAGCTTGTCGAAGTACGACCAGCCCGACCCTGGTGCCCATCTCATCCCGCGTCCGCTCGACCACCCGCCGAGCGCCCACACGTGGGTCGCTTCGGCAGGGAGTCCCGGGGCGACGGTCGGCAGCGGTCCGTCCTGGCGCATCAGGAGGTCAGTGACGCCAAAGGGCGCGGTAGCGAACGTCGGGAACAGGACGAACGCGTGACGCTCAGCCGCGCCGGCGCGGTGCAACTTCAACCGCACATCAGCGTGGTCCTCGTCCTTGAGGAACGGGCCGATCCATGTTGCGAGTGCGTCACCGGTGTCGGCAACGAATCCACCGGTTCGTTCCGGTGGTAGTTCTAGCGTCACGTAGATGCTCCCCGGAAACGCGGTGCCGTACCGGTTGGCGCGCACCACACCGAGGTCCGCTGCGTGTCGCGACAGCGGTGCTTGCAACCCCCGCCGGTGGTATTCGTACTCGTCGTCGTCCAACTCGAGGTCGAGGCCTTCGAGGATGCCCAGTAGGTCAGGCAGCTCTTTCTTGATCCGCTTGGTACGCGCAGCCGGGTCGACCGTCACCGACCATCCGCCCTTGAGCGTCGGCTCGATCCACCGACCATTGCCATTGAGCTGCTTCCACGCCGCGATCGACTCGCCATCCGCGGCGGCTGTCACCTCCACAGCTGCAGACGGGCGATCCGAGTAGACGATGTCTAGGTCGTGCATCCCGTCAGCGGAGCCGTCGTCGTGTTGACGAACCGGGACCCCCAGCGCGTGCTCGACATGCTGGCGCGCCCATTCCTCTTCCGGCCGGAGCGTGCGCACACCGACCATTCTGGTCGCGCGTAAGCGAGCCAGAGCGGGCAATCTGTACTCATGCGCATCGAGAGTAAAGAGGGGAAGCCGCTCCACGCCGTGACGCTGTTCCTGACCGAGCCGGAAGCACACGAGCTTCGAGACAGCCTCGACTCAATGCTCGGAACGCGGGCAGAGGAGCCGCTTCGTCACGAGCACGTTTCAAGTGGCGACTATCAAACTGAGGTCACCGTTGCGTGGGATCTGCCCACCGCATAACTGCCGCATTGTGCGCTGAGCCGGCATGCCCGAGATCTTCGATCGGTGAGCTATTGCAGCGTGGTCTGGACTGAGCTTCACGTTCGTGTCGATCGGAACCTGGGTGCCGTGCGTGCGCGGGCGCAATGACTGTCACATCCTCTCGATACCCTCGACGGAGGATTGGTCATGGAGGTGCCGTGGTACGCAGGATGACGCCTGCTCAGTACAACGCTTGGGTCCGGCAGGAGAACACCAAGCGCAAGCGAGCGATCGACGCTTACAACGCAGAGGTGCGCCGTGTTAACGCCCACAACAAGCGCGTCGTCGATGATCACAACCGCAAGGCTGAGGCTCACAACAAGCGCGTCGTCGCTGACTACAACCGTCGAGTTCGAGCGCACAACGACAGGCTTCGACGGGAGATCGCGAAGCTGAACTCGACAGCGAGCACTCGCCACGCGACGTACAGGCGATCCGTGACGACTCTGCGTGAGTCGTTCGACCATCTCGAGGTTGCAGCGGATAGAGCCGGATGGCGTGGCGCGGACGACCTCTTCGAGCTGAGCGAGTCCGAAACAGCGAACAGCGTGGCCGCCCTCAACTCACTCTTGAGCGATCCCGCCGCCGACCCGGTCGAGGATGCGCAGATTGCAGAACTCCGATCAACTGCGATCGTCGGCGAACTCGATGCCTTTAGCAGGGATCTCGATGCCCGCTGGCGTGGTGCGCTGTTCGCACTTCACCCCGAGAACCCGGACGCCTCACGACACTTCTGCACGAGCGCTCGCGAACTGCTCTCCTCGTTGTTGGAAGCAGTCGCTCCGGATACAGAGGTTCTCGCGACGGATCCGAACTGCGATCGCACGCCGCAAGGTTCGATCTCTAGACGAGCACGCATTCGCCACTGTCTCAACCGACGTGGCGGCTACGACTCTGCACTTGAGGAGTTCGTAGAGGCCGACCTGGACAACGTCCTTAGCCTCTTCGCCGAGTTCAACAGCGGTACGCACGGCACTGCAGGTCGGTTCGATCTGACAGGCTTGTCGGCAATCAAGATGCGGGTCGAAGGAGCCATCCAGTTCGTGTCACGAATCGCTTCGGCGGCATAGGCGGCGTGGGATCGCTTCCGACGCGCAAGACGACAGGCTGCCGGCTCGTCTCGCCGGAGCATGCGTTGGGGACGTGATCGCTCTGGCCACGACGCGAGATGTTGCAAGGCCGCCTTCAACGCTGTGCCAGAACTGCCGCTCCGCGTACCAGGAAGCGCGACGTCAGGGTGTCGCGCGCTAACTCCGCGCTAACGGACGGAGACGAAGGCCGAAGATGCGAGCGATCCTCGTAGACACAGAAAGCTCGATTGACCTGATCACACGGCATCACGAGGACCGCGTCGCACGCGCCGGACGCGCTGTTCGAGGCTTAAACCCGCCGGCCCCGCAAGGGGCGTGCAGGTTCGACTCCTGCTCCGGGCACTTGCTCTGACCAGCGGCGCCATCAGCTCGAGGAGCGCATCGCCGCGGGCGACGCGTGGGATGGTTCGGACCTCGTGTTCTGCGACCAACTCGGTGGGCCCTTGCACCCCGACCGTTTCACTCGAGCCTTTGGTTCGGCCGCACGTCGCGATGGCGTCAAGCAGATCCGATTGCACGACCTCGGCGAGACCACGGCGATCAGAGCGCTTCGATGACGACTGCGATTCCCTGCCCGACGCCGATGCACATGGTCGCGAGGCCCCATCGACCTCCGGTGCGACGCAGATGCCAGGCGAGCGTGCTGAGGATGCGCGCACCCGAACAGCCGAGTGGGTGACCCAGCGCGATTGCTCCGCCGTTGGGGTTGACGATCTCGGGGTCGAGGTCCCGCCACTCGCGCAAGCACGCGAGCGCCTGCGCGGCGAAAGCCTCGTTGAGCTCGACCGCGGCCAGGTCCCCCCATCCGATGCCAGCTCGCGCCAGCGCACGTTCCGCGGCCTCGACCGGGCCGATGCCGAAGTACTGCGGGTCGACTCCGCTGACGGCACGACCGGCGATGCGGGCGAGCGGAGCAGTGCCCATTCTCTCGGCGACCGACTCGGACGCGATGAACACCGCGGCGGCACCGTCGTTGAGCGACGAAGAGTTGCCGGCGGTGACGGTGCCATCAGAGCGGAACGCCGGCCTGAGCTTGGCGAGCGCTTCGACGGATGTGTCGGCCCGGATGCCCTCGTCGCGCGCGATCTCCGCGTCAGCGACGGGCACGATCTCATCGGCGAACGCGGCCGTGTCCCATGCCGCCGCGGCACGCTGGTGACTGCGGACCGCAAAGCGGTCCTGCTCCTCGCGGGAGATCGAGTACTTGTCGGCGAGCAGCTCCGCGCCTTCGCCGTTGGACACGACCCACTCCTCGGGCATCCGGGGGTTCACCATCCGCCAACCGACCGTGGTCGAGTGCAGCTCGCTGTTGCCCGCCGGAAACGCGGCTTCGGGCTTCAGGAGCACCCACGGCGCGCGCGTCATCGATTCGACCCCGCCCGCAATCGCGAGGTCGATGTCGCCGGTCTCCACCGCGCGACTCGCTTCGATCACCGCTTCCAGGCTGGAGCCGCACAGACGGTTCACCGTTGCGCCTGGCACGCGCGTGGGCAACCCGGCCAGGAGAGACGCCATCCGCGCCACATTGCGGTTGTCCTCCCCCGCCCCATTGGCGTTGCCGAACCACACGTCGTCGATCGCGCTGGGGTCGATCTCGGGATGACGGGCGACCAGCCCGCTGATCGCCGCGGCGGCCAGGTCGTCGGGGCGTACGCCGGCGAGTCCGCCCCGGAACCGTCCCACCGGGGTACGAACGGCGTCGATCAGCACGGCATCGTTCACGCATGGCAGCCTACGTTGATGGCGAGCACTCCGACCGAGGTCGTTCGCACCACTCGCGACGGCGACGTCCTCGTCGTCGTGATCGACAACCCGCCCGTCAACGCGAGTACCGCGGCCGTACGTGCCGGTCTCGCCGCGGCGCTCGCGTCGGGGGCGAGCGACCCCTCCCTGCAGGGGGTGGTGCTCATTGGTGAGGGGGCCAACTTCGTCGCCGGCTCCGACATCAACGAGTTCAGCGGCCCGATCGCAGAACCCTCCATGCCGGCAGTCATCGCGTTGGTCGAGACGTGCCCGGTGCCCGTCGTCGCCGCGATCCGCGGTGCCGCGCTCGGCGGCGGGCTCGAGTTGGCGTTGGCGTGCGACGCCAGGCTGGCCGCGCCCGATGCGGCGATCGGCCTGCCCGAGGTGGGGCTCGGCATCCTGCCCGGGGCGGGTGGCACTGCGAGGCTGCCCCGGATCGTGGGCGCGGCACGCGCGCTCGTCCTCATCGGCGAAACGACCCGCCTCACCGCTGAGGAGGCGTGCCAACTGGGGATCGTCGACGAACTGGTCGACGGCGACCTGCTCGCGGCGGCGAAGGCCCTCGCCCGATCCATGGGGAGCAAGCGGCTGCTGCGATTGCTCCCGGTGCCTCCCAGCGATCCGGCCGAGCTCGAAGCCGCCGAAGCGCGAGCCGTGCGCGCCGCGGGAGACCGCCCACACGTCCACGCGGCCATCGCCGCGGTGCGCCGCGCCGAGCACGTGCCCTTCGACGAGGCGATCACCCTCGAACGCGCCGCATTCAACGAGCTGCGCGTTGGTGACGAGGCGGCGGCTCTCCGATACCTGTTCTTCGCCGAGCGGCGTGCCGAGCAACGCGTCCGCCGAGCGCGCGCCGAGGCCGTGGCCGTCGAACGAGTCGTCGTGGTGGGCGCCGGCGCGATGGGGGCATCGATCGCGTGGGCGTTTGCCGCGAACGGGCTGTCCGTCGTGCTCACCGACGCCGAGCTCGACGCCGCCGAACGCGGCCGCGACCGCATCGCCTCGACCGCCGGTCGCCGGCTCGATCCCGCTGAGCGTGACCTGGTGTTGGCGCGCCTCACCACGGGGGCAGGCGTCGCGGCGGCGGCCGATGCGCAGCTCGTCGTGGAGGCGGTGTTCGAAGATCTGTCAGTGAAGCAGGAGGTGTTCCGCACGCTGGACGCGGTCGTCGCGCCCGGGACGATCCTCGCCTCGAACACGTCGTACCTCGACATCGACGCGCTTGCCGCGGTCACCACGCGACCGCACGCAGTGCTCGGGATGCACTTCTTCGCGCCCGCCCACGTGATGCGCTTGCTGGAGATCGTGCAGGGCGCACAGACCGCCGAGACCGCACTCGCGACTGCGCTGGAGATCGGTGCCCGACTCGGCAAGGTTCCGGTGGTGGCGCGGGTCGGCGACGGCTTCATCGGAAACCGGATCTTCGGCGCGTACCGCCGCCAGAACGACCTGATGCTCGAGGAGGGTGCGTACCCCGAGGAGATCGATGACGCGATGCGCGCGTTCGGCTTCGGGATGGGACCGTTCGCGGTGTCCGACATGTCGGGTCTCGACATCAGCTGGCGCAACCGCCTGCGACTGGCCCCCATGCGCGACCCCCGGGAGCGCTACGTCGAGATCGCCGACCAGCTCTGCGAAGCAGGGAGGCTCGGCCAGAAGACGGGAGCAGGCTGGTACCGCTACGAAGACGGCCGCACACCCCTTCCCGATCCCGAAGTCCGCGCGCTCGTGGAAGCAGCATCTGCAGCCAAGGGCATCACCCGCCGCTCGTTCACGGCGGACGAGATCGTCGAGCGAGCACTCGTCACCATGGTCAACGAAGCCGGACTGGTGCTGGACGAGGGCGTCGCCGCCTCGCCGGAAGACGTCGACCTCGTGCTCGTGCATGGCTTCGGATTCCCCCGGCACCGAGGCGGCCCGCTCCACTGGGCCGCAGGCCGAGACCCAGCGAGGCTCGGAGCGGCGTTGGATCGCACGGCCGAGGCCACCGGGTACGGGTTCCGGCGGACCGATCTCTCCGCCCTGCTCAGCTCGCTGGGCTGACTCAGGACTCAGGGACGGCGAGCTCGACGACGGACCGCGCCTCGCCGGCCGTCTCCATCTTCCAGAGCGCATCCAAGAGCTCGTCGGCGCGATCGGAGCCGAGCACCGGCGACACCAGCGTGACGAACTTCTCGCTCAGTCCGTCGTCGTCGAGTGGTATCCGGTCGGAGCCGAGCGCTTCGAGCGACTCACGCGTGAAGCGCCCCCTCGGCGTGACGACCGTGACCCGAGCAGGACGGTAGCGCGGATACGACGCGTCGAGCGCGCCGTCGACCGACACCGTGACCTTGCTCGCAAGATCCGCGAGTGCGCGGTCGCTTCGGGTGTTGTCGGCGAAGCTTTCCATCGTGATGGCGCCGTCGCGGGCGGCGAGCGCGCACACGTACGGCATGCTCAGCTGAGCACCGGCGAACGTGTCCCATCGGGCGCGTGCATGTTGCGCGGCGATCGAGTAGGTCTGCACCTCGATGCGCTCGATCTCGTCGGGCGCGACCCCCTCCTCGAGGCGAATCGCGAACAGCGCCTCCGCGGCAGGCTGGAGGTGGCGGCAACACGGGTACGGCTTCACGTAGCAGTCCGCGATCCCGTAGCGGCCGCCGGGCGCCACCGCGAACGGACGGGCGAAGCCGCCTGCGAAGGCCTCCGCGAACCCGTCTTTTCCCTCCAGGACGGCGGGCGGACCCTCGACGCCTTCAGCTGCGAGCAGCGCGGCGAGGAGACCGCCGCGGCTGGCGTTCCCGGCGTGGAGGCGCTTCACGTCGCCGCCACCGGCGAGGAACGCGAACAATCCGCCCGCGCTGCTGGCGGCGAGACCGAGCGCGTGGGTCGCCTGACCCGACGTGAGGCCCAACAGTCGGGCGCCGGCGAGGGCGGACCCGAAGACCCCGGTCGCGGATGTCGGATGGAAGCCACCTTCACGCAGCGCGGGGTGACACGCACGCGCGACGGCGATGACCGCCTCGTAGCCGACCACGACGGACTCGAGCAGTTCGACGCCAGACGTGGCCGTCCCGCACGCGAGTGCGAGTGCGGCGGGTATGACGCACACACCCGGATGCACGGTCCCCTCGCGGTACCCGTCGTCGAGCTCCATGCCGTGGGCCGCGGTACCGCCGAGGAACGCGGCGTCGAGCAGACCGCTTGGCTCATCCCGACCGGGCACGGGAACGCCACCCTCACTGCGATTGGGGTCCAACGCGATGGTCGCTCGACGGGTCACGTCGCCACTCGCTCCCGCAACCATCACTCCCACGGTGTCGAGCAGGTGACGAACGGCCCTGTGACGGGTCTCGGTGTCGAGGTGGTCCCAGCGGAGCGAGTCCGCCATCTCGGCCAACTGGTCGGTCGCACCCATCACGACAAACCCTAGCTTTGACGCGAATCCACGATTGAGGAGCACCAGTGGTGGAGGTCGCAGCCGCGTTCGAGACGCTCGGGTTCGTCGGCCTCGGGGCCATGGGCCGCGGCATGGCGTCGAACCTGACGCGCAGGTCGGGTCGACCGGTCCACGTCTTCGATGCGGTTGCCGAGCTGATCACCCCGCTGGTCGACGTGGGAGCCACCGAGAGCTCGTCGGTCGCCGACCTGGGCGCAGCGGCAGACGTTGTGTTCCTGTCGCTCCCCGGGATCGGCGACGTCGAGACAGTGTGCGCTCAACTGCTCGACGCCGATCCGCGGCCGTCCATGGTCGTCGACATGAGCACCTGCGACGTACGCCGGACTCGGGCGCTCGCCGCACGGATGGCCGAGGCCGGTGTCGGCTTCGTCGACGCACCGGTTGCTCGCATGCGTCAGGCCGCCGTCGACGGCACGCTCTTCATCGCGGTCGGCGCCACACCTGACCAATTCGATGCACTCGAGCCGCTGCTTGCCACCATGGGCACGGACGTCGTCCACTGCGGGTCGTCGGGCGCGGGGCAGGTGGTGAAGATCGTCAACAACATGGTGGTGCTCAACACGATGCACACACTGGCCGAGGCGATCGCCATCGCGCGCACCGCGGGCATGGACGCCGAGGTGCTGGTCGACGTGCTGGCCAAGGGTTCCGCCGACAGCTTCATGCTCCGCAGTCCCGCCACCCGTGCCCTCGTCACCGACGAGTTCCCGCTGCACGCGTTCCCGACGTTGTACGGGATCAAGGACATCTCGCTCGCACTCACCCTCGCCGAGGAGGGTGGTATCACCGCACGCGCCGCCCGCAGCACTCTCGAACTGCTTGCCGCGGCGCGCGACGGCGGCTACGAGCAGGAGTACTACCCCGTGTTCATCCGCGCCATCGAAGGTCGCCTCTGACGCGTGGCAGACTGCCCCAGGCGCCTCGCGCCGTTTGACACCACGAGCGAGCGTGCTCGACGCTCGGCCGCTACAAGACCATTCGGCGACGACTCGCGAACTGACACCCGGCCGAACAGGAATTGCATGGATTTCGATCTGGATCCAGACCAGGAACTCTTCGCGGACTCCGTTCGCCGGTTTGCGCGAGAGCAGCTCGCCCCCGGCGCCCTCGACCGTGCCCACAGCCCCGACTACCCGTGGGACGTCGCAGGGCAGATCGCGGAGCAGGGTCTGCTCGGGCTGACGATGCCCGAGGCAGTCGGGGGACAAGGCGCGACGCTGGTCGACGCAGTCATCGCGATCCAGGAAGTCGCGCTCTCCTGTCCCAAGAGCGCGGACATCGTGCAGGCAGGCAACTTCGGCCCGATCCGCACCTTCGCCGAGTACGCGAGCCCCGAGCTCCAGGCCCGCTTCCTTCCCGACCTGCTCGCGGCGCGCACGTTGATCGGCTTGGGGATGAGCGAGCCAGAAGCCGGTTCGGCAGTCACCCAGCTCGCGACCAGCGCCCGCGCCGATGGCAGCGACTTCGTCATCGACGGCACCAAAGTGTTCTCGACCCACAGTGCCGACGCGACGGTGTTCCTGATCTACGTGCGCTACGGACCGGGTACCGACGGCATCGGCTCCGTCGTGGTCGAGCGCGGCACGCCCGGCTTCACACAAGGACCACCGTCGGAATTCATGAGCGGTGAGCATTGGTGCCAGCTCTACTTCGACAACTGTCGGATCCCGGCCGAGAACGTGGTGCTGGGGCCGGGTGGTTTCCGGAAGCAGATGAGTGGCTTCAATGTCGAGCGCATCGGGAACGCGGCCCGCTCGCTCGCCCTCGGCCGACTCGCGTTCGAGCTGGCGAAGGCGCACGCCACCGAGCGCGAGCAGTTCGGTCGCGCGCTGTGCGATTTCCAAGGCATCCAGTGGAAGTTCGCCGACATGGCAGTGCAACTCGAGTCGGCGCAGCTTCTGCTCTATCGGGCCGCGGCGCGCGCCGACCGGGGACTGCCGTCGGTGTACGACACGTCGATCGCCAAGATCGCGTGCAACCAGGCGGGCTTCTTCCTCGCCAACGAATCGCTGCAGGTGATGGGCGCGCTCGGATTCAGCCGCGACACGCTGGTCGAGTACTGCCTCCGTCGCACGCGCGGCTGGATGATCGCGGGCGGGTCGATCGAGATCTTGAAGAACCGGGTGGCGGAATCGGTGTTCGACCGTCGCTTCAGTCAACGTGCTTGACCTGCGCACCGCACGGGCGTTGTTGGCGCCGCGGTCGATCGCGCTCGTGGGGGCATCCGACGACGAGAATCGCCCGACCGGGCGGCCACTCCGCTACCTCCGAAGGGACGGATGGGCCGGCGCGCTCTACCCGGTGAACGCGCGGCGTGAGCAGGTCTTGGGTGAGCGGGCATGGCCGGCACTTGATGCCCTGCCCGAGGTGCCGGACCACGTGTTCGTCCTCCTGGGGAGCGACGCGGCAGTCGAGGTGGTCGAACAGTGCGGTCGTCTCGGCGTCCCGATCGCGACGGTCCTCGCCGGCGGCTTCGCCGAGGCCGGCGACGCCGGCGTCGGGCGCACCGCGCGGTTGCGTGCCGCCGCCGCGGCGACAGGCGTGCGAATCCTCGGACCGAACTCGATCGGCGTCGTCGACACGCGGTCGCGGCTGACCCTGACGGCCAACGCCGCGTTCGTCGACGCCGACCTCGCACCCGGACGCACCTTCGTGGCGTCGCAATCGGGCAGTCTCATCGGTGCGCTGGCCACGCGTGGGCGCGGCAGGCACATCGGCTTCGCGACGCTCGTGTCGGTCGGCAGCGAGACTGACCTGACCCTCGGCGAGGTCTGCGCCGCCAGCCTCGATGACGACACCATCGACAGCTACGCGTTGTTCCTCGAAACGCTCGCCAACGCCGACGATCTCCGCGCCTTCGCAGTGGAAGCAAGCGCGCGCGGGAAGCCGGTCATCGCGTACAAGCTCGGTCGTTCCGACGCGGCGGCGGATCTCGCGGTCACCCACACCGGCGCGCTCGCCGGCGACGACGACGTCGCCCGTGCCTTCCTGGAGGACTGTGGCATCGCTCGCGTCGAGACGTTCGACGGGTTCCTCGAAGGCACCGTGCTGGCCGGCCACGTACCCCCACGCACGAAGCCCGGGGTGCCGCGAGTCGGGGTGGTCACTGCGACTGGCGGCGGCGCAGCAATGGTCGTCGATCAGCTCGGCATCCGCGGGATCGACGTGCCGGGACCATCGCCTGCGTTGCTGGGTCGCGTGGTCGATGCAGTCGGATTCGAGGTGGAGTCGGCGGGAATCGTCGATCTCACCCTGCGCGGCACCGGGGCGGAGCCCATGTCCGCGGCCATCGAGCAGTTGCGGTCCTCGGGCGAGTTCGACCTGGTCGTCCAGGTGGTCGGTTCGTCGGCGGTGTCCCACCCCGAGATCGCGACGCAGCCGGCCATCGCCGCGACGCGCAACGGCACGCCGCTGGCGGTGTTCGCGTTCCCCGAGGCGCCTGACGCGCTCACTCGCTTCGGGGCCGCCGGCGTCCCGGCCTTCCGTTCGCCCGAGGCGTGTGGTGACGCGATCGCCGCATTGCTGCTGCGACGCCCCCCGCGCGCGATCACGGCGTCGCCGCCGCTCACGGCATCCCCGCTCCCGGAGCTCCGCCTTCCGTCGGGCACACTCGGCGAGGTGGAGTCGTACGCGCTGCTCGATCGCCTCGGGGTGCCCCGGCTGCCGTCCGTGGTGCTGGAGCGCGACGAGGTGCCGCCGGCGCTTCCGTTCGAGTTCCCGGTCGCGGTCAAGCTCGCGGCTGACGAGGTGAGTCACAAGAGTGAGCTGGGCGGCGTCGTCCTCGGCGTCAGTGACGCGGCCGGCGTGACCGGCGCAATCGCTGCGATCGCGAACCGGGCGGGCGCCCACGGCATCACCCACTCGCGCTATCTGGTGCAACCGATGGTCCAAGGAGGAACCGAAGTGCTGCTCGGCTACCGGCGCGACCCGCACGTTGGCCCGATCGTCATGGTCGCACCCGGAGGCGTGCTCGCCGAATTGAGCGACGAGCGATGCATCCGCCTCGCGCCGGTCGACCAGGGCACGGCCCGAGCCATGGTCGACGAGCTTCCCGGCCTGGCGCGCCTGCTCGGCGGGTACCGAGGTCGGCCGGCCGCTGATCTCGATGACCTCGCAAGGGTCATCTCCGCGTTCTCGCAGCTCGCGTTCGTGCCCGAAGTCGTCGACGCCGAGACCAATCCCCTCGTGGTGACGGGCGACACCGTCGTCGCGGTCGACGCGCTCGTGAAGGTGGCGTGATGGCAACGCCCGTCGAGCATCTGGTGGAGCGGTCAGTCAACACGCCCCGGCTCGCGCACCGCGGTCGATTCCTCACCACGACGTGGCTCCTCGCCGTCGGTGCCGACGAGTACCGGATCCGAATCGACGATGGTGTCGTCACATCCGTGGACCGAGGGACATACGCGCCCGACACGTTCGAGTTCTCGTTGCGTGCTCCCGCGGCTGATTGGGCCCTGTTCTGGTCGGCCGACCCACCAGCCGGGTCGCACGATCTGTTCGCACTGTTGAAACGCGGGGCACTGGAGGTCGAGGGCAACCTCCAACCGTTCATGGCGAACCTTCAGTACATCAAGGACCTGCTCGCGACGTTGCGGGAGACCTCACCATGAGTCCGACGTACGAACCCGTCACCGGCCGCTATCTCCATCTCGATGTCCTGGGCGCGTCGCACCGCATCTACGTCGAGGAAGCCGGCCAGGGGACGCCGCTCCTGTGCTTGCACACCGCCGGCGCCGACACACGGCAGTGGCGCGGTGTGCTCAACGACCCCGAAGTGCTCGACCGCTTCCGGGTGATCGCCTTCGACATGCCCTGGCACGGGAAGTCTTCGCCGCCGGCCGGATGGCACGACACTGACTATCGCCTCAGTTCCCGCGACTACCTCGACGTCGTGCTCGCGGTGAGCTCGGCACTCGACCTCGACCGACCCATCGTCACGGGCTGCTCCATCGGAGGGCGGATCGTGCTCCATCTGGCGCTCGAGCATCCCGACGCCGTCGGCGCAGTGATCGGTCTGCAAGCGGGTGCCCACGTCGAGCCGTACTACGACACGCAATGGCTCCATCGTCCCGACGTGCACGGAGGCGAGGTGTGCGCCGCAGTTGTGTCAGGCCTGATCGGTCCGGACGCGCCCGCTGAAGCGCGTTGGGAGACCCTCTGGCACTACATGCAGAGCGGCCCCGGGGTGTTCAAAGGTGATCTGTGGTTCTACGGCGTCGACGGGGACCTGCGGCCCCGGCTGCACGAGATCGACACGGCACGCTGCCCGGTCTTCCTCCTCACCGGCGAGTACGACTACTCGTGCACACCCGCCGACAGCCACGCTGTCGCAGCCGCGGTCGCGGGCGCGCAGGTCGAGATCATGCCGGGCCTGGGGCACTTCCCGATGAGCGAGGACTACGAGCGCTTCCGGGCGCATTTCCTCACCACCCTGGACCGGGCTGCCGCCGCCCGGCGCTGAATCGGTACCATCGGCCGCTCGTCGAGTGCGGAGGGAGTTCATGCCCGACGATCCCGGATCGTCCTATCCCGAGCTCACGCTGCTCGTCGATGGCCAGCACATCAGCGAGGGTCGGTCGACCGCGCCGGTCGTCAACCCCGCAACGGGCACGACACTCGGGCATCTGCCGCACGCTTCGGCCGACGACCTGCACGTCGCCATCGCCGCCGCATCACGGGCCTTCGGACCCTGGGCGGCCACACCCCCAGTCGCCCGATCGGCGATCCTGCGGAAGACCGCCGAGATCATCCGCACCGACGGCGAGGTCCTGGCCGACCTCATCTCACTCGAGCTCGGCAAGCCACGCCGCGAAGCCGCGCGCGAGGTCGATACGACCGTCGAATTGTTCGAGTGGGCCGCGGAAGAAGGACGCCGCGCGTACGGACGCGTGATCCCGGCGCGCGCCGTCGGCACGCGCATGACCGCAATCCCGGAGCCGGTAGGCCCGGTTGCCGCGTTCGCAGGTTGGAACGCTCCGGCCATCACACCGGCACGGAAGATCAGCGGCGCCCTCGCGGCCGGATGTCCCGTGATCATCAAACCGTCGGAGGCCACGCCCGCGAGCGCGCTCTTCATCGCCCGCGCGTTGACGGCCGCCGGTGTGCCAGACGGGGTGGTCAACGTCGTCTTCGGCGATCCGGCCGGCATCGCCGACACGCTCCTGAACGCGCCCGACGTAGCGATGGTCACGTTCACCGGCTCCGTGCCGGTGGGCAAGCAGCTGGCGTCGATCGCGGCCGCACAGCTCAAGCGGATGGTCTTCGAGCTCGGGGGCCACGCCCCGGTCATCGTGTTTCCCGACGTCGACGTCGCGGCCGTTGCCCGTGAGGCGGTGGCGGCCCGCTTTCGCAACAGCGGCCAGGTCTGTACGTCGCCCGGACGCTTCTACGTGCACGAGGATTGCTACGACACGTTCGTCGATCGGTTCGTCGAGACGGCTGCAGGCTGGCGCGTCGGCGACCCGTTCGACGACGCCACGCAGATGGGACCGCTACAGAGCGCCCGGCGGGTCGACACGATGCGAGCCTTGATCGACGACGCAGAAGCACTGGGAGCAAAGGTCTGCACGGGGGGTCACGCCATCGATCGGCCCGGCTTCTTCTTCGCGCCGACCGTGCTCACCGACGTCGCTCTCGAGGCGCGCGTCGCCAACGAGGAACCGTTCGGACCGATCGCGCAGGTCGCCTCGTTCCGCTCGGTCGACGAAGCCGTGGCACTCGCCAACCGGTTGTCCGTGGGACTCGCCTCGTATCTCTTCAGCAACGACCTGCGCGTCGTCGATCGACTCACGGCGGCGATCCGAGCCGGATCCGTGATCGTCAACCACTGGACCGTGTCGTTCCCCGAGACGCCGTTCGGCGGGTTCGGCGACAGCGGCTTCGGGCTCGAGGGCGGCATCGAGGGGCTGCAAGCCTTCCAGCGACTCAAGTTCGTCAGTCAGCGCACCGACGATCCGCCGGCATGACCTGGTGTGTGGTCGAGGCTTGAAACCCGCCGGCCCCGCGAGGGGCGTGCAGGTTCGACTCCTGCTCGGGCACACGCCTTGACCCTTTGACCGGCCCGGCACGAGAAATCTCTGCTGACGTGTCGAGAAATGGGTCGCTGCTCCGTCCCAGGTGTGAAGCGGCCAGCGGAGCCGATGTCGCACAAGGAGAACACACCATGGCCAAGTACCTGTTGCTCAAGCACTACCGGGGCGCGCCGGCAGCCGTCAACGACATCCCGATGGATCAATGGAGCCCCGACGAGGTCGACGCCCACGTCGGGTTCATGAACGACTTCGCCGCTCGGCTCGAGCGCAACGGCGAGTTCATCGACGGGCAGGCGCTGTCGCCCGACGGCGCGTGGGTCCGCTACGACGGCGAGGGCCGTCCGCCGGTCACCGACGGTCCGTTCGCAGAGACGAAGGACCTGATCGCCGGATGGATGGTGATCGACGTCGACACCTACGAGCGGGCGATCGAGCTCGCCGGTGAGCTGTCGGCAGCACCCGGTGCCAACGGCGAACCGATCCACGAGTGGCTGGAGGTCCGACCCTTCCTGGCGGCGCCGCCCACCGTCACCGATTGATCGTGGACGACGTCGAGCTCCGAGAGCTCGCGCCGGCAGTCCTCAGCGTCCTCGTCCGTCGCGGTGCCGACTTCGCGACGGCCGAGGACGCGGTCCAGGAGGCGCTGATCCGGGCGCTCGCCGCGTGGGAGACGCAGGCGCCCGCCGACCCGAAAGGATGGCTCATCACGGTCGCGTGGAGAGCCTTCCTCGACATGACG
>JBEVIU010000100.1:0-22908 GCA_040510575.1 Acidimicrobiia bacterium | reverse complement strand
CGCGGGATGCCGCCCCCATTCGGGATGCCGCCGTTCGAGATGCGGGCGCCACCTGGCATGGCCGTAGGATACGGCGTCTCATTCGGCGTCCCTTGTGAGGAATCCCTTGTTCGGCAAAGTCCTCATCGCCAATCGTGGCGAGATCGCAATTCGGGTGATGCGCACGTGCCGCGAGCTCGGGGTCGCCACCGTGGCCGTCTACTCCGACCTCGACCGCGACGCGATGCACGTCCGCTACGCCGACGAGGCGTACGCGCTCGGCGGCACCACGCCGGCCGAGAGCTATCTCAACGTCGACGCCATCCTCGACGCCATCGAGCGCAGCGGCGCCGAAGCGGTGCACCCGGGGTACGGCTTCTTCTCCGAGAACGCCGACTTCGCCCGCACCATCACCGAGCGTGGCGTCACGTGGATCGGCCCCCCGCCCGAGGCGATCGAGGTGATGGGCGACAAGATCTCGTCGCGCAAGGCCGCGGCGGCCGCCGACGTCGAGTCCGTCCCCGGCACGCTCGACCCGGTCGTCGACCCGTCGGAGATCGTCGCGTTCGGCAACGAGTTCGGCTGGCCCGTCGCGATCAAGGCCGCCTACGGCGGCGGCGGCAAGGGCTTGAAGATCGCGAACAGCGCCGAGGAGGCTGCACCCGCGTTCGAGTCGGCCACGCGCGAGGCGCTCGCCTACTTCGGACGCTCCGAGTGCTACCTCGAGCGCTACCTCACCCGTCCCCGCCACATCGAGATCCAGGTGTTCGCCGATACCCACGGCAACGTCGTGGCGTTGGGCGAGCGCGACTGCTCGACCCAGCGGCGCCATCAGAAGCTGATCGAAGAGAGCCCGGCCGCCGAGCTCGCCGACGACGTGCGCGCCGCGATGTACGAAGCCGCGGTCAAGGTCGCGCGTGCCTGCGGCTACGTGAACGCGGGCACCGTCGAGTGTCTCTACCAGGACGGCGAGTTCTGGTTCCTCGAGATGAACACGCGCCTGCAGGTCGAGCACTGCGTCACCGAGTTGGTCACGTCACTCGACCTCGTCGCGGAGCAGCTGCGCGTCGCGAGCGGCGAGCCGCTCTCCTTCACCCAGGCCGACATCGAGCACCACGGGCACGCCATCGAGGTGCGTGTGAACGCCGAGGACCCCTCCACCGGCTTCATGCCCTCGCCCGGCCGCATCACCCGGCTGCGCCTCCCCGGTGGCCCCGGAGTCCGCTGGGACGGCGGCTATGCCGAAGGCGACGAGGTGTCGCCGAGCTACGACAACCTGATCGGCAAGCTGGTGGTCTGGGCACCCGACCGCGAGCGGGCGCGCACGCGCATGCTGCGCGCGCTCGGCGAGTTCGAGATCGCCGGCCTCGCGACCACGATCCCCGCCCACGTCGCGTTGCTGTCGCACCCCGACTTCGCCGCGAGCACCCACTCCACCAAGTGGGTCGAGGACGAGGTCGACCCGGCGGTGTTCGCCGCGCCGGCCGCGGTGGCGACACCGGCAGCCGTCGAGGGCGCCGACCCGGTCGAGCTCGTCGAGCAGACCGTCCCCGTCGAGGTCGACGGCAAACGCTTCACGGTGAAGATGTGGCTTCCGGAAGTCGCGGCCGGCACGGCACCGAAGAAGCGGTCGTCGCGGCCCCGCCCGGGCGGCGCGGGCGCCGGGAGCGGCGCGGGCAGCGGCACGCTCGGTGCACCGATGCAGGGCACGATCGTGAAGGTGCTCGTCGCGGTCGGCGACGAGGTCGAGGCCGGTCAGGCCGTGCTCGTGCTCGAGGCGATGAAGATGGAGAACCACATCAACGCCGAGACGTCGGGCACGGTGCGCGAGCTGCGGGTGAGCGAAGGCGACACCGTCGGCACCGGCGACGTCCTCGTCGTCATCGAGTAGCGCCCAGCCGTCCCGATCGCGCGCTCAGCTCGCCGCGTCGGCGAGGGATTCGGCCAGCGACGGGTGCACCAGGAGCGAGTCGACGATGTCGTCGACGCGCAAGCCGTTGGTGACGGCAACCGCGATCACGCTGATGAGCTCCGCCGCGCTGCGACCGACGATCGATCCGCCGAGCACCACACCGGTGGCCGGATCGGACAGGATCTTCACGAACCCGCGGGCGTCGCCCTTGATCAGCGCCTTGGCGTTGGCGGAGTACGGCACCTTGGTGACCCGTATCTTGCGGCCGACGGAGAACGCCTCAGCTTCCGCCAGCCCGACGTCGGCGATCTCGGGCTCGGTGAACACCGCCGACGCGGCCTTGTCGTAGTCGAGGTGCCGGTGTGGGCGGTTGTGCAGGCCCATGAGGTGCTCGGCGATCTTGCGACCCTGCATCGCGGCCACCGACGACAACGGCAGCTTGCCCGACACGTCGCCGGCGGCGTAGATGTGCCCGACGTTCGACAGACAGTTGTGGTTCACCCGCACGTAGCCCGCGTCGTCGACCTCCACGCCGGCCTCGTCGAGGCCGAGATCCTCGCTGTTGGGGATCGACCCCACTGCGAGCACCGCGTGTGAGCCTTCGACGATCCGACCGTCCTGGCACACCACCCGCACCACGTCGCCGACGCGCTCGACGGCACTGGCGCGTGCACCCTTCAGGAGGGTGACGCCCCGTTCCAGGAACGCGTCCTCCAACGCGGCCGCAACCTCGGCGTCCTTGATCGGCAGCACCTGCTGGCGCGACACGAGCAGCGTGACCTTCGAGCCGAGCGAATCGAACAGGTGGGTGAACTCCACGCCGGTGACACCCGACCCGATCACGATCATGTGCTCGGGCATCTCCGGCGGAGGGTACGAGTCGCGAGTGGTGAGCACGCGCTCGTGGTCGACGGGCACGAAGTCGGGCACGCGCGGCCGCGAACCCGTGCACACCACCACGAAGTCGGCCGAGAGCTCCTCGATGCCGCTCGCGGTCTCCACCACGATCTCGTGGGGCCCCTTGAACGAGGCGGTGCCCATGATCACGCGCACGTGCTGGGCATCGAGCAGACCGGTGACGGAGTCGTGCAGCCGTTGCTCGATCGACGACACGCGCACCTTCACCGCATCGATGTCGAGCCGGCCTTCGGCGTGGAGCCCCATCGACTTGGAGCGTCCGAGCTCGGCCAGCTCGCCGCCGGTCGCGATCATCGCCTTCGACGGGATGCAATCCCAGAGGTGCGCGGCACCGCCCACGATGTCTCGCTCGACGAGTGTGACGTCGGCACCGAGGGTGGCGGCCACGCTCGCGCACGTGTTGCCCGCGGGGCCACCACCGAGGATCACGACGCTGGGCATGACGGGAATGGTACGCGGCGACATCGATCCGATCTGCGAAACGGCCCGCCTTGGCGGCCCACGTAACCTGCTCTTCATGCCGGCGTCGACGGAGTTGCGCCTCGACGCCCTGAGTGGACACCTGGCGATCGTCGCCGCCGGTCGTGCCGCCCGACCGCACACCGTCGCCCACGATGCGCCCGAGCGCGACGCGGGCCCCGAGCACTGCCCGTTCTGCGTCGGCCACGAGACGATGACGCCCCCGGAGGTGTGCCGCACCGGCGACGGCGCGCCGGAGACGCCCGGCTGGCGGGTGCGCGTCGTCCCGAACCTCTACCCGATCGTCGGTGGCGACGGTGCCGGGCCGGGCGCGACCGGCGCGCACGAGGTCGTCGTGCTCGGGCCCGACCACCGCCGCGCCTTCGGCGTCCTCGACGACGACGAAGCCGTCGAGGTGCTGCACGTCATGCGCGACCGGACGGCCTTCCACCTCCGCGACGGACACGCGTACGCCGTCGCGCTGCTCAACCACCGGCGCGCCGCCGGTGCCTCGATCGCGCATCCCCACGCGCAGGTCGTCGCGATCGACTTCGTGCCACCCGAGGCGTACGCGGCAGATGCGCGAGCGACCACCGCGGCCGACGAAGGCATCGACCTGCTCGGCGCCGACCTCGACGATGCCCGTCAGCACGGCACCGTTTTGTTCGAGCGCGACGCCGCCGCGTGGTTCCCGCTCGCAGGCGGCTCGCCGTTCGTGCTGCGCGTCGGCGATCCCACCGCCGGGTCGCGCTTCGACCAGGCCGCCGACTCGTTGCTCGACGCCATCGCGATCACCATGCGCGACGCGCTCGGGGCACTCGGTGCCGCGCTCGGCGATCCGCCCTACAACGTGACGGTGCACACCGCGGCCGCCGACGGCACCGGACCCCGGCGCTGGTACGTGGAGATCACGCCGCGTCTCACCGTGGTGGCCGGCTTCGAGATGGGCACCGGCGTGCTCGTGAACACCACGCCCGCCGAGCGGGCTGTCACGCTCGTGCGCGACGGTGGTCCGTGATCACCGTTCGTGTGTGCGCCACGATCGAAGCGCCGATCGATGTCGTCTGGCGCGCCGTCGAACGCATCGAGACCCACACCGAGTGGATGCAGGACGCGGTGAGCATCACGTTCGAGAGCGAGCAGCGCGAGGGCGCCGGCACTGCGTTCGCGTGCCTCACGCGCATCGGCCCGCTGTCGACCACCGACCACTTCGTGGTCACGCGTTGGGAGCCGCCGACGCTGATGGCCATCGATCACCGCGGCGCGGTGAAGGGTGATGCCGACTTCCGGCTGCGGGAGCTCGACGCCGCCCGCACCGAGTTCTGCTGGGAAGAGCGCCTGCGCTTCCCGTGGTGGCTCGCCGGCACGCTCGGCGAACAGATCGGTCGACCGGTGCTGCGCCACGTCTGGTCGGGCAACGTCGAACGGCTGAAGGCGGCGGTCGAGGAGCAGTGACCGCTCGGGCCCGGTGCGTCGTGCTCGTGGTGCTCGTCGTGTTGTCGACGACGGTTGTCGCCGCCCACGCGGCACCACGGGCACCGAGCCGCGTCGTGTCCGGCGCTCCCGACGTTCCGACTGCGACCGGACCGATCACCGGCGGTGATGGCGAGATCGTGATGCGAGGCACGACGTTCGACCTCGCCGACGTCGGCTACGAAGCGACCGAGTGGTTCGTGTCGGGCACCGCGAGCTCCTTCACCAGCGCGAAGCCGCTGGCGCGTTCGGGACGGTGGCGCGTGACCCCGGCCGAGTCCAGCCCGTACACCACGCGCATCGTCGTGTACCGCCCGGTCGACGCGAGCCGCTTCAGCGGCACCACGGTCGTGGAGTGGCTCAACGTGAGCGCCGGCATCGACCACGCGGTGAGTTGGATCCTCGCCCACACCGAGATGATCCGTCACGGTGACGTCTGGGTGGGTGTGAGCGCGCAGGTGGACGGGCTGAAGGGCTTCGGCGCGACCACGGCCGGACTGCACGCGACGACCGTGGAGGACCCGGCACGGTACGGATCCCTGCACATCGCGTCCGACAGCTTCTCGTACGACATCTACAGCCAGGTGGGGCGGCTCCTGCGCGTGCCGGGCGCGGGCAATGTGCTCGGCGGCCTCGACACCATGCGACTGCTCGCGATCGGTCAGTCGCAATCGGCCTTCCGTCTCACCACGTACATCGACGCGATCCAGCCGATCGCTGAGGTGTACGACGGCTTCCTCGTGCACAGTCGCGGGAGCAGTGGTGCAGCGTTGTCGGAGTCACCGCAACGCGACGTCGCCGCGCCGGAGCCGACGATGATCCGCCACGACCTCGACGTGCCCGTGCTCGTGTTCACGTCGGAGAGCGACCTCTTCGAGCTCGGCGCGATCGCCGCACGACAACCCGACCGCGCCGGCTACCGCGACTGGCAGGTCGCGGGCACTGCGCACTTCGACGCGTACGGGTTCACCATCGGCCGCCCGGACACCGGCAACGGGTCGGCCGACGCCGCGCTGTTCGCTGCGATGCGCGCGCCGTCGAGTGCGCTCACCGACAGCTTCGTGACCTGCGCCGCACCCGTGAACACCGGACCACACCACTACGTGGTGGCCGCAGCGCTGGCGGCACTCGAGCGTTGGGTTGCCGACGGCACCCCGCCACCGCACGCGCCACGCCTGCGCATCGATCGCGCCCGGAACGACGTCGCGCGCGACGAGCACGGCATCGCGATCGGCGGCATCCGCACGCCCCAGGTCGACGTGCCGGTGGCGACCCTCTCCGGCACGGGGAACAGCGGCTGCTCGCTCTACGGCACCACCAATGCGTTCGGCGCCGAGCAGATCGCCGGCGCGTTCCCCTCGCACGCTGCCTTCGTCGACGAATGGAACGCCGCGACCGAGCGCGCAGTGACTGCCGGGTTCCTGCTGCGGGCCGACGCTGACCACCTCGAAGCGGTCGCCGGCGACTCGTCCGTCGGCAGCTAGCTGAACCCAGATGTCGGGTCGCTCAGCGCCCCTGGAAGGTGGCTTTGCCAGGACCGTCGTCGAGGAAGCTGCGCACGCCGGTGGCCGCGTCGTCGGTGTCGAACGCCTCCGCGAATGCCGCGGCTTCGAGGTCGAGACCGGCCGCGAGCGAACCGTCGAGGCCACCGTCGATCACCCGTTTCGCCAGGCCCATGGCGACGACGGCACCGCCGCCGAGCGACGTGGCGAGCTCGACCGCCGCGTCGAGCGCGGTTCCAGCGGGGACGACACGATCGACCAGGCCCAGCTCGAGCGCTTCGGGCGCCTTCACGTGACGACCGCTCCACACGAGGTCCTTCGTGCGCGCCGGTCCGATGAGCCGGGCCGCGCGTTGCGTCCCACCCGCGCCGGGGAAGATCCCGAGCTGGATCTCGGGGAAACCGAGGCGTGCGCCGTCGCCGGCGACGCGCAGGTCGCACGCCAATGCGAGCTCGAAGCCGCCACCGAGCGCGAAGCCTTCGATCGCCGCGATCACCGGTCGCGGGATCGCGCCCAGTGCGTCGAACGCCGCTCGGAACGCGGCGCTGACGCGCGGCGCGACACCCGGCTCGGTGAACTCGGAGACGTCGGCGCCGGCCGCGAACGCCTTCTCGCCGCCGGTGATCACCACCGCCTTCAGCGCGGGATCGGCGGCGAGCTCGTGAGCGTGCGTCGCGATCTCCGCGAGCACCGCGGTCGACAGCGGGTGCAGCGGCGGTCGGTTGAGGCGTAGGAGCACGACGCCGCCATCGCGCGCTTCACGAACCAGGAGGGCGTCGCTCACTTGGCGTAGTCGAAGAAGCCGCGACCGCGCTTGCGGCCGAGCAGACCTGCCTCGACCATGCGGCTCAGCAGCGGGGGTGCCGCATAGAGCGGCTCCTTGAACTCGCCGTACATGGAGTCGGCCACCGCCTTGATGGTGTCGAGGCCGACAAGGTCGGCGAGCGCCAGCGGCCCCATCGGGTGCGAGCAGCCCTCGACCATGCCGTCGTCGATGTCGGCCGCCGACGCGAACCCCGACTCGTACATGCGGATCGCCGAGAGGATGTAGGGCACGAAGAGGTAGTTCACGATGAAACCGGCGCGGTCCTGCGACCGGATCACCCGCTTGCCGATCACGCCGCCGATGTAGGCCTCGGCCCGATCCGCAGCCTCGGGCGCGGTGACGATCGACGGGATGAGCTCGACGAGGTGCTGCACGGGCACCGGGTTGAAGAAGTGGAGCCCGATCACCTGCTGGGGGCGACCGGTCGCCATGCCGAGCTTCATGATCGGGATCGACGACGTGTTCGACGCCAGGATCGCGTCGGGCGACTCCACGATCTTGTCGAGACTCGCGAACACCTCGAGCTTCTCGTGCTCCGACTCGATGATCGCCTCGACGACGAGGTCGCGGTCGGCGAAGTCACCGAGGTCGGTGGTGTACCCGACGCGCGACAACACGTCGTCGCGGGCGTCGGAGTCGAGCTTGCCCGCGCGCACCGCGCGGGCGAGCGAGCTCTCGATCTTCTCGCGGCCGCCCTCGAGAAATTTCGCATCCATGTCGCACACGAGCACTTGGGATCCTGAGCGCGCGCACACTTCCGCGATCCCTGCGCCCATCAACCCTGCTCCGACAACCCCGACCCGGTCGATGTTCACGTTGGAAACCTTCTCGCTGGGGGAACTCGCTGGGGGATTTGCGATCAGCGCTCGCTCGCAAGCAGATCGCTGGAGGCAGTGTAGAGATCGACGCTCCCGGCGGCGACCCGGGCAACCACGCTATCGAATGCTGACCCTGTACAGACTTCATCGGCCTGCTGGGCCAGCGCCTCGAGCACCAGACCGCGAAGTTCGTCGCGTACGCGGCGTTCGCGGCGTTCTTCCAGGGCGTCGGAGGCGACGAGGTGCACTCGATGTGCCTCGATGCAGGCCGCCACCTCGGCCACGCCCGTGCCGTCGGTGGCAACCGTGGTCAGCACGGGCGGGCTCCAGCCCCGGGGCCCGGCCGTCGCCAGCATCGCCTCGAGATCGCGCACAGTGGCCGCGGTGGCCGCCCGGTCGGCCTTGTTGACCACGAACACGTCGCCCACCTCGAGCAGCCCCGCTTTGCTCGCCTGCACCGAGTCGCCCCAGCCCGGCGTGACGACCACCACCGTGGTGTCGGCGGCCGCCGCGACCGCCACCTCCGACTGACCCACCCCGACCGTCTCCACGAGCACAGGGTCGAAGCCCGCAGCGTCGAGCACGCGCACGAACCGCGGCGTTGCGCCCGCCAGCCCCCCCAGCTGCCCGCGGGTCGCCATCGATCGGACGTACACGTCGGGATCGGGTTCGTGGTCCTGCATCCGCACGCGGTCGCCGAGGATCGCGCCTCCACTGAACGGGCTGCTCGGATCGACGGCGAGCACGCCGACACGCGCGCCCCGGGCGCGGAACGCTGCGATCAGGCGGTTCGTGAGCGTCGACTTGCCGGCGCCAGGAGCGCCCGTGATCCCCACCACGGTCGCGCTCGGCACCTGTGGGTGCAGTGCCGTCAACACCGACTGCGTGTCGGCGCCGCCTGCCTCCGCGAGCGTGAGAAGCCGGGCGAGTGCGGCGCGGTCGCCGTCCGCGAGGCGAGCGACCAGTGCCGCGGCAGACGCCGCGGCAGTTGCGGTCACTCCTCGAGCGAGTCGTCGACCACGCTGGTGACGCCCGGTGCACGATCCATGATGATGCGCTCGACGCCCGCCTTGAGGGTCTGCATCGAGATCGGGCACGTACCGCAGGCGCCGAGCAGGTTCACGTGCACGACACCTTCGTCGTCGAGACGATCGAACACGATGTCACCGCCATCGCTCTGCAGCGCCGGGCGAATGACCTCGATCGCGTCGAGCACCTTCTGCTCGAGCTCGGCAGGTTCGAGTTCGGTGTCGATCGGCATCAATATCTCCGGTGTGGTCGGGACGTCCCCAAGTGCAACCCCGCCAGTATCGCAGGCGTTCCCGATCTGCGGGAATGGCTCGCTTCAGGTCCTGGTCCTCGTCACCTGGGCACCGAGCTCGGCGAGGCTGGCCGCGAGGTCTGGGTACCCGCGGTCCACGTGCCACGGATCCAGCACCGTGGTCTCCCCCTCGGCCCCGAGCCCGGCCAGCACGAGCGCGGCGCCGGCGCGCACGTCGAGGGCACGCACCGGCGCGCCCGACAGGCGCGGCACACCGCGGATCACCGCGTGACGGCCCTCGTGGCGCACATCCGCACCCATCCGGGCGAGCTCGTCGACGAAATTGAGTCGGTTGTCGAACACGTTCTCGGTCACGATCGACGTGCCGTCGGCGGTGGCGAGCAGGGTCACCACCTGGGGCATGAAATCGGTGGCGAAGCCGGGGAAGGGCAACGTGGCCACGTCGACCGCCCTCAGCCGCTCGTCGGCGCGGGCCCACACGCCGTCGGGCGTCGGCGACACCTTGAGCCCCATCTCGCCGAGCTTCGTGGCCACGAGCTCGATGTGCTGGAGTCGAGCACCCTCGATCGTGATCTCGCCACCCGCGATACCGCACGCCATGAGCAGCGTCCCAGCTTCGATCCGGTCACCGATGAGCGCGACGTCGACCGGGGAGAGCGAGTCGACCCCGTCGATCTCGATGGTGGAGCTCCCGGCGCCGAGCACGTTCGCACCCATGCGGTTCAGCGTCGCAGCCAGCTCGGTGATCTCGGGCTCGCGCGCCGCGTTCTCGATGACGGTACGACCTTTCGCGAGCACCGCCGCGGTGAGCAAGTTCTCGGTTGCACCGTTGCTCGGGAACTCGAGCACGATGCGCGTGCCGTTGAGGCGCGTCACGCGCGCTTCGATGAAGCCGTGCACGACATCGAGCTCGGCACCCATCGCCCGCAGTCCGCGCACGTGCATGTCGAGCGGCCGGCTGCCGATGTCGTCGCCGCCGGGCATGGCGACCTTCACCTCGCCGCACCGCGCGAGCAGCGGACCGAGCACGTTCACCGACGCGCGGAGACGCGTGACGAGGTCGTAGGGCGCCTCGGGAAGCAGTGGACCGGTTGCGTCGATCTGCAGCTCGCGGTCGGCGGACCACGCGACCTCCGCGCCGACCGCGCGCAACACGTCGATCATCACGTCGAGGTCGGACACGCGATCGACGTTGCGCAACGTCGTGACGCCCGGAGCGAGCAGCGAGGCAGCCATCAACTTCAGGCCGAGGTTCTTCGTCGCGCTTGAGACCCGCACCCGACCCGACAACGGGGACCCGGCCATGACGACGAACGCGTCGGCGGTGTCGCTCATTCGACGAACGAGAACGGCAACTCGTCTTCGCGCTCCGGCACCGGGATGCGCCACATCTCCATCGGCGCCACGATGCCGGGGATCGGTCGCGCGCCAAGGGGCACCGCTTCGAACCCTTCGCCCATCTCCGCGACGACCTCCGCGGTGCAGAGGATCTCGCCCGGCGCGGCGACGTCGGACAGGCGCGACGCGAGGTTGATCGCCATCCCGATGAAGTCGTCACCCTCGAACAGGATGACGTCGCCCGATGCGATCCCGATCCGCAGCGGCAACACGACGTCGGCGCTCTCGAGCCGCTCGACCAGGTCGAGCATCCCCTCGACGATCGGGCGCGTCTCGGTCGACACGAACATCGCGCCGTCGCCCCGCCACTGCCCCACCCGGATGCCGTGGTCAGGGGCGAGCTGGCGGACGAGCGCACGGAAGGCCGCCAACACCGCGACCGCCTCCTCGTCGCCGAGGGTGTCGTTCATGCGCGTGAAACCACACATGTCGACGAACGCAAAGCACCGGAAGACCCGCACGCCGACAGTTTGGCGCACCCGAGGGCGGAAGGGTGACCAGGCGTGGTGGGTCAGTCGCCTCCGGGCGTGTCGACGCTGTACACGTCGTAGAGCAATTGCGCGCCGGTACGGCGGTGCCGGCCGACCAGCCGGGCCACGGACGCGACGATCTCCCGTTGGTGCGCCTCGTCCGAGGGTGGGGTGGCCAGTGACTCGCTGGCGCGGTCCATCGCCACCGCGACCGCGATGTGGTCACGGCGGAGCTGGTCGATCTCCGACGCGACCTCGATCGTGTCGTCGTCGAGCATCTGCTCGAAGAGCCCGTCGCGGCCTTCGGTGAACTCGACGTGCTCCTCGAACGCGGCGCGGAGCCGACCGAGCGGCGCACCGACGCCGTCCGCCCATCCCGGATCAGGGTTCAGCACTGCGAGCTCGTAGTCACGCAGTGCCGCCGCCAATCGACCCCGTTGCGGTTCGACCCGCTCGAGTGCGCTCTGCCCCAGCTCGGTACCAGCCATGAGAACCCCCGGTTGCCTTGATGTCCACGGTTCGTCCGGGCGGCCGCGCTGCCGTCGTTCCCTCCATTTGGCGCGCGTCCCGGCGCCTACGTCAACTTTCTCGACGCCAATTTCCTGGCGTCGAGGCAACTGTTTGGCTTCTGTTTGCTATCAGCTGTCCGGGAGCTGTGCCACCCAACTGCTCGCGATCGCACCCATCTCCTCCAGCACCGCTGCCGTGCTCCGGCCGCTGCTCTTCAGGGGGCGGTAACCGTGGTCGGCGGTGTCGAGCCAGTGGAACGTGCGCGGCCCCTTGATCTTGCGGGCCGCAGCCGTGAGCGCGGGCCGAGACGCGAGCGCGTCGCGCGTTCCACTCACGAAGAGCACGGGGACACGGATGCGCGGGAAGTGCTCGACCCGTGGCTGGTCCGGCTTGCCCGCTGCGTGCAGCGGATAGCCGAGCAGCAACAGTCCGAGCGCCGGCACAGGGTCGTCGGCGGCGCCGACCACCATCGAGCAGTAGCGACCTCCCATCGAACGGCCGCCGAGTACCAGCCGTTCCGGCGGAAGCTTGGCCCGACGCGCCAGGGCCGACGCCGCCTCACGCGTTGCCGCGTCGAGCACCTTGGGCCGATCGGGCGCCTTCCTGGCGTTCGTGCGGTACGGATAGTTGAAGCGCAGCGACGGTATCCCTGCTGCCGCGAGCGCGTCCGCGGCCGCGACCAACGCGGCTCCGTGCATGTCCGACCCGGCGCCGTGCGCAAGCAACACCGCCCGATCACCGACGCGCGTCACACCGCGCGACGGCGCCTTCCAGATGTACTCGGTCACCAGCTGATCGCTCATGTTCGGCTCACAGGAGCTCAGGCTAGACACCGGGTCTGCGAGACTGCGGCGGTGCGCTGGATCATCCACGGTGAGCGCGAGCTGTACGACAGCGAATGGGTACGGCTCACGCTCGTCGACGTGGAGGTGCCGAACGGTGAGCGCTTCGAGCACCACGTGGTGCGGATGCCGAACTTCGCCGCCGGCACCGTCGTCCACGACCCCGCCCGCGGCCTGCTGCTGATCTACCGGCACCGCTTCATCACCGACACGTGGGGGTGGGAGATCCCCGCTGGACGCATCGATCCCGGCGAGACCGCCGACACGGCCGCGGCGCGCGAGACGCTCGAGGAGACCGGTTGGCGTCCCGGACCGCTCACGCCGCTGCTCACGTTCCAGCCGACCAACGGCCTCTCCGATCAGCGGTTCCACATCTTCCTCGCCGACGGCGCCACGCACGTGGGCGACCCGTCGGATCCCGGGGAGGCCGAGCGCGTCGAATGGGTACCGGTCGACGAGGTGCGAGCGCTGGTCGCCCGCGGAGAGATGCCCGACGGCCTGTCGCTCACCTCCGTGCTCTACGCGCTGCAGTTCGCACCCTTCTGAGGGGGAAACGACCAATCGCGGCGCGTTGGCAGCCGGAAGGGAGCGTCTGCGAGACTGGTCAACTCATGTCTTTCCTGGATTCCCCCTCGTCTGATTCCCCCCTCCGCATCGCCTGGCTCGTCTACCGCGGCAATCCCCACTGCGGCGGCCAAGGCGTCTACACCATGTACCTCGCCCGCGAGCTCACCGACCTCGGGCACGACGTCACCGTGTTCTCGGGGCAGCCGTACCCCGAGCTCGCCGATCCGTCGCAGCTCACGAAGGTGCCCGGCCTGGACATGTACGGCGGTCCGCGCCCGTTCACGCCGCCGTGGCCGTGGCAGCTCCGGAACAGCATCGACGCGCGCGAATTCGCGATCTTCTGCGCGTCCGGGTTCCCGGAGCCCTACGCGTTCAGCCTGCGTGCCCGCAAGCTGCTCCAGACACGTCGTACCGACTTCGACATCGTGCACGACAACCAGTGCTTGGGCACCGGACTGCTGGGGATGATGCATGAAGACGGCTGGCCGGTGCTGTGCACGCTGCACCACCCCATCACCGTCGACCGCGACCTCGACCTCGAGCACGCCGAATCCGCGTACAAGCGTTTCACGCTGAAGCGTTGGTACGGCTTTCTCGACATGCAGATGCGCGTCGCGCGTGAGATGCCGCGCATCGTGACGGTGTCGGAGTCGAGCAAGCGCGACATCGTGGCCCAGATGGGTGTACAAGCCGACCGGCTGCACATCGTGCCCGTCGGTGTCGATCCCGCGATGTTCCGACCGATGCCGGAGATCGCACGCGTCCCGGGTCGCCTCATGACCACCACGAGCTCCGACGTCCCGATGAAGGGTCTCGCGGTGCTGCTCGAGGCGCTCGCCAAGGTGCGCACCGAGCGCGACGACGTCGAGTTGGTGTGCATCGGCAAGCCGAAGAAGGGAAGCAGCATCCCGCCGCTCATCGAGCGACTGGGCCTGCAGGATGCGGTGCAGTTCGTCTCCGGCGTCACGACGGAACGCATCGTGGAGCTGTACGCCGAAGCCGAGGTCGCGGTCGTGCCGTCGCTCTACGAGGGCTTCTCCCTCCCGGCGGTCGAGGCGATGGCGTCCGGCGTGCCGCTCGTCGCCACCACCGGCGGCGCGGTGCCCGAGGTCGTCGGCACCCACAACGAGACGGGCCTCCTCGTGCCGCCCGGCGATCCCGAGGCGCTCGCGGGGATGCTGCGCCACGCGCTGGCCGAGCCCGAGCTTCGCGCCCGGATCGGCGCCGCGGGGCGTGCTCGGGCGCTCGAGAAGTTCACCTGGCGTCAGACGGCGATCGGCACGGTCGAGCACTACCGGGCGCTGCTCGAAGAGCGCGCCGCGACCGCAGGCACGAGCAGCGACCGAAAGAGCGGCGACCGAAAGAGCGGCGAGTAGTGCTCACAGTCGACTTCGATCGACTCGATCTCCGGACGGGCCAACGCCTGCTCGATCTCGGCTGCGGTGGCGGCCGGCACTCGTACGAGGCGATGCGGCGCGGCGCGACCGTCGTCGCCCTCGACGCCGACCCCGACGTGGTGCAGGAGCTGTTGCGGCTCCAACGGCTCATGGTCGCCGACGGCCATCTCCCGGCCTCGCCGCCAGGCGGCGCGGTGCACGGCGACGCGCTCGCGTTGCCCTTCCCTGACGCGTCGTTCGACCGCGTGATCGCGTCGGAGGTGCTCGAGCACATCTGGGCCGACGAGCGTGCGATCGTCGAGCTCAACCGCATCCTCAAGCCGGGCGGGAAGCTCGCGGTCACGGTGCCCACCCGCTTCCCCGAACGCGTCTGTTGGGCGCTCGACACGGAGTACCACAGCGGCGAGGGCGGTCACATCCGGATCTACCGCCAGCGCGACCTCGAGCAGAAGCTCGAGCGCGGTGGCCTCGTCGTCCGCGACTCGCATCACGCCCACGCGCTGCACTCGCCGTACTGGTGGCTGCGCTGCGCGGTCGGTGTGCACGACGCCGAGGGCTCGTGGCCGGTGCAGAAGTACAAGGACTTCCTCACGTGGCAGATCATGCGCCAGCCGCGTTGGGTCGACTCCGTTGACCGCGTGCTCAACCCGGTGCTCGGCAAGAGCCTGGTCGTCTACACCGAGAAGGTGGGGCCGTGAAGCCACTTCCCGCGGTCCCTGGGGTCATCTCGGAGGCACAGATCGCCGACACGGTCGCGGCGATCGCGAGCGTGCAGCTGCCGAGCGGCAACATCCCGTGGACGCCCGGTGGGCACACCGACCCGTGGAACCTGGTCGAGGCCGCGATGGCGCTCGACGTCGGCGGTCATCACGATGCGTCGCGCGGCGCGTACGAGTGGCTCGCGTCGAAGCAGCGCCACGACGGCAGCTGGCACGCGTACTACCTCGGCGAGGAGGTCGAGGACCCGACGCTCGACACGAACGTCACGTGCTACGTCGCCACCGGCGCGTGGCACCACTACCTGTCCACCGACGACCTCCCCTACCTGCGCCGCCAGTGGCCGATGATCGAGGGCGCCATCGACTTCGCGCTCGACTTCCAGCGCGAGACCGGCGAGATCGCGTGGCGGGGTGACGACCCCGACGACGGCGCGCTCCTCACCGGCTCGTCGAGCATCCACCTGTCACTCAAGTGCGCAATCGCGGTTGCGGAGCAGCTCGGCTACGAACGTCCCGACTGGGAGCTCTCGTTGGGCGCGCTCGCCACCGCGGTCGCGCACCGACCCGACGTGTTCCTCGAGAAGCATCGCTGGGCGATGGACTGGTACTACCCGATCCTGGGTGGTGTGCTCCGCGGCCGACCGGCGCAGGCGCGCATCGTCGACGGCTACGGCACCTTCGTGGTCGAGAGCCGGGGGGTGCGATGCGTGTCGGACGCCCCGTGGATCACCGCGGCCGAGACGTGCGAGCTCGTGATGGCGCTCGACGCGATCGGCAACGACGCGCAAGCTCGCAGGCTGTACGGGAGCGTGCAGTTCCTGCGCAGCGAGTCGGGCGGGTACTGGACGGGCGCCAACTTCGATGCCGAGCGCTTCGAGGCAGAGGGCGAGCACTACCCCAAGGAGCATCCCACCTGGAACTCCGCCGCAGTCGTGCTCGCGGCCGATGCCCTGAGCGGCTCCGGCCCGCGTGCCGGACTGTTCCGCGGCGAACACCTGCCCGAGGGGCTCACCGCGGACGAGTTGGTCGCGGCCGGCGTCGAGATCGAACGAGAGCGCAGCACCCGCGACCGCTGAACGACACGGGTGCTCCCGTCGCGGCGCGATGGGTCACACGCGCCGAAGCACCCGCAGACTGCCGGTGGTCGAGTGGGCCACGAAGTCGGCAGACGCTGCGGCGCGTTGCCACACTTCGAACGGCGCCTGGCCGCCGGCGGCCGGATCTTCGAACACGTCGTGGAACACCAGGACCCCGCCCGGCACGAGGAAGCGCGACCATCCCTCGTAGTCGGCGAGCGCCACGTCGAACGCGTGACCGCCGTCGACGAACACGAGACCGAGCGGCGTTCCCCAGTTCGCCGCCACCACCGGCGAGCTGCCGATGACGGCGACCACGGCATCCTCCAGCCCGGCGTCCTCGATCGTGCGCCGGAAGAACGGCAGCGTGTCCATGCGTCCGCTGCGAGGGTCGACGAGACGCTCGTCGTGGTGCTCCCAGCCCGCCTGGTTCTCCTCCGAGCCGCGGTGGTGATCGACCGTGTAGAGGACGGTGCCCGTCTCGCGAGCCGCGGCTCCGAGGTACAGCGCCGACTTGCCACAATACGTGCCGATCTCGAGCAAGGGGCCGGAACGACCGCCGACGAGCCCTGCCTCGTACAGCGCCAGGCCCTCGTCGTCGGGCATGAAGCCCACCGCGGCGCGGGCGGCGGCGAGCAACCGTGGGTCCATGCCGGCAGTCTCGCACGGGCCCGCCCTTCGACCCCCGTCGCACGGCGCTTGCAGGCGATGCGTCGGGAGGCTCGCGGGTACGCTCCCGGGCACCCAACTCCCCAACGGAGCGCGCAATGGAAGCTCAACCACAAGCCCCGGATCGCAACCTGGCGATGGAGCTCGCTCGTGTCACCGAGGCCGCCGCCCTCGCGGCCGGCCGGTGGATGGGCCGCGGCGACAAGAACGCTGCCGATGGCGCCGCCGTCGACGCGATGCGCCTCGTCATGAACTCGGTGTCGATGGACGGCGTGGTCGTCATCGGTGAGGGCGAGAAGGACGAAGCTCCGATGCTGTTCAACGGCGAGGAGATCGGCGCGGGCGGTCCCGCCTGCGACATCGCCGTCGATCCGATCGACGGCACCACGCTCACGTCGCTCGGTCGCGACAACGCGATCGCGGTCCTGGCCGTCGCCGAGCGGGGCACGATGTACGACCCGGGCCCGTGCGTGGACATGGACAAGATCGCGGTCGGTCCCGCCGCCGCCGACGTGATCGACCTCGACGCGCCGGTGAAGGCCAATCTGGAAGCGGTCGCCAAGGCGCTCGGCGAGGACGTCGACGACATCACAGCCGTCATCCTCGATCGGCCACGCCACGAGGACATCATCCGCGAGTGCCGCGAGGCGGGAGCTCGGATCCGTTTGATCCCCGACGGCGACGTCGCGGGCGCGATCGCGGTGGCGTGGCCCGAGAGCGGTGCCGACATCCTGTTCGGCATCGGCGGCACCCCCGAAGGCGTGATCGCAGCCTGCGCGTTGAAGTGCCTCGGCGGCGCGATCTTCGGGCGCCTCTTCGCCCGCGACGACGAGGAGCGCACCGCTGCCCTCGACGCCGGCTACGACCTCGACCACGTGCTCACCACCGACGAGTTGGTGTCGGGCGACGACGTGTTCTTCGCCGCCACCGGCATCACGAACGGCGACCTCCTCAAGGGAGTCCGCTACTGGGGCAACGGTGCGAGCACGCAGTCACTCGTGATGCGTTCGAAGTCGGGCACGATCCGCAAGATCGAGGCCACCCACAAGTGGCAGAAGCTCATGCAGTACTCCGCCCTCAAGTTCGACTGAGCGCGACGTCCGGAGCCGTCACCCGCGCGACGCGCCCCGCCGCAACGTCGGCCACGCCGTCGAGAAGGTCGTCGAGTAGTCGTAGAGCGACCATCCGATCGCGTCGGTCTGTTGCGCGGCGCGCAGGAAGCCGTCGAGATCGGCAGTGGTCACCTGGTCGGCGATGCCGCCGACGAGGTGCACGGTCGCATCGTCGTCGTCCAGGTGCTTGCGCAGTCGGGTCACGCTCTCCTCGCTGTAGCGGAAGGCGTCGCGGTAGCCCGACTCCTCGTCGCGGAACGTGAAGTACGACATCGGCATCCACACGTCGATCGAGTCGGCGAGGCGTTTGTACGGGAAATTCGGCCAGAGCGTGGGGTTCACGACGTCGAGCTGCACCGCGGGGTACACGATGCCGCCGAGCGCCATGTCGTCGCCCATCACCGCACGAGCGCGGCGCGCCAGCTCGATGACGCGGTCGTTGCGCTCCGCCAGATCGGGCACCGCGCGCGTGTCCTCGATGTCGAGCGCGATGGCGTCGAAGCCCTGGCCGTCGACTCGCAGGCGCACGAGCTGGCGCACGAACTGGTCGTCGGCGTCGAGGTCGGTCACATAGGGCAGGAACCAGGCGACCACCGTGAGGTCGTGGTCGTGCGCCCGGCGGACGAGCGCACGCAGTTGCACGCGATCGGTGAGCTGGTTCGACGGCGCGTCGTCGGGGTTCGCCACCTGGAGGTAGAGGGTGCGCGCACCCAGGTTCGCCATGTCGTCGATCGAGTCGACCGTCACGCGGGGCGTCGCTCCGGCTGATTGCAGCCGGGGCGCGTAGTCGAACACGTCGACCCAGACGCCCAACCCCTCGTAGGGATCGAGGTCGACGTCGGCGTGTGCGGCCGGGGACGCGATGACCGCGAGCGCGGAGAGGGCCGAGAGCACGAGGATCGTCGCCGCGGCGAACGAGGCGAGCCGACGGCACATCCGGGTCACGCTACCGACCTCTCCCCCCGTTTTGGCGTCCCCGAACCACCGCAGAGGTGGGTCCGGGTACGCCAAAAGCTGGAAGAAGGGGCAATCAGAGGTCGGTGGCGACGTGGATGCGGACCTCCGCGCGGGCAAGCTCGGCCTGGGCGACCGCGTCGTCGGCGTCGCGAGCGAGCGCCTCCTCCGCGCGGGCCTTGGCCTGCTGCGCACGCGGCACGTCGATCTGCTCTTTGGCCTCGGCGAGGTCGGAGAGCACGGTCACGCGGTCGTTGCTCATCTCCACGAACCCACCGTGCACCGCGAACGCCTGCTCGCCCCCGCCGACCAGCAGGATGCGCACCGGGTCGTCGCCCAGCGCGCCGAGGAACGGCACGTGCCCGGGCAGGAACGCGATGTCACCGTCGGCAGGACGGCACACGACCATGTCGGCTTCGCCCTCGTAGAGGACGCGTTCGGGTGAGACGACCTGCACCGCGAGAGGCAACGTCAGCTCTCCTGCAGCGACTTGGCCTTGGCCAGCACGCTCTCGACGCCGCCCACGTTGAAGAACGCCTGCTCGGGCACGTCGTCGAGCTCACCGTCGACCAGCGCCTCGAACGACTCGACCGTCTCCTCGACCGGCGTGAAGATCCCGGGCTGGCCGGTGAACACCTCGGCCACGAAGAACGGCTGCGAGAGGAAGCGCTGGATCTTGCGGGCACGCGACACCGAGATCCGGTCGTCTTCGGAGAGCTCGTCGAGACCGAGGATGGCGATGATGTCCTGGAGCTCCTCGTAGCGCTGGAGCACTTCCTGCACTCGACGGGCGCAGTCGTAGTGGCGTTGGCCGACGACCTCGGGGGCGAGGATGTTCGACGTCGACGCCAGCGGGTCCACGGCCGGGTAGATGCCGAGCGCCGAGATCTGACGGCTCAGCTCGGTGGTCGCGTCGAGGTGGGTGAACGTGGTGAACGGGGCCGGGTCGGTGTAGTCGTCAGCGGGCACGTAGACCGCCTGCAACGACGTGATCGAGTGACCCTTGGTGGAGGTGATGCGTTCCTGCAGCTCGCCCATCTCGTCGGCCAGCGTGGGCTGGTACCCCACCGCAGAGGGCATGCGACCGAGCAGGGTCGACACCTCGGAGCCCGCCTGCACGAAGCGGAAGATGTTGTCGACGAAGAGCAGCACGTCCTGGTTCTTCACGTCGCGGAAGTACTCCGCGACGGTCAGCGCGGAGAGGGCGACGCGCAGGCGCACGCCCGGCGGCTCGTCCATCTGGCCGTACACCAGGGCGGCCTTCTCGATGACGCCCGACTCCTGCATCTCGATCCAGAGATCGGTGCCCTCACGGGTGCGCTCCCCCACGCCCGCGAACACCGACACACCACCGTGCTGCGTGGCGACACGGTGGATCATCTCCTGGATGAGCACGGTCTTGCCCACACCCGTGCCACCGAAGAGGCCGATCTTGCCGCCCTGCACGTAGGGCTCGAGGAGGTCGACGACCTTGATGCCGGTCTCGAACATCTGCGCCTTGGGCTCGAGCTGGTCGAACGGCGGTGCCGGGCGGTGGATCTCCCAGTGGTCCTCGATCCCGGTGAGCTCGTCCTTCGAGATGTCGAGCGGCTCGCCGATCACGTTGAACACGTGGCCGAGCACACCGTCGCCGACCGGCATCGTGATGCCCCGACCGAGGTTCTTCACCGCGGCCCCGCGGCGGAGGCCGTCGGTGGGCTTCAGGCAGATGGCCCGCACCCGGTTGTCACCGATCTGCTGGGCGACCTCTGCGGTGATGAGGATGGTCTCGCCCTCGAGCTGCGCTTCCATCTCGAGCGCGAAGTCGATCTCCGGCAGGCTGTCGTGGGGGAACTCGACGTCGACCACCGGGCCGGCGATCGCAACGACGCGACCTTCCTTCAGCTCGGTCGCGCCGGGGGTGTCCGCGGTCATCGTCATCGCAATGGCTCCTGGTTGTCGTTCAGTTGTCGGACGTGCGGCCGACGAACAGGTCGGACTCACGGCCTTCGATGGTGTCGGAGAGGAGGTCGTCGCCCCGCACCGCCTTCGAGCGGAGCGCCTCGGCGCCGCTCACGATCTCCATGATCTCGGTGGTGATCGAGTCCTGACGGGCGCGGTTCATCTTGCGGCTCAAGGTGGTGATGAGGTCTTCCGCGTTGTCGGTGGCCGACTTCATCGCCCGTTGGCGCGCCGCGTGTTCCGACGCCGCGCCGTTGAGCAGCGCCGCGTACACACGCGAGTCGACGTAGCGCGGCAACAGGAGGTCGAGGATGCCTTCGGTCGACGGCTCGAACTCGTACGCCGCACGCGGCGCTCCGGCGTCGCCACCACCGGTCGGGTCGACGATCTCGTCGCGCGACAGCGGCATCAACGTCTCCTCGGCAACGACCTGGGTGCCCACGGTGACGAAGCGGGTGTAGACGACCTGCACGAGGTCGGTGTGCCCGCTGAGGAAACCCTCGGTGGCCGCCGAGCCCACCCGACGCGCGTCCTCGTACGTCGGACGGTCGGAGAATCCGCTGAACGCGGCATCGATCTTGTAGTCGCGGTAGCGGAAGTAGCCCTCGGCCTTGCGACCGACGACGATCAACGAGTAGTCGCGCCCGAGGCGCTGCTGCTCGAGGATCGAGCGCTCGGCCAAGCGGATCACCGACGAGTTGTACGCACCACACAGACCGCGATCACCCGCGATCACGATGTGCGCGACCCGTTGGATCTGCTCGCGCGGCACGAGCAGCGGGCTGTTGCCGCCACCGCTGAGCGCGAGGTCCTTGACCACCTGCGAGATGGTCTCGCTGTAGGGCTGCGCGGCGGCCACCGTGGCCTGCGCGCGCGCGATGCGACTCGCCGCGATCAGCTCCTGCGCGCGCGTGATCTTCTGCGTCGACTGGATGCTCTTGATCCGCCGCCGAAGAACGCGCTCCTGACCACCCGCCATCGGCGAACTACTCCGCTGCTTCGGCCGCTGCGGCGTCGGTCGCGATCGCGGCGAGCTCGGTGGCCGTCTCGGTCTCGACCGCGAGCGAGGCCACGAACTGGTCGTGGAACTCCTGCACCGCGACGCTCATCGAGTCGCCCTCGGGCAGCTTGCCGGTGTCGCGGATCTCGCCGAGCAGGCCCGAGTAGCGCGCCTGCATCCACTCGTGCAGCTCACGCTCGAAGCGCCGCACTTGGGTGACGGGCAGGTCGTCGAGCGCGCCGGAGGTACCGGCGAACACCGACACCACCTGCAGCTCCACCGCGAGCGGCGAGTTGAGGGACTGCTTCAGCAGCTCCACCAACCGGTAGCCACGCTCGAGCTGCGCCTTCGACACCGCGTCGAGGTCGGAGGAGAACGTGGCGAAGGCCTCGAGGTCGCGGAACTGCGCGAGGTCGACCTTCAGCGTGCCGGCCACCGAGCGCATGGCGCGGATCTGCGCGGCACCACCCACGCGTGACACCGAGATGCCCACGTCGACGGCGGGGCGCACACCGGAGCGGAACAGCGCTTCCTGCAGGTAGATCTGGCCGTCGGTGATCGAGATCACGTTGGTCGGGATGTAGGCCGACACGTCGCCGGCCTTCGTCTCGATGACCGGGAGCGCGGTGAGCGAGCCACCGCCGAGGGCGTCGCTCAACTTCGCGGCGCGCTCGAGGAGACGGCTGTGCAGGTAGAACACGTCGCCCGGGTACGCCTCGCGGCCCGGCGGGCGTCGCAGCAGCAGCGAGAGCTGACGGTACGACTCGGCCTGCTTGGAGAGGTCGTCGTACACCACGAGCGCGGCGTCGCCGTTGTCCATCCAGTGCTGACCCATCGCGCACCCGCCGTAGGGGGCGAGGTACTTGAACACGGCCTCGTCGGCGGCGGGCGCGTTCACGACCACCGTGTACTCCATCGCCCCGTGCTCCTCGAGCGTGGCGACGGTCTGCGCGACGGTGGAGCCCTTCTGGCCGACCGCCACGTAGATGCACTTCACTCCCTGGCCCTTCTGGGCGAGGATGGTGTCGATCGCGACCGTCGTCTTGCCGGTCTTGCGGTCGCCGATGATCAGCTCGCGCTGGCC
>JBEVIU010000099.1:0-13927 GCA_040510575.1 Acidimicrobiia bacterium | reverse complement strand
CCGCTCGCCAACGGGAAGTTGGGCATGAGCGTGATGCCGAGCGGTTCGATCGCGGGGAGCGCGTCGTCCTCGACCGCGCGGTCGAGGAGGCTGTAGTTGTTCTGCACGTTGACGAACGGACGAAGGCCGTGCTCGGCTGCCACCGCTGCCGCCTCGTCGAGCTGTGCCGCGGAGAAGTTCGAGCACCCGATCTCGCGCACCTTCCCCGCTTCGACGAGCGCGTCGAGGGCGGTCAGCGTCTCGAGGATGGGGGTGGTGGCGTCGGGAACGTGGAGGAGGTAGAGGTCGATGCGGTCAGTACCGAGACGCTGCAAGCTCCCGTCGACGGCGCGGTTCACATTGGCGGCGCTCCCCGGAGCGTCGCCGGTGTCGCCGCCACGACCACCGAACTTGGTGGTGATCACGGCATCGTCGCGCCGAGCGCCGAGCGCGCGGCCGAGGAACTCCTCCGAGAGACCCCCGCCGTAGCTCTCCGCCGTGTCGAAGTGGTTGACGCCCGCATCGAGCGCGGCAACGGTGACGGCTTCCGCCCCGTCGGCGTCGATCCGCATTCCGAAGTTGTTGCACCCGAGCCCGGCGATCGACACCTCGAGCGCGCCGACCTTGCGCATCTCCGTCATGTGCGTGACTCCCCTGACGACATCGCTTCACGCTACCGCTGCTGCGAACGGGCACCGCTGGTAGCGTCCCCGCCGAGCTGAGGAGCGCGTCATGAGCATCGTCCGCGAGCGCCACGACCACGTCGAGGTCGTCCGCATCGACCGCCCGGAAGCCAAGAACGCCGTCAATGACGAGGTCGCGCTGGGCCTCGAAGCCGCGCTCGACAGCATCGAAGCCGACGACGACGTGCGCGTGGTCGTGATCACCGGCACCGGCGACACCTTCTCGGCCGGCGCCGACCTCAAGATGATCGCGGCGGGACGCTCGAACGACTTCCGCACGAAGCGCGGAGGGTTCGCCGGGTTCGTGCAGCGTGACTTCCCCAAGCCGATCATCGCCGCCGTCAACGGCACCGCGCTCGCAGGCGGGTTCGAGATCGTGCTCGCGTGCGATCTCGTCGTCTCGGCCGACACCGCGAACTTCGGATTGTTCGAGGTGAAGCGCGGACTGATCGCCGCGGCGGGCGGCCTCATCCGTCTGCCGCGCAAGATCCCGCAGAACCTGGCAATGGAGATCGCGATCGCGGGTACCACGATCGACGCGAAGCGCCTGCACGAGCTCGGGCTCGTGAACCGCATCGTGCCGGCGCGCGAAGTGGTCGAGACCGCGGTCGCGCTGGGCGCGCAGATCGCCGAGAACGCACCGCTCGCGGTTCGTCGTTCCCGATCGCTGATCCGCGAGGCGCTCGACCTCGATCAGGCGGCGGCGTGGAAGCGAAGCAAAGAGCTCCAGCGTGAGGTGTTCGCGCACCCCGATGCCACCGAGGGCTCGACTGCATTCGCCGAGAAGCGTGCGCCGATCTGGACGAGCACCTGAACGATCCGGGTGTCGCACGGCCCGAGCGTGGGAAACTTCACCCCATGGACGCGCACCTGCGGCACCAGCACCTGCGCCACGAGCACCGGCTCTCGGTCGAGCGGAAGTACGCGCTCATCACGGTCCTGGTGATCGCGCTCTTCATCGTGCTGCAGATGACGAACGCGCTCGCGGGCGTCAACGAGACGGTCACCGACGGTGTCAACCAGCTCGCGCGGCTCGGCAGCATCGGCGTGTTCGTCATCGCATTGATCGCCAACGTGTCGATCATCATCCAGATCCCGTACACGCTCCCGCTGCTGTCGGCCGCGCTCGGGGGCGCCGATCTCGTGTCGATGCTCCTCCTCGGTGTTGCGTCGGGGCTCGGCGCGGGGATCGGTGCGGTCCTCGCCTACAAGGTCGCCGACACGCTGGTCGTGCGAACCCACGCCGAGCCCGACGGCCGCGCGTTCCGCTGGATCTCCCGCAACGTCGACACCAAGCCACGCCTCACCTCGTTCGTGATCTTCCTGGTCGCGCTCTCGCCCCTGCCCGACGGCACGATCGTGATGCCACTCGCGATGGTCCACTTCGGGTTGCGACGCCTCGCGGTGCCGCTGTTCCTCGGGAAGTTCCTCCACAACGTGCTGCTCGCCTTCGTGTTCTGGGCGTTCGCATCGTGGGCCGAGGAGCACGTCTCCGATCAGGCGACCACTGGCCTTGCACTGATCGTGGCGGTCGCCTTCATGCTCCTGGTCGCCTACCACGCCGAGAAGGCCCGATCCTCGGCTCGCGAACGGGCCCTCGGCCTGGCGGAGGAAGCGCCTTCCGCGTGACCCGGGCGTCGACCTGTGATCGCGGGAGTGAATGCTCCTAGAATCAACGCTCATGGGATTCCGGGTCGAGGAGCTCTCTCGACGGGCCGACGTCTCGGTCGACACCATCCGCTTCTACCAGAAGCGTCAGCTCCTCCCTCCGCCCGAGCGAGAGGGCCGCATCGCCTGGTACGACGAGGACCACGTCGCTCGGCTGGCCCGAATCCGCGACCTGCAACGACAGGGTTTCTCGCTCGCCGTGATCCGGCGACTCCTGGCCGGTGAGCTCGATCCGGCCGACGAGCCCCTCGCCGCCGCGGTCGTGGACGCCCAGCAGGGCGACGCCGAGCTCCTCGACCTCGAGACGCTCGCGCAGCGCGTCGGCATCCCGCCCGCACTGCTCGACGCGATCGCCCGCGAAGGGCTGATCCTCGGCCAACCGCGCGACGGAGCGGTGCGGTACGCGGCCGCCGATGCCGAGCTGCTGCGGTCCGGGCTGGCGCTCCTCGAGCTCGGGTTCCCTCTCGCCGACCTCCTCACGTTGGCGAAGCGCCACCACGAGGCGTCGCGCGCGATCGCCGAAGATGCCGTCGAGCTGTTCGACGAGCACGTTCGTCGCCCACTACGCGCCAGCGGCATCGACGACGACGAGAAGGCGCAGCGGCTGGTCGACGCGTTCCTGACGCTGTTGCCCACCGCGACGGCACTCGTCGCCCATCATTTCCGCAACACGCTGCTCGAGGTCGCGCAGGAGCACCTCGAAGCTGCCGGCGACGCAAGCGAGCTCGCCGCCGCCCGCAACGAGCCGGGTTGGGAGCTGTCGTGAACGCGTCGACGCTCGGGCCGGGTGGTGCGTTGCCCCAGGGCGCCGAGAAGCGCGCGTCGGTGGAAGCGATGTTCGATCGCGTCGCGCCGACGTACGAGCGCACCAACCGGGTGATCTCGCTGGGCCTCGATCGCAGGTGGCGAGATGCTGCCATGGTCACGCTCGGACTGGCGCGCGGATCGCGCCTCCTCGACGTCGCTTGCGGTACGGGCGACTTCTGTCGTGACCTCACCGCCGCGGGCCAGCAGGTGGTCGGCCTCGACTTCTCGGCGGGCATGCTCGGTGTTGCCCACACCAGCGCGCCGCTCGTTCGCGGCGACGCCGCTGCCCTGCCCGCGCAGGACGGCGCGTTCGACGGCGTCACGTGCGGTTTTGCGCTTCGCAATTTCGTCGACCTCGCCGCCGTGTTCGGCGAGTGTGCTCGCGTGCTGCGTCGCGGGGGCCGATTCGTCGCGCTCGACGCCGCGGTGCCGACGAACCGGGTGATGCGCATCGGCAACGCCGTGTGGTTCCGGGGAGCCGTTCCGGTTCTGGGGCGGATCCTCGCGGGCGACGCCGACGCCTACCGCTACCTCCCGAAGTCGACCGCCTACCTCCCGGGGCTCGACGCGCTCGCCGACATGCTCGCGGGCGCGGGGTTCTCCGATGTCGATGTCCAGACCCTCACCGGCGGCTCGGTCCTCTTGCTGTCGGGCACCCGCCGATGACCACCGCGCCTGCACTCCCCCAGCTCGTCGCGACGACGCGCGAGGTCAGCGTCGACGACGACGTGCTGTCTCGCATCGACCCCTCCGGCTTCGCGTGGCTCCACCACGAGACCCGGATCGTCGGCACCGGTGTCGCCGCGCGGGCCGCGGTCGACGACGTCCAGGCGCTGCTCGGCTCGATCACCGTGAGCGGTGCGATCGATCTCCCCGGCGTCGGACCGCTCGCGGTCGGCGCGCTGCCGTTCGACCCGGTTGTGGCGGGCGAGCTGGTGATCCCAGCCGCGGTCATCGCCCACGTGGACGGTCGCGCGTTCGAGACTCGCATCGGCCAGCCGGATGCACCGCTCGACCCGTCGCCGCCGCCGACCCGCTTCGTGGTCGACGCCACGCGGTCGCCGGCGCAATGGCGCGCGATGGTCGAGGCGGCGCTCGAGGCCATCGACGCGGGAGACGTCGACAAGGTCGTGCTCGCGCGCGAAGTCATGATCGAGGGCGACGCACCCTTCGACGTGACCGCCATCGTGCAACGCCTCACCACGCAGCAGCCGGGGAGCTTCGTGTACGCATCCGAAGGCTTGGTGGGCGCCAGCCCTGAGCTGCTCGCCCGACGGCTCGGTGACCGCGTGGAGTCGCGGCCGATGGCGGGGACCACCGTCGTCGACGGCGACGCTGCCTCACTGCGCGCCCTCGCGGAGTCGGTGAAGGACCAGCGTGAACATCGCTTCGTGGTCGACGCGATCACCGACGCACTCGGGCCGGTGTGCGCGGAGCTCGAGATCGGCGCCATCCCGGAGATCGCGGTGTTCGGTCACGTGGCGCACCTCGCCACTCCGTTCCGCGGCCGCCTGCGCGCGCCTGCACCGACCGCGCTCGAGCTGGCCCGCCTCCTGCACCCGACGCCGGCCGTCGGCGGCACCCCGACCCCGGCCGCGGTCGAGGCGATCCGCGCCCTCGAGGGCTTCGACCGTGGTCGCTATGCCGGACCAGTCGGCTGGGTCGACGCTCGCGGCGACGGCGAGTGGGCGATCGCCCTCCGCGGCGCGGAAATCGACGGTGCACGCGCCCGGCTGGTCGCCGGTGCAGGCATCGTGGCGGGCTCCGATCCGGAAGCCGAGTGGGCGGAGACCCAAGCCAAGCTCGAGCCCATGTTGCGCGCCCTGGTCCGACCCTGACGATCGAGCGCTGACGCCAGCGCGTCAGACGAGCGCGGCGTGCACGGCCGACCACACCTCGCGGTGCCGTGTGACGTTGGCTGCTCGGTCGGTGCGCACGTGCACCATGCCCACGCCACCAGCATCGATGGCGGCGCTGATCGCCGCCGCGACATCTGCGCCGCTGGTGACCTCGACCACGTCGACACCGTGCACGCGCGCCAGCGTCGGGATGTCGACGTTCTGCGGCGTGCCGAACAAGGTCTCGAAGTGCGCGGGCTCGTCGGCCTGTGGGAGGAACGAGAAGATCCCGCCACCTCCGTTGTCGACGACGACGAAGGTGACATCGAGCCCGCGGTCGGCCACGCCGAGTAGACCGTTCGTGTCGTGGAGGAAGCACAGGTCGCCCAGGAGCGCGACGGTGGGGCCCTCCGTCGCGGCCGCGACGCCGAGCGCGGTCGACACGAACCCGTCGATGCCGTTCACGCCGCGATTCGCGTGCACGGTGATGCCCTCGCGGGGCCGAGCGAAGCTCTCGACGTCGCGCACCGGCATGCTCGACGCGACGACCAGCGATCCTTCGGGCGGCACCGCTGCGACCACGTCGCGTGCGATGCGACCTTCGAAGGGCTCGTCCCACCCGTCGAGGAGGTCGTCGATGGCGGCGCGTGCGGCGGCGTCGGCGTCTCGCCACGCGCCCACCCAGGCATCGTCGACGAGCACGTCGATGGCGTCGGCGAGCGTGGCGAGCAGCAGGTCGGCATCCGCCTCCATCCGCCCACTCACCGCGTGGTGCGGATCGAGCCACACACCGTCGGGGTCGACGAGCACCTGGCCCACGTCGTCGCCGAGCCACTGCATCGCGACCTTGTTCGACAGCGGACCACCGACGCGCACGACGACATCAGGCCGGTGCGCGGCGGCGAACGCCGCGTCGCGCAGGAGCGGGTCGTACGTCGAGATGGTCCCGGGCACGCGAAGGCCCGAGATCGGATCCGCGAGCACCGGCCACCCGGCCGCGTCGGCAAATCGGAGGAGCGTGTGCGCCTGCACGCCGGAGCCCCAACCGGCCACCACCAACCCACGCGGGTTGTCGGCCACGAGGTGCGACAGCGCGTCGAGCATCTCGACGGATGGCGCGCGCACACCCGCCGCCCGCGCCGTCCACGGGCGGTCGTCGGAGCGGCCATCGGCGACCACCAGCGGATCGCCGGTCGGCACGAGCGGTTCGCGAAACGGCAGATTCAGGTGGACGGGGCCGGCGGGGGTCCCGAGTGAGGCCGCGACCGCACGGGACGCGAGTGCTCGCCACTCGGCACCGACGCCGTCGCGATCAGTGGGCACGTTCGCGTCGTGGAACCAGCGCACGGCGCCGCCATAGAGCTTGACCTGATCGACCGTCTGGCCCGCGCCCGTGTCGCGCAGCTCAGGCGGTCGGTCGGCGGTGCACACGATCATCGGGACGCGTGCGTGCGCGGCCTCGAGCACCGCGGGGTGGAAGTTCGCTGCCGCGGTGCCCGAGGTGCAGAGCAGCACCGCCGGAACCCCGGACGCCTTGGCCAGGCCCAACGCGAAGAACGACGCCGACCGCTCGTCGAGATGCACGTGAACACGGATGCGGTCGTCGCCGGCGAGCGCGAGGGCCAGCGGCGCCGAGCGCGACCCTGGTGCAAGGCTCGCGTCGGTCACCCCGTGCCGCACCCATTCGTCGACGAGGGTGCGGGCGAAAGCGGTGGTGGCGTCGCGGGTCATGCGAGGATCCCTCTGTGACGGTGTTCGTGCACGGCTTCACGCAGACGGAGCGTTCGTGGCTTCCGGTGATCGACGTGCCGCGACCCGGGTCGCAGCAGGAGGGCGGCGTCGAGCTCTCGATCCTGGCCCGGATTCCACGCGCCGCGACCTTCGTCGAGACGGTCGAACGACTCGTCCGGTTCCCGGGATCGTACGTGGGGTACTCGCAGGGCGGCCGCCTCTGCCTCCAGCTCGCGCTCGACCACGCCGACGTCGTGCACCGGCTGGCGTTGGTGAGCGCGTCGCCCGGCATCGCCGAAGATGCGGCGCGTGCGGCGCGGCGCACCGCCGATGACCAGCTGGCTCGGGAGATCGAACGCGATGGCGTCGATGCCTTCCTCGACCGCTGGCTCGCGCAGCCGCTGTTCGCCTCGTTGCCCGCCGATCGCGCCGGGCTCACCGAGCGCCGGCAGGCCAACACCGTCGAACGCCTCACCACGCAGCTCCGGGTGCTCGGACAGGGCTCGCAGCCGTCGAACTGGCATCGGCTCGGCGAGCTCGCCATCCCTGTGCTGTTGATCGTCGGCGCGCTCGACACGAAGTACGTCGCGATCGCCGAGCAGATGGCGGCGGCCATCAGCGACGTGCACGTCGAGGTGATCCCCGACGCCGGCCACGCGTGCCACCTGGAGCAGCCCGAGCAGGTCGCTCATCTGTTGCGCTCCTGGTCCGGGTCGGCCTGACCCACGACCAGGTCGGGCACGACGGTGCGCACGGTGAGCTCACCGTCGATCGGTGTCAGGGGGGACGCGGTCACATCCTGCTCGTGCACGCCGGCGGTCGCCAGGCCACACGCGTACGGAAGCTCGGGCAGCGCGGCCGCGAGCGCGAGGCCCGCACAGATCCCGACGGACGTCTCCATCATCGACGTCACGATGCCGGGGACGCCCGCTTCCTCCACGACGGACAGCGCGGCGCGAACCCCGCCGAGGGGTTGCTGTTTCACGACGACTGCGTCGGCAGCGTCGAGGCGGCGCAGCCGACGTGCGTCTTCGATCGTGCGGACGCACTCGTCGGCCGCGATCGGCACGTCGACCGAGCGACGAACTCGCGCCAGGTCCTCGAGCGTCGCGACCGGTTGCTCCACCAGCTCGAGGTCGTATCGCGACAACCGGGCGATCATGTCGAGCGCGGTGTCGACGCTCCACGCGCCGTTGGCGTCGACCCGCAACGCGACCCGTGGGCCCACGGCATCTCGCACTGCCGCGACCAGGTCGAGGTCGTCCGGCTCGCGAACCTTCACCTTCACCGCCGGATAGGTGCGGAGGACCGCGGCGTCGAACTCCGGCCCGTCGACCAGCGCGTTCACGGCGACGGCGTCGCGCACCGGCGGAGGGAACCCGATCGCGGCAGCCTCCTCGGCGGCCAGTCGACACACGTCGGGATCGGCCGGGTACCCGGGCAGGGGCGACCATTCGCCCCACCCGGCCGCTCCCTCGAGGAGGACGATGACCCGGCGACCGGTCCAGAAGAAGTGCTCCGTCAGCTCAGGCACAGCCCCACGCTCACCAGCACCGCGACCACGACCTCGACCTTCGAGGTCGCGACCAGCGCGGCGATCAGACCGGGCGGGTCGGTACGCGTGAGCATCGTGCGCACCGGAGCCACCGCGAGCGGGAGCGCGAGCAACCCGAGCAGTGCCCACGGCTGCGTCAGCCCGATCGCCACGACCGCGCCGAACGATCCGACGTAGCACGCGACGAACAGACGCCGGGTGACGGGCGCGCCGACGCGCACCGCGAGCGTCCGCTTTCCGGAGACCGCGTCGGTTGGGATGTCACGCAGGTTGTTGGCGAGGAGGATCGCGCACGCGAGCAGGCCGACGACGAGTGATCCCCACCACGCCGCGCCGGGCACCGATTTGATCTGCACATACGCCGACCCGACCGTGGCGACGAAGCCGAAGAACACGAGGACGAGCACTTCTCCGAGGCCGATGTATCCCAACGGGACCGGACCGCCCGTGTAGAGGACGGCGGCCGCGATCGCGAACACCCCGACGAGCAACAGCCAGGGGTTCACCACGAGCGAGAGGACGAGGCCGACGACCGCCGCGACCGCGAACGAGAGCGCCGCAGCGTTGCGAACGGCGTGCGGGCTCGCGGTGCCGGTCGCGGTGAGGCGAAGCGGGCCCTTGCGCTCGCGATCGGTGCCACGAACGCCGTCGGAGTAGTCGTTGGCGTAGTTGACACCCACCTGCAGCGCGAGCGCCACGACGAGCGCGCCGGCGAACCGCCACCAGCGCACACCGTCGGCATCGGCAACCGCGGCGGCGGTCCCGACGAGCACCGGCGCGACCGCGGCACCCAAGGTGCGTGGCCGCGCGCCCTCGACCCACTGCGATGCAGTCGTCATTCGGATCAGGGGCGCTTCGGAAATTGCTTGAAGTCGGGCGGCCTCTTCTCGAGGTAGGCGCGCTTGCCTTCCTGCGCCTCCTCGCTCATGTAATAGAGGAGCGTCGCGTCACCGGCGAGCTGTTGGATCCCGGCGAGCCCGTCGTCAGCCGCGTTGCACGACGCCTTGATCATGCGAAGCGCGAGCGGGCTGTGCTGCAACATCTCGCGACACCACGCGACCGTCTCCTCTTCGAGCTCCTCGAGCGGCACGACCGTGTTCACGAGGCCCATGTCGAGCGCCTGCTGTGCGTCGTACTGCCTGCACATGAACCAGATCTCACGCGTCTTCTTCTGGCCGACCGAGCGCGCGAGCAAACCGCTGCCGAATCCGCCATCGAAGGACCCGACGCGCGGCCCGGTCTGCCCGAACGTCGCGTTGTCGGCCGCGATCGTGAGGTCGCAGACCACGTGCAACACGTGACCGCCGCCGATCGCGTACCCGGCGACCATCGCGACGACCGGCTTGGGCGTGCGGCGGATCTGGATCTGGAGGTCCAACACGTTGAGGCGACCGATGCCGTCGTCGCCGACGTACCCGTCGTCGCCGCGCACCCGTTGGTCACCGCCCGAGCAGAACGCGAGCGGGCCCTCGCCCGTGAGCACGATGACGCCCACGTCCTGGTCGTCACGCGCGCGGTTGAACGCGTGCTGTAGCTCGTTGAGGGTCTTCGGCCGGAAGGCGTTGCGCACTTCGGGCCGGCAGATGGTGATCTTGGCGATCCCCTCCGAGGTCTCGTACCGGATGTCGCCGTAGTCGGCCTCGACGGCCTGCCAGTCGGCGCCCGGGCGAATCGTTCGTTCCATGGGCGTCTCCACTCTGGGAGCAATCACTCCTACATTTGGCGCACACCGTAGCGGGGCGCGGGACGTACGGTTTGATCCGTGGCACCCCGAAAGGACCGGCCCCTCGACGAGTACCGCGCCAAGCGCGATTTCGACGCGACGTCGGAGCCGGCGGGACAGCCCGACGGCACCGCCAGCAGCGACGACGGCGGGGTCGGCGGCGGCATCGGCGTCGACGGGAACGCCGGCAACCGGTTCGTCGTGCAGGAGCACCACGCCCGCAGCCTCCACTGGGATCTGCGGCTCGAGCACGACGGCGTGCTCTGGTCATGGGCCGTCCCGAAGGGCATCCCGATGCTCGCGAAGCCGAATCACCTGGCGGTGCGCACCGAGGACCATCCCCTGGAATACCTGTCGTTCCAGGGCGAGATCCCGAAGGGCGAGTACGGCGGCGGCTCGATGACCGTGTGGGATCACGGCACCTACGAGGCCGAGAAGCTGCGCGACGACGAAGTGATCGTCACCTTGCACGGCGAACGCGTCGACGGGAAGTACGTGCTCTTCCGCACGGGAGGCACCCAGTGGATGATCCACCGGATGAGCCCGCCCCAGGATTCGACGCGCCGGTCCGTCCCTCACGACCTCCAGCCGATGTTCGCGGTGCTCGCGACCGACGTGCCCGTCGATGACGAGCGCTGGGCCTTCGAGATGAAGTGGGACGGCATGCGAGCGCTCGCGACGGTCGACGGCGGGCGCGTGAGCCTCACCACGAGACAGGGCAACGACGCAACCGATCGCTTTCCCGAGCTCCGTCCGTTGGGCGAAGCGCTCGGCGCGACCGACGCGGTGCTCGACGGCGAGATCGTCGCCCTCGACGCGCGCGGCGTGCCCAGCTTCGAAGCGCTCCAGCCGCGCATGCACGTGAGCTCGCCCGCGACGGCGCGCAAGCTCGCGAGCGAACACCCCGTCGCGTACATGCTGTTCGACGTGCTCTGGCTCGACGGCCATTCCACGTGCGAGCTTCCGTACCGGGAGCGTCGCGCGCTCCTCGAGTCGCTCCGGCTGACCGGAGCCACCTGGCAGACGCCGCCCGCGGCGCCCGGCACCGGAGCGGCGGCGTTGGCCACCGCCGAGGAGCTCGGCCTCGAGGGCGTGGTGGCCAAGCGGCTCGACAGCCCGTACCTCCCGGGGAAGCGCAGCGACGCGTGGCGGAAGGTCAAGCCGACGGCGGGCCAGGAGCTCGTCGTCGGCGGTTGGCTCCCGGGCAACGGTCGCCTCGTCGGGCGGCTCGGTTCACTGCTCGTCGGGTACCACGACCCGACCGCACACGAGCTGCGCTACGCCGGGCGCGTGGGTTCGGGGATCGACGAGCGCCAGCGCGAGCGACTCGAGGCCCTCGTGGCGCCGCTCGCACGGGAGCACAACCCGTTCGCGAGCACGCCGCGGCTGCCGTCGCCCCACTGGGTTGATCCCGAGATCGTCGTCGACGTGCGCTTCCACCAGTGGACGTCGGGCGGACTCCTGCGCGCTCCGCGCTTCCGCGGGATCCGCGACGACAAGGCGGCGCTCGACGTCGTGCGCGAGTCCTCGTGACCGCGGCGGACACGACCGTTCGCGTACCGTCATCGCCATGACGCCGGAGGAGATCGCCGACCTCGCACACCTCCGTCGGGCGCGCGACCTCATGGACCGCGAGTACGCGGAGCCTCTCGATGTCCCGGCCATGGCACGCACCGCGCTGATGTCGCCGGCGCACTTCTCACGCAAGTTCCGTGCGGCGTACGGCGAGACGCCGTACGCATATCTCATGACGCGCCGCATCGAGCGGGCCAAGGCCTTCCTTCGTCAGGGGATGTCGGTCACCGACACCTGCTTCGCCGTCGGTTGCACCTCGCTCGGCTCCTTCAGTTCGCGCTTCACCGAGATCGTCGGCGAGACACCTTCGCGGTACCGCGCGCGCGATCACCGCGAGCGCGAGGTCATCCCGCCGTGCGTGAGCATGGTCGCGACGCGACCGCGCCGGTCCCGGGTCACGACCTGAGCGCCGCACCGCGCCGGCGGTTCCGCCACCGAGCAGGATCGGAGAAGCACGCGCGGGGTCGATGCTCGTACCGTGTCCGCATGACAGTCACCGTCTCGCAGATGTTCATCCCCGTCCACGATCCCGATGCCGCGCTCGGCTTCTATCGCGACGCACTCGGCCTCGACGTCCTGCTCGACGTCCCGTCGGACGGCTTCCGATGGGTCACCGTCGGCGCCCCTGGCCAGGACGTCGGCATCGTCTTGTTCCAGCCGCACGGCGGTCGATCGCAGGCGGAGGGCGACGCCCTCTTGTCGCTCGTGACGCAAGGGTCGCTGCAGGCCGCGATCTTCCGCTCCGACGACCTCGACGCCACGTTCGAGAAAGTCCGTGCGTCGGGTGCGGAGGTGCTCCAGGAGCCGACGTCGCAGCCCTGGGGCGCGCGCGACTGCGCGTTCCGCGACCCCTCCGGCAACCTCGTGCGCATCGCCCAGGCCTGATGGCGAAGGCCGCGGGAGCGAAGAAGCCGGCAAGAAAGCCGGTGGCAAGAAAGCCGGCGGCCAGAACGGTCGTGGACACAATGGCGGCGCCTGCCGGCGACGCGGCCGACCGCCACGACCTCATCCGCGTGGTGGGCGCGCGCGTGAACAACCTCAAGGACGTCAGCGTCGAGATCCCGAAGCGGCGGTTGACGGCGTTCACCGGCGTCTCCGGGTCGGGCAAGAGCTCGCTCGTGTTCGGCACGATCGCCGCGGAGTCGCAGCGGCTGATCAACGAGACCTACAGCACCTTCGTGCAGGGCTTCATGCCGACGCTGGCGCGGCCCGACGTCGATGTGATGGACGGCCTGACGACGGCGATCCTCGTCGACCAGGAGCGGATGGGCGCCAACGTCCGGTCGACCGTCGGCACCGTCACCGATGCCAACGCGCTGCTGCGCATCCTCTTCAGCCGTCTCGGCAAGCCTTCGATCGGCTCGCCCCAGGCCTTCTCGTTCAACACCGCGACGATCAGCGGTGCGGGTGCCGTCACGTTCGAGAAGGGCGGCAAGACGACGAGAGAGAAGCGCACGTTCTCGCGGATCGGCGGCATGTGCCCGCGCTGCGAGGGTATGGGATCGGTGACCGACTTCGACCTTGCTGCGTTGTACGACGACACGAAGTCGCTCAATGACGGCGCGCTCACGATTCCCGGCTACAGCATGGACGGCTGGTACGGCCGCATCTTCCGCGGCTGCGGCTACTTCGACCCGGACAAGCCGATCCGCACGTTCACCAAGAAGGAGCTCGACGACCTGCTCCATCGCGAACCGACGAAGATCAAGGTCGACGGGATCAACCTCACGTACTCGGGACTCATCCCGCAGATCCAGAAGTCGTTCCTGTCGAAGGACGTCGACGCGATGCAACCGCACATCCGCGCCTTCGTGGAGCGGGCGGTGACGTTCGCCGTCTGTCCCGACTGTGGCGGCAGCCGGCTCAACGAAGCGGCGCGGTCCTCCAAGATCAAGAAGATCAGCATCGCCGACGCCTGCGCGATGCAGATCAGTGACCTCGCGGAGTGGGTGCGCGGCCTCGACGAGCCTTCGGTGGCGCCGCTGCTGGTGTCGTTGGGCGAGACGCTCGACTCGTTCGTCGAGATCGGGCTGGGCTACCTCTCGCTCGAGCGGCCGACGGGCACGCTGTCGGGCGGCGAGGCACAGCGCACCAAGATGATCCGCCAACTCGGGTCGTCGCTCACCGACGTGACCTACGTGTTCGACGAGCCCACCGTGGGGTTGCATCCGCACGACATCGCCCGCATGAACTCCACGCTCCTGCAACTGCGCGACAAGGGCAACACCGTGCTGGTCGTGGAGCACAAGCCCGAGGCGATCGACATCGCCGACCACGTCGTCGATCTCGGCCCGGGCGCCGGCACGGGCGGTGGCGAGGTGGTGTTCCAGGGCACCGTCGACGGACTGCGCGCCAGCGGCACGATCAC
>JBEVIU010000098.1:0-26654 GCA_040510575.1 Acidimicrobiia bacterium | reverse complement strand
GCCTCTCGGTGGCGATGATCGCGGGCATCGGCGTGGGCATCCTCGAGTCGCTGCTGCTCTGGAACTACCCGGACGGCAGCCTCGTCGAAGCGGTGCTGTTCGTGATCATCCTCGCTGCGCTCCTGCTGCAGCGGGCGCGCTACGACCGGCGCGACGCGAAGGGCACGTGGACGGTCATTCGCGACTGGCTCCCTCTGCCCGACAGCTACCGGAAGATCTTCCTCATCCGCAGTCTGCGTTGGATCGTGTTCTTCGCGCTGTTCGGCTTCGCGCTGATCCTGCCGTTGCTGATCTCCAACTCCAATGCGGTGTCGTTCACGCTCATCGAAGTGATGACCGTCGTCGGGTTCTCGATGGGCATCGTGGCCGGACTCAGCGGCCAGCTGTCGTTGGGCCAGTTCGCGTTGGCCGGCGTCGGCGGTGTCGTGTCGTACAAGGTCACGGACATGACCGGCACCTTCGTCCTCGGCTTCCTCGCTGGCGGCCTTGCTGCCGCGGCCGTCGCGCTCCTCATCGGGATCCCCGCCCTGCGGATCCGAGGTCCGATGCTGGCCGTCACCACGCTCGGCTTCGCGATCGTCACGTCGGCGTGGGCGTTCCAGCAGCCGTGGATGATCGGTGCCGGTGTCTCGCAGGACTACCCGTCGATCTTCGGCTTCCAGTTCGACGACGCAAAGTCGTACTACCTGCTCGGGCTCGGCGTGTTCCTCATCGCGCTGTTCTTCGCTCGCAACGTGTGGAAGAGCGGCCTCGGGTTGCGCATGCGCGCCGTCCGCGACAACGAGGACACCGCGCGCGCGTTCACCGTGAACCCGACCATCGTGAAGCTGCAGGCCTTCGGTGTCGCAGGTTTCCTCGCCGGACTCGCCGGCTCGGTGTACGGCGGTTCGGTCACGTTGCTCACGTCGGACGCGTTCCCGGTGCAGCGGAGCATCGACGCCGCGGCGGTCGCGGTGCTCGGTGGGCTCGGCTTGCTCATGGGCCCGTTCATGGGCGCGCTGTTCATCATCGGGATCCCCGAGATCCCCAACATCTTCGGGATCCAGCCGCTCGACCAGCTCCAGCTGCTCGCGACGTCGGTCGGTTGGTTGTTCATCGTCGTGCAGGTTCCGGGTGGCTTCGCGGTCGGCATCGGCAACCTGCGCACGCGGATCGCCGACTCCATCGCGCGCCGTCACGGCCTCGATCCCGAGGTGGAGTGGGACGTCGAAGCTGCCGACGCCGGCCCGGCCCGGCCCCAGCTCGCGCTGCCACCCCCCGCACCTCGCACCACGCCGCACGGCGAGGTGATCCTGCGCACCACGGATCTCTCGAAGCAGTACGGCGGTCTGCACGCCGTCGACAACGTCTCGATCGAGCTGCGGGCCGGCGAGACACTCGGCCTGATCGGCCCGAACGGCGCGGGCAAGACCACGCTGTTCGAGCTGCTCGGCGGATTCGCCCAGCCCACGTCAGGGTCGGTCGAGTTCCTCGGTGCCGACGTCACCCGCAAGAGCCCGTCGTCGCGCGCCACCCTCGGGCTGATCCGCTCGTTCCAGGACGCCGCGCTGTTCCCGACGCTCACCGTGCTCGACTGCGTCGAGCTCGCGCTCGAGCGCGACGACCCCACCCGGTTCATGCGGTCCTTCATCGGTGGCGGTGCCGCCCACCGGCGCAAGCAGGAGCGCGCGAAGGAACTGGTCGCGATGATGGGGCTCAACCGTTGGCGCGACAAGCCGACGGCCGAGCTCTCCACCGGCACCCGGCGAGTCGTCGAGCTCGCGTGCATGATCGCGCTCGATCCCGTCGTGCTCCTGCTCGACGAGCCCTCGTCGGGCATGGCGCAGCGCGAATCGGAGATGCTCGGCGAGATCCTCACACCGCTCAAGCAGCAGCTCGACCTCACCCTCGTGCTCATCGAGCACGACATCCCGCTCGTGATGAGCTTGTCCGACCGGATCATCGCGATGGAATCCGGTCAGGTCATCGCCGACGGCACGCCTGCCGAGGTCCGCAACAACCCGCGGGTCGTGGAGTCGTACCTGGGCGGCGATGTTGCCGCCATCGAGCGCTCGACGGTGCGGACGCCCACCGGCGGCTGACCAACGGCGGAGGTGAAGGATGGCCACCACCCGCGCGACGTCTGACGCCGAGCGCACGACGATCCTCGACGCCGCGCTGCGCGTGATGCGCCGCAACGCCTACGCCGAGGCGCAGATCAGTGAGATCCTCGCCGAAGCCGAGCTGTCGACCCGCGCGTTCTATCGTCACTTCGACTCGAAGGACGACATGTTGATGGCGCTGTACCGCAGCGACGCCGACGTCGTCGCACGGCGCCTGCAGGAGCGGGTCGCCGCCGCGGACTCGCCGGAGGACCAGCTGGCCGCGTGGATCGACGAGACGCTCAGCCTGGGATACGACCGCCGTCGTGCCAACCGGGCGAGGATGCTCGCGTCCGACGCGGCGCGCCGGACGGTTGCCTTCGCCGAGGAGAGCGCCCGGACCGCCGGTGAGCTCTCGGCGCCGCTGCGCGACCTGCTCGAGCGCGGGGCGTCGTCTGGCGCGTTCCCGCGGTGCGTGCCCGATCAGGACGCGCCCACGATCTACGCCTTGGTGTGGCGCCTGGTGGCGGAGGCGATCGCCGGACGCGCCACCATGGATGTGAACCAGGCGGTCGCGCACGTCCACCGGTTCTGTTTCCCTGCACTCGGCCTGGGCCCGGTGGATTGAAAACGCCGTTCCGGTCTAGGGTGGCCCCACACGACGCAGGGGAGCACAGGTGACGCTGAAGGACGAGACCGCGGTCGTCGGGGTGGGTGCGACGCCGTACTACAAGCGGGGGCAGTCGCTGCCGCAGACCGAGCTCGAGATGGCGTGCAAGGCCATCCTGCTCGCGCTCGAAGACGCCGGGCTCACGATCAAAGACCTCGACGGCTTCGCGATCTATTCGAGCTCCTGTGACCCGGCCGAGGTCGCCTCGGTGCTCGGCGTCCCCGAAGTCCGCTTCGCGGCCACGCTCACGTCGGGTGGCGGTGGCAGCGCGGGTTCGCTCGGGCTGGCGGCGGCGGCGGTGAGCTCCGGGATGGCGGAGTGCTGCGTCTCGCTGATGACGCTCCAGCAGGCGACGCGACGCCTCGGTGGGACACAGGTCGCGGGCGGCGGCGGCGGTGGCGGAGGTGGCGCCAACCCCTACGGAGGTGGCGGCATCCCGCCGTCGACGGCGTTCGTGATGAACAGCGGCTTGATGTCACCGGGCCACAGCTTCTCGTTGCTGACCCAACGCCACATGCACCTCTACGGCACGACGCGCGACCACCTGGCCGAGATCGCGATCTCGCAACGCAACAACGCGATCCGTCGGCCGACATCACTGCAGAAGGAGCCGTTGACGCGCGACGACTACTTCAACGCGCGCATCATCTCTGATCCGCTCTGCTTGTTCGACTACACGATGGAGACCGACGGCGCGGTGGCGGTGATCACCACGTCGGCCGAGCGGGCGAAGGACCTCAAGCAACCGCCCGTGTACATCATGGGTTCAGCCAACGGTGCGATGGGTCGGTGGGGCTCGGCGATCTTCACCTACTTCCAGATGCCCGACGAATACTTCGCGTCCTCCGGGCACCGCGCGGTGGCGAAGCGGGTGTACGACATGGCGGGCATCACGCCCGACGACGTCGACGTCGCGCTGCTGTACGACCATTTCTCGCCCATGGTGCTCATGCAGGTCGAGGACTACGGCTTCTGTGAGATCGGCGAAGGCGGGCCGTTCATCGCCGAGGGCAACATCCGCTGGCCCACCGGGAAGATCCCGGTGAACACCCATGGTGGGCACCTGTCGGAGGCGTACATCATCGGCATGACCCACGTGCGCGAAGCGGTCGAGCAACTCCGCGGCGTCGCGATCAACCAGGTCGACGACGCCGAGATCGCACTCGTCACCGGCGGACCCGCCGGCCTGCCCGTGAGCGCAACCCTCTTGAGGAGATGAGCAGCGTGCCCGAGCTCCGCCCCGGTGTGTTCCCTGTCGCGATGCAGGACCCGTATGCCGACGACACGACGCAGCCCTTCTGGGACGCCGCACTCGAGGGACGGCTCCTCGGGTACCGGTGCGCCACCTGCGGCACCTTCGTGATGCCGCCGAAGCCCTTCTGCTTCTCGTGCCAGGGCACCGACTTCGCGTGGGTCGAGCTGCCCGGCACCGGGACCGTGTACACGTTCACGATCGTGCGCCACCCGTTGAGCCCCGCGCTGGCGGAGGTCGTCCCCTACGCGGGAGGCGTGATCGAGCTCGACGGCACGCAGGGTGCGGGTGCACGCATGATCGCCAACATCATCGACGCCGATCTCGACACCCTCGCCATCGGCACGAAGGTGAAGGTCGTGTTCGAGAAGGTGAGCGACACGCTCGCGGTCCCGCGCTTCACCCCGGTCTGACGACGAGGCCGAGCTCGTCACTCCGTGGCGAGCTCGTCGGCGAGCACGGGAACCTCGGCGAGCGAGCGGAGTGCGTCGTTGAGGTGCGTGCAGCAGCTGATCCCCTGGATGCGCGCCAACACCTCGCGTCGCAGCTCACGCGCCGACGCGCCGACGAGCCACGCGGCGTTGGGCGCGGCGGCGGGGCACTCGGGGTAGGGCAACACGCGCGGTTCGGCGACGATCGACGTCACCAGGCCGGTGCCGATGGCGACGCTCGCGTCGAGGTGGTACTCATGCACTGCGACCTCGACGCCGTCGGGACGCCAGCAGCTGTCGCGGAACATCGCGTCGACGACGATCTCCTGACCGGTCTGCCACACGTCGATCCGGCGGGCGCGTCGCATCGCGACCTCCGGGGGAGGATCGAGCTCGTGCCAGCCGACCGGGTCGTGTGCGTCGGCAAGGGGCGGGACCACGGCCACGTTGTGGCGCTGCTCGCGGTTCACGAAGCCGTCGGGGGTGAGCGCGCTCGAGCCGGGCCGGAAGCCCGAGCAGATGCCTTCCATCGAGCGGGGCTCGTACTGGGCCGCCAACGCGGCCATCGCCGCGGCCTGCTCCGGCGTCGGGGGAGTCGGAGGTCGCAACGCGTCGGCACCCTGCGACCACGCGAACCCCGCGATCAACGACGACCCGGCCATGTCGTCGAGGAGCAGGTACAGCAGACTGCCGCCGTCGCGCTCGGCGGGAAGCGCGTCGTCGATCGCGCGCCGCAAGCCGCCACCGGCCTTGGCGCCGACGAGGAGCGCGGCGTCGGAGCGCACGGGGGTCACGGCGATGTCCTCGATCACGCGCGTGCTCGACACGCCGACCGTCATCGAGTCCTCGGCCACGACGTATGGGTCGCCATCGCGTGGGGTCACGAGATCGCGTGCGCGTCCGTCGAGACGCAGCTGCGTGCCGCGTCCGTCGGGCCAGTGCATGAGCACCGTGCTCGTGCGCCGGATCGAGTCGGGCCGCCGCGTGGGCGGACCGGGCTGCGGGTTCGCGGGCGCCGGCGGCAGTGCTTCGCTCAACCGATCGTCCCAGCCTCGCGGAGTGCGGTGATCGCGTCGCCGTCGTACCCGAGCTCGGCGAGTACGGAATCGGTGTGCTCGCCGCACAGCGGGGCGGGCCCGGTGACACCCGCGGTGCGCGACAACGTGACCGTCGGCGTGAGGCGCGGGTAGTCGCCGATGATCGGGTGCGTCTCCGGCGTGATGATGCCGAGCGCTTCGCCCATCCCGCCGAGCATCACCAACTTCTCGACCGGCGCCTTGGCCACTTCGACGCAGGTGACGTCGAGCGGGACGAGCAGCGCTTCCCACTCCGCGGCGGGCTTGGTCAGGAACTGCTCCGTGAGGGCACTCGCGAGTGCGGTGTCGTCGTCACGCAGGGCAGCGCCCAATTGCAGCGCGCCGGCCAGCGCCTCCCAGTCGTCGTGCGCCGGCGCGGCGAGGAACACCCACCCGTCGGCGGCCTCGTACAGGCGATAGCGCGCGTCCAGCCCGTAGAGATCGTGGTCCGGGGTGCGGATCGGCATGCGACCGGTGTACTCGACCATGTCCTCGGCCAGGCAGTGCGCCATGGTCGAGAGCATCGACGTGGTCATCTCCTGACCGGGCCCGCCACGCTTCTTCGCCAGGATGCCGAGCAGCATCGCGGTGGCCACCCCCGACGCTGAGAAGCCGTCGGCCTGGCCGAGCGTCATGGTCGCGCCGCCGAGGCGCATCGTGGCCCGCTTGAGCTCCTCCATGCCGATGTCGGGGGATTGTGGGAGGTTCCCGACTCCGCCGACGTTGCGGTAGGCGAGACCGGAGCCGGCGCCGATGGTGGGCGCGAACGCCGGGCGGTGGCCGCAGGGACCCCCGGTGCCGTAGCCGGGCGCGTTGAGGTACACGAGGTCGGGGTTCACCGCGAGCATCTCGGCCGCGGTGTAGCCGTGGCGCTCGGCCACGCCGGCCCGGAAGCTCTGGAGCACGACGTCGGCGCGCCGCACGAGCTCGAGCACGATCTCACGACCGGCGTCGCTTGCCATGTCGACCGCGACGCTCTCCTTGCCCTGGAGCACCTTGACGCCGCCCACTTCGGGGAACGGCATGATGTGGCGGATCGGGTCGCCGTCGAGCTGCTCGACCTTGATCACGCGGGCGCCGAGGTCGGCGAGCAACGTGGCGCCGAACGGCGCGGCGTAGAACGTGCCGAGCTCGACGATCGTGATGCCGGCGAGCGGCGGCTCCGTACCTGCATCCGAGGAGGCAGCCGCGGGTGCGGCGGCGGTCGACGACGCGAGGGCGGCGCGAATCGCGGTGCTGTGCTCGTCGAGCGCCGGTGCGCCTGCGCCGAGCTGCGCGGGTGTCGATTCCATCTTGACGATCGGTCCGGGTTGGAGCACCGGCCCGACCGCCGGGTCCTCGATCACGACGGTGCGCCCGTCGAAGACCATCTGCGGATGGTGCAGCAACTCGGAGCCGTCGCGGAACACCTCGGCCCACACGTCGGGCTCGCGGTCGAAGCCCTCGAGCCACTCGTCGTAGGTCCGCGAGCGCATCACGTCGAGCGCCTTCTCCCAGAAGGCGATGCGGACGTCGGGATCCTCGGAACCGGGCGCGTCCTTCCACTCCGGCTCGTCGAGCAATTTGTCGAGCTCGGTGAGGCGCAGGAACGCGTCCCACAGACGGTCCTGGGTCTGTGAGAGCTGCATGAACCGTCCGTCTTTCGACTGCGCGGCCATCAGGCGGAAGAACAGCGGCGAGTGCGGGATCAGACGGGCCTGGTCCTGCGGTGGTGCAGCGGTGAACGCGTCGCCGTAGCTCGCGATGATCTGCTGGATCAACCAGTTCCACGTGTCGTGGGCGAGGATGCCCTGCACGAGGGTGGTGTCGACGCGCTGGCCCAATCCGCTGTCCTCGCGCTCGACGAGCGCGGCGAGGATCCCGTGGAGCGCGAGTTGGCTGGCGGTGAACGAGCAGTACGGCGCGGCCACGTACGACGGACCGGGGCGGTCGGACAGCCCGGAGAACGCGTCGAGGCCGCCGATCTTCGCCAGCACGACCTGTTCGTAGCCCTTGAGGTGCGACCACGGGTTGTCGCGACCGAAGCCGGTGACCGACGCGAACACGAGCCGAGGGTTCAGCGCCGCGAGCTCGTCGTAGCCGAGACCGAGTCGCTCCGCGACACCTGGTCTCCAGGTCTCCACCACCACGTCGGCGTTCGCGGCGAGGCCACGCGCGACTGCACGGTCGTCGGCGTCGTCGAGGTCGAGCACGATGCTCTGCTTGGCGCGTGCGAGGAACGGCCACGCCGGCTGCTCGCGCAACGGCGAGCCGCCCGGTGGCTCCACCTGCACGACGTCACAACCGAAGTCGGCGAGCGTCTGCGAGATGTGCGCGCCGGTGAGCGTCGTCGTCAGGTCGACGACGCTCAGCCCCGCGAGGGGTCCCCCCATGCGATCACCTCGTGCCTCTCGTTGAAGTCGTTCGGCGGACGGAGAGCTGTTGTGCGTCAGGCGCCGGTCACCGCTGCGGGCGGGCGCCCGACCGACGGGAAGAGATCGAGGAACGCGCCCATGGTGATGCGGTCGCGCGTCTTGTCGTCGACGCCGTCGAACAGCTCGTGGAGCACCTTCTGGGTGTGCGGGAACGTGCCTTCGAGGTGCGGGTAATCCGTGCCGAACATCACGTTCTCGAAGCCCATCGCGGTGTGCGCGGGGATCGCGGTCTCGTCGTGCTGGAACGACGCGTACACCTGGCGGTTGATGTACTCCTTCGGGAGCATCGAGATCTCGCCCTTGTTGAACATGTAGTGCTGCCGGTACTCCTCGTTCATGCGGTCGCCCAGGAACGGAGCCCACGTCGCGCCACCCTCGGAGACGAGCACCTTGAGGTCGGGGTGCCGCTCGAGCGCGCCGGACGCGATCATCATCACCACGGCGAGTTGACCGCCGAACGTGGTGTTCACGTAGTTGATCATCGCGCCGCCCGGACCGCGGTACTTCTGCGGCTTCTCACCCGACTCGGTGCCGATGTGGAAGGCGACCACGCCTCCGGTCCCTTCCATGACGTCCCACAGGGGCTCCCACTCCTCGGCGTTCCAGTGCCCGTGCATGGTCGGTGGCTTGGTGGGGAGGAAGATCGACTTGAAGCCCTTTGCCGCGCAGCGCTCGACCTCCTTGACCGAGAGCTCGACGGACTGCAGCGGGAGCGTGGCGCACGGCACCAGGCGGGGCGAGAGCGCGATGAGCTCGTCGGCGACCCAGTCGTTGAGCACCTCGGCCGCGGCCCGGGCGAGGTCGGGGTCCTCGATCTCGCCGTACCAGAGCCCGAGCGACGGGTACACGACCTCGCCCCACACGCCCTGGTCGTCGAGGTCGGCCATGCGCTTGCTGTTGTCGTTGCCGCCCTGCGCGCGCATCGCCTCCATCATCTCGAGGTTCGCACCGCCGGGTGCACGGCGCTTGATCACCTTGCCGTCGATGTGGGTGATGATCTCGCCGTCGACGAACTCCGAGCGGGGCATGCGCTCCGCGTAGGCGGCCGGCATGTTGTCGCGGTACAGGCCGGGAGGCTCGATGGAGTGTGAGTCGCCGGAGTTGGTCCAGATCTTGTCCACGAGGTCCTCCTGGAGGAAGCAGGGTCGAGCATCAGCCGGGATGTGGCAGCATCTCGACGAAAATCCGATTTTCAAAAGTGTAGGCCGTGCGCCCCGGTCCCGCAAGCAGCGGACCGCGCGGTCGGCGCCGAGCCGTCGTGTCCGAGACCGTCAGCTGATCCGACGTTCCCGCCCCCGCCAGTAGGGCTCGCGGATCACGCGCTTCAACAGCTTTCCGGACGGATTGCGCGGGAGGACGTCGGTGAAGTCGACCGACTTGGGCACCTTGTACCCACCGAGGTGCTCGCGCGCGAACGCGATCAGGTCTGCCTCGGTGACGGTCGCGGTATCGCTGCGAACCACGACGGCCTTCACCGCCTCGCCCCACCGGTCGTCGGGCACGCCGATCACCGCGACGTCGGCAACGCCGGGATGCCTGGCCAAGACGTTCTCGACTTCGGCGGGGTACACGTTCTCGCCGCCGGAGATGACGACGTCCTTCAGGCGGTCGTGCAGGTAGAGGTACCCCTCGGCGTCCTCGTACGCCGCGTCGCCGGTGCGGTACCAACCGTCGGCAGTGACGGCAGTGCTCGTCGCCTCCTCCATGCCCCAGTAGCCGGCCATGTTCTGCTCCGAACGCGTCCACACCTCACCGACCGCGCCCGGCACGACCGCATCGCCCGTCTGCGGATCGACGAGTCGTACCTCGACGCCGGGGAGCGCCTTGCCGCATGAGCGCAGGAGATGGGGGCGACGCTCGGGGTCGTGGTCGGCTGCGTCGAGCTGCACGATCACCCCGGTCGTCTCGGTGGTGCCATAGAGCTGCACGAAGTCGCACCCGAACGTGCGCATCGCGTCGAGCAGCAGCGTGTCGCTGACCGGCGACGCGCTGTACACGAGTGTCTGCAGCGAGGTGAAGTCGACCGTGGCGATGTTCGGTGCGGCCAACAGCCGCTGGATCATCGCGGGCACGAGCAGCGTGCTCGTGACGCCGTACTCGGAGATGGCGGCGAGCACGACCTCGGCATCGAACTCGCGCACGAGCACGGTGGTGCACCCCTCGACCATGCCGGTGAGCGCCCAGCCCACTCCGCCGATGTGGAACAGCGGCATCGCGGTCAAGCTCACCGACGACGCATCGATGTTCCAGGGGCCGGCCATGCGCAAGTGGCCGGCGAACAGGTTGCGGTTGGTGATCATCACGCCCTTGGGCGCCCCGGTGGTGCCCGACGTGTACAGCTGCACGACGACATCGTCGTCGTGGCCTACGTGGCCGGGGTCGTCGGCTGCCGCGCGGTTGCGCGCCGACTCGTACGACGGCCACCGCGGGTGGGATCCGATCGCGAGGATCGTGGAGACCATCGCCACATCGGTTTCGATCGCCTCGACGGTCGCGAAGAACTCGGACCCGACGACCAGCACGCGCGGGCGCGCGTCGTGGAGGATCTGCGCGATCTCCTCGGCCGCCAGGCGCCAGTTCACCGGCACGAGCACCGCACCGAGCTTGTTGAGCCCGAACAGCAGCTCCAGCGACGACGGCGCGTTCTTGTCCAGCAGCGCGACCCGTTCGCCGGCGGTCACGCCGAGCGCGGCCATCGCGTTCGCCACTCGGTTCGACGCGTCGTCGAGCTCGGCGTAGGTGGTCGTCGTGCCCTGGTACTCGAGAGCCGGCGCGTCGCCGCGTGCGCGTCCGTGGACGCGGACGATTCCGGCGATGGTGTCGATGGTCGTGCTCACCCAGTGTCCCTCGCGCTCAGTGGTGTGGAATTTGCCGCGGCGGTCGTCCGGTTTAGCATCCCGCTGATGACTCACGAGCAGTTGACCGATCAGACCAACGGGACGTTCCGCATCGGCGACCGCGACGTCCGCCGCCTCGGTTTCGGGGCGATGCGGGTGTCGGGGGCCCGCAACGCAGAAGGCGTCCGTGACCGCGACGAGGCGATCAAGCTGTACCAGCGCGTGTACGAGCGCGGGGTCAACTTCTTCGACCTCGCGAACATCTACGGCTACGGCGAGGTCGAGGAGATCCTGCCCGAAGCGCTGTACCCCTACCCCGACGACCTGCTCATCGCGACGAAGGCCGGGTTCAAGCCAGGCAAGATCGAGCCGGGGAAAGTGTCACTTCCGCCGCTCGGGCGTCCCGAGCACATCAAGGAAGAGTGCGACAAGAGCCTCGCCCGCCTCCGCGTCGACTGCATCGAGCTGTACCAGGTGCACGTGCCGGATCCCGACGTGCCGTACGAAGACACCGTCGGCGCCTTCGTCGAGCTCCAGCAGGCGGGCAAGGTGCGTCACATCGGTGTGTCGAACGTGACCCTCGACCACCTCGCGCTCGCCCGGTCCTTGTGCGAGGTCGTGTCGGTGCAGAACGCGTACAACGTCGCCATGCGACAGTCCGAAGACGTCCTGCAGGCGTGCGAGGACCAGGGCATCGCGTTCATCCCGCACTCGCCGAACATCGTGCACGCGCCCGAGGTCATCGAGCTCGTCGACGAGATCGCGACCTCGCACGGCGTGTCGGCGCAGCAGGTGAACGTGGCATGGCTGCTCGCGCACTCGCCGGTGATGGTGCCGATCGCCGGCACGTCGAAGGTGGCGCACGCCGACGACAACATCGACGCCGCGTTCGTGCAGCTCACCGACGACGAGGTGGCACGTCTCTCCGACATCGCCGCCCCCTGACCCACCCCTTCCCGTTTTGGCGTACCCGGACCACCGCAGACATGGGTCGCGGTACGCCAAAAGCTTGTATTTCGACCAGGAGCCCATGTGAACCTCGACCTCTCGCCCGACCAGCTGCTCTCCACCACGCGAGCGGTGCGCAAGCGCCTCGACCTCGAGCGGCCCGTCGAGCGTGAATTGCTGCTCGAGTGCGTGGAGCTCGCGGTGCAGGCGCCGTCGGGATCGAACTCGCAGCGGTGGCACTGGATGTTCGTCACCGAGCCGGACAAGAAAGCGGCACTCGCCGATCTGTACCGGCGCGTGTTCTCCGTCGCGTACTCGCCCGACGCGCTCGGCCAGCTCGACGCGACCGGCGAGCGCGTTCGTCAATCGGCGCAGTACCTCGCCGACCATCTCCACGAAGTACCCGTGATGATGATCCCGTGTCAGTGGACGCGCCCGGGCGCCGACTCCGCGGGCCAGGCCGGCTACTGGGGCTCGATCCTGCCTGCCGTGTGGAGCTTCCTGCTCGCCGCCCGCAGTCGCGGCCTCGGCTCGGTGTGGACGACCATGCACCTCGTGTACGAGCGCGAGGCCGCCGACATCCTCGGCATCCCGTATGAGCGATGCGCGCAGGCTGGGCTCTTCCCCGTGGCGCACACGCTCGGGACCGAGTTCAAGCGCGCGCCGCGCAAGGAGCTCGACGCCGTCGTGCACTGGAACAGCTGGTAGCCGAGCCTGCCGTCGCACGCGGCGGATTGTGCCGACGGGGCCGTGCCTGGTAGCAATCGAGCATGCGCATCGGCATTCACCTCCCGCAGTTCGGCAAGGCGATCGTGGCAGGCGGCGTCGAGCGCGCCGCGCGCGAGGCTGAACAGCAGGGCTTCGACAACCTCTGGGTGAGCGATCACCTCGTGAACCCGAAGGAGCAGCCGTATCCGGCGCCCTACATCCTCGATCCGCTCCAGACGCTCGCGTTCGCGGCGGCGGCGACCGAGCACATCGGCATCGGCACCAGCGTGCTCGTCGGGCCGCAGTACCCCAGTCCGCTCGCGCTCGCGAACACCCTCGCGTCCCTCGACGCCATGAGCGCCGGTCGCCTCACCGTCGGCATCGGCATCGGATGGTCACAGCGCGAGTACGACGCGCTCGGCGGTCACTTCGACCACCGCGGCGCACGCCTCGACGAGATGATCCGACTGTTCCGAACGGTGTGGGAGAACAGCACCGCCGACTTCGAGGGCACGTACTACCCGAGCTTCGAGCAGATCCGTGTGCTCCCGCCGCCCGCACACCGCATCCCGATCTGGATCGGCGGGGGAGCCGAGGCCGCGCTCGAGCGGGCTGTGCGCAACGACGGCTATCACGCGCTCGGTCCGTCGCCCGACGACATGAAGGTGCTCGGCACGCGCCTGCGAGAGCGACGTCCTGACGCCGACTTCACGATCTCCGTGCGCGTCGGCTGGGACGTCACCACCATGGATCCCGGGGAGATGACCGCAACCGCTGACGCGTTCCGGGACGCAGGCGTCGACGACTTGCACGTCGCGCCCGAGAAGGGCGACATCGACACGTGGTTGGCAGGCCAGGAGACGGTCGCCAAGGCACTGATCGGCTGAGTGCCACCGCCGTGCTGCACCTCTCGCGCTTCTCGCCCGAGCCGACCACGTTCTCCGAGTTCATCGCATGCCTGTGGCAGGGCGACGTGCCGGCGTCGTTGGAGCTGCAGACCTACCTCTACACGTCGACGCAGCCGCTCTCGATGGTGCTGCTCTGGGAGGGCGACGACGACGCGGCTGCCTACATGGACCGCGCGTTCGGCGGGTTCGGCACGTGGGACACCGAGGTGGTCACCGACCAGACCCCGTCGATGCAGGCCGCGCTCGCTCGTGACCTCGACACGTTCGGCGAGTGGATGCAGGCGCGCGGTGCCGACGCCGCCACCGTCGATGCCGCGCTCGACCTACGTCGCCGTGGGAAGGAGAGCGTGAGCCAGGACGCAGCTCGCGCCGCGGCCGCGGCGTACGACGCGGAGCGCAGCGCGGGCTGATCCGCTGGCGCTACCGCGCCGACGGCCCCTTCGGCACATCCTTGAAGGGCACATCCTTGTCCATGGTGCGCTCGCGCGGCATGCCGAGCACGCGCTCGCTGATCACGTTGCGCGACATCTCGGTGGTGCCGCCCGCGATGCACGCGGACTGCCGGGTGAGGAACCCGGTGCCGGTCGCGCCGAGCGCGGCGTCGCTGCGGTCGTCGGGGTCCCACACGCCCCCCGAGCTCCCGGCGATGTCGTAGGAGATGCTCGAGGTGCGGACGGCGCTCTCGCCACTGAACACCCGACCGATGCCGGCAGCCTGATCGGTGATCTGGCGGTTGGCGATCATCGACGCGAGCCGGTTCGACAACGAGCGCCCCACGACACCGAGCGTGTGCGCCTCGCCCACCAGCTCGCGGGTACGCGGGTCGTCGAGCTTGCCGGCGCGGCGCGCCAGCTCGAGCATCGGGTCGCCGCCCGAACCGTCGTTCCCGCGCGTCGCACCCGCGGGACGGGTGATGTACGGGCTCCGGCCGCCGAGGCTGCGCTCGTAGTACATCCACCGGATGCCGACGGTCCACCCGTCGTCGACCTCACCGATGCGCGCCGAGTCGGGGACCCGTAGGTCGGTGATGAACTCTTGGCAGAACTCCTTCGCGCCGTTCACCATCTCGATCTGGTGGATCTCGATACCCGGTTGGTGGAGCTCGAAGATGAACACCGAGAGCCCGCGGTGCTTCGGCACGTCGTGGTTGGTGCGCACGAGCGCGAGGCCCCAGTCCGACCACCACGCGCCGGTCGTCCAGATCTTCGAGCCGTTGATGATCCACTCGTCACCGTCGCGCACAGCGCTCGTCTGCGCGCCCGCGACGTCGGAACCGCCCGACGGCTCCGAGAGGAGCTGCATCCAGATCTCCTCCCCCTTGAAGATCCGGGGGAAGTGCTCCTGCTTCTGCTCCTCGGTCGCGAACTCCAGCAGCACGGTCGCGCACGGCTGGAACGTGGGCACCTGGATGCGGGCCGAGTGGTCGTAGCCCGTGAGCTCCTCGTTGAACGCGGCCTGGTGCGCAGGAGAGAGGCCTTGGCCGCCGTACTCCTTCGGGAAGCAGAGGCCGGCGAAGCCCCCGTCGAAGAACAACCGCTGGAGGTCGCGATTGCGCTGCACGTCGGCGAGCTCCTCCTCGGCGGTGCCCGTCCCACCGAAGGACAAGCCCCCGCCGCCGCGCGACAGCGGCACGTTGTCCTTCAGCCATGCCCGCGCACGGTGGCGGAAGTCGTCGACCGGCTCCAGGTCGGTTGCAGTGTCGAGCACGTCGGTCACGCTGCCTCCCCAGGGGCGGAATCGCCGGTTCCTGCATCGTTGGTGTCTGACTCGTCGCGTTCGAGCAGCGCGGTGATGCGCAAGCGATGCTCGCTCGGGTCGCCGTACAGCACGCGGTTCTGCGCGGCGCGGCGGAGATAGAGGTGCATGTCGTGGTCGAACGTGACGCCGATGCCGCCGTGCATCTGCACGCAGTCCTGGATCAGCGCGACGCTCTGCTCACCGACGTACGACGCCGCGACGCTCACCAGCTTCTCGGCCGATGGCGATTCGTCCTGCACGGCGCGCGCCGCATCGGTCGCAATCGCGTGGCTCGCCTCGAGCCACGTCTTCATGTCGGCAAAGCGATGCTTGAGCTCCTGGTACGACGCGAGCGGTCGACCGAACGAGTACCGGTCGAACGCCCACTCGATCGTGATCTCGAGGGCGCGATCCATCGTGCCGACCGTCTCCGCGGTCTGGATGGTGAGCGCGAGCTGGAGCTGCCGCTCGATCGCGTCGGCTGCGGTGGCCGCGTCGCCGACGACCGCGCTTGCGTCGACCGACACGTCGTCGAACGCGACGCTCGCGTAGCGGCGCGTGAGGTCGATGCCGTCGAGCGCCTTCACCGCGACGCCGTCTGCCCCGGCGGGCACGAGGAACTGGATGGGACCGCCGTCGCTCAACGCCGTCACCAGGAACCACTGCGCCTGGGCGCCGGCTTCGACCGGGCGGGCTTCACCGGCCAGGGTCCAACCAGTCCCAGATGCGGTCGCGGTGACGCCGAATGCACCCAATGCATCGTCGGGGCGCTTGCCTGCCCACGCCCACGACGCGATCACGTCGCCCGCGATGATTCCGGCGAGCACCTCGCGCTGCTCGTCCGTGTTCGCTCCGGCGGAGAGCGCGGAGGCCACGACGTTGGTCGCGAGCAGCGGTCCCGGCGCGGCGTGGCGCCCGATCTCGTGCGCGACCAGCGTGAGGTCGACGACACCGCTGCCGCTGATGCTGCCGCCTCCCGCTTCCTCGCTCACGAGGAGCGATGTCCAGCCGAGCTCACACGCCTGCGACCAGTACGCAGCGCGGAACCCGACGGGATCGTCGCGCATGTCGCGCAGCTCGCTCGTCGGGCTTTCGGCCTCGAGGAACTTGCGGGTCGTCTCCTGGAAGAATTCCTGGTCGGACGAGAGGTCCGTCTCCATGTCGCGGGCTCCGATGCGTGCGGTCCGGTGCATGCCGGGTGTCGTGACGAGAGTCTCGGGTAGCGCGCCGGGCGCGGTCAAAACGTGGCGGTCGACAGGCGAGCGCTCGAACGCGAGCCGTCAGCGGGTCAGCAGCATGCAGCCCGCGATCGGCCCGCCTCCGTTCGACACCACCGCGACCTCGGCGCCGTCCACCTGGCGCGGGCCGCCCTCGCCCCGCAGCTGCACGCACGCCTCGTGGAGCACCCAGTACCCGTGCATCCGTCCGGCCGAGAGCTGGCCCCCGTAGGTGTTCAGCGGCAGGCGACCACCCAGGGCGATGTTGGCGGCACCCTCGACGAAGGGACCGCTCTCGCCCTCACCGCAGAAGCCGAGCGCCTCGAGCCAGGCGAAGGTGAGGAAGGTGAAGCCGTCGTACAGCTCGGCGACGTCGACATCGGCGGGCGTCAGGCTCGTCTTGCTCCAGAGCTCGCGCGCGGCCTCGATCGACGCCATCTTCGGGTAGTCGGGCCGATTGACCCACCCGAGTGCAGCGCCAGCGGAGGTCCCGAAGGAGTCCACGCGCACGGCCGGGTGGGGGCAGTCGGCCGCGTACTCGGGTACGGACACGACGACCGCGATCGAGCCGTCGATCGGTACGTCGCAGTCGAGCAGGCACAGCGGATCGGTGACCGGCCGCGCGGTGAGGTAGTCGTCGAGCGTGATCGGCTCCCGATAGACGGCGCGCTCGTTCAGCCCGGCGAAGCGACGGCTGTTCACCGCCAACCAGCCGAACTGCTCCTTGGTGGTGCCGTAGAGGTACATGTGACGGCGCATGTGCATCGCAAGCCAGTGCGCGGCCGAGTACGCGTGGTAGGCGAGCAGCGGCATCATGTCGCCCATCACGTTGCCGACGGTCGCTGCCGGCGACTCACCACCTGCGGGCGCGTCGCCGTCGGGGATCGGGATGTCGCCGCCCATCATCTGCACCGTGCGATACACGAGCACGTGTCGCGCCCGGCCGCTCGTGACCGCGAGGAACGCGCCCATCACGGGTGCGAGCAGGCCACCGGCCTGCACCGCCTCGATGCCGGCGTTGCGCAGACCGAGGGCCTGCTCCACCTGTGCCGCGGGCGTGTCACCAAGGGTGGCGACCGCGTCGATGTCGGCCGGGGTGAGACCGGCATCGGCGATGGCGGCCCGGACCGACTCGAGCGTCATGTCGAGGTGGGGCCGGTTGGTCTTGCGTCCGATTCCGGAGATCCCGATGCCCGAGATCACCGCCCCGCGTTCCGGTGCGTCGCTCATGACGACGGAACCTATCGGGCGCGCTGTGCGGTGCGCACGACGGACTTGGGCGCGCTACGCACCTCCTTCTAGAGTGCGCCGCCATGCCGACTGATGCACCCGGGACCTTGGCCGACGCGCCGCGAACGCTTCCCGGCCTCGACGACGCCAATCGCGCGTTCTGGACTGGCGGTGCCCGCGGCGAGCTCATGATCCAGCGCTGCAACGCATGCGGCCGCTGGGTCCACCCGCCGGAGTCGGGATGTCCGGAATGTGGCGGCGAGCTGCACGCGGAGGCGGTGAGCGGGCGGGGCACCGTGTTCACGTTCACGGTGAACCGACACGCGTTCAACCCGGCGGTCCCGCTCCCATACGTCATCGCGATCGTCGAGCTCGTCGAGCAGCCCGACCTGCGCGTCGTCAGCAACATCGTCGGGTGCGATCCCGACGACGTCGAGATCGGCATGGTCGTGCGCGTCGCGTTCGAGGACCGCGGAGAGATCTTCGTCCCGGTGTTCGAGCCCGATCGCGACTGAGGGAACGATCCGTTGCCGATCCGCGAGCTGTTCCACGTGATGACGATGGTCGACGACTTCGACCCCGCGCAGGATGTCGTCGACGACCTGTTCGACCCTGTGATGATGTTCTCGAAGAGCTGGTCCGACTTCGACAAGCGGTGGGCGAGCATCTCGTTGATCGGGTCCGACTTCTCCTTCGAGCTCATGGAGGCGTCGAAGCTGGACGAGGATGCCGGCGCCCCGTTGCCCAAGTTCGCACGGCGTTTCGGCCAGCACCTGCACTCGTTCGCGTGGTACGTCGACCGCGACGACATGCCGGACCTCGTCGCTGCGCTCATCGAGCACGGTGTGCGCGTCGTGCGCCCCGACGGTTCGTTGATCGAGCTCGCCGACGTGGCCGACGTACCGGGCACCGTGTTCACGCACGGCCGCGACACGTTCGGACAGATGGAGTTCCAGGCCTGGAACGATCGTGACCCCCGCTTCGCGCCCGACTGGCCCGAGGAGCGGTGGCGCACCGAGCACCCGCTCGGGTTGCAGCGCCTCCAGTACACGACGGTGTTGGTGCACGATCTCGATCGCGCGCGGGGCCTCTTCGCCGGGGTGCTCGGCGGCCGACCGGTCGCCGAACGCGACGACGATGACTCGTCGCGGGCTTACGTGCTCGTGGGGACCGACACGATGGTCGAGTTGGTCCAGCCGAAGGGCACCGATTCGGTCGAGGGTCGGGAACTCGCCGCGAACGGCGAGCTCCCGAGCGCGATGACGCTCCTCGTGCGTGACCTCGACGCGGCGCGCCAACACGTCGAACAGGCCGGCGTGCCGATCGTCGAGCAGGGCCCCGACACATTCGTCGCCGACACCTCGGCGACGCTCGGCCTCGCGTTCACGATCACCACCGCGCTCATCCCGGGCGACCCCCGCGACGCCTGAGGGGTGATCAGCGGGCCTTGGCGATGATCTCCTCGCCGAATTGGCCCAAGGCGTCGAGCGCGGCACCGAACGACGACCTCGGAAGCGGCGCGTGCGTCCAGGTCACGCCGATCTTGGCCAGTTGCGCGAGCGCGTCGAGTCGCTGATCGACGCTCGCGTCAGCCGGCAGGGGTGTCGTGCTGCTGCCGCCGACGTCGAGCGAGTCGGGATCGCGGTCGTAGGCGACCATCTGGTCCTTGATCTTGGCGATGAGGACGGCGAAGTCCTCGTCGCTCGCGATGGCGCGCGTGCGCGTGGTCCGCGTGAAGGCCTCGCCGCCGCCGAGGAGCGGCGCCCAGCCTTGCCCCCACTTCGCCACGCGCTCGCGCACGACGGCTGCGTTGCCGCCGAGCCACAGGGGCGGGTGCGGCTGCTGCACCGCCGGCGGCATGAGCGTGACGCCGAGCGCCTTGAAGTGCCGGCCCTCGTAGTGGAGCTCGTCGGTCGCCCAGAGCTGGCGCATCACGTCGACGGCCTCGTCGAACAGCTCGTTGCGCTCCTCGAAGTCGACACCGAGGGCCGCGAACTCCGAGCGGAGGTACCCGGTGCCCAGAGCGAAGATGGTGCGCCCGCCCGACAGCACGTCGACTGCCGTCATGCTCTTGGCCGTGAGTAGCGGGTTCCTGTAGGGGACGACGGTCAGGAACGTCATCAGCTGGATCGTCTCCGTCGACGCCGCGATGAAGCCCAACCCCACGAACGGGTCCAGTGTTTCGTGCCCACCGTTCACGAGCCACTTCTTCGAAGGTGCCGGGTGATCAGTCAGCGCGATCGCGTCGACGCCCGCAGCTTCGGCCGCTTGCGCGAACCGCGTGATGTTCGCCGGGTCCATCCACGCGCCGCCGTCGGCGTCGCTGGAGAGCGGGTACTCCAGGAAGAATTTCACGAGGTCTCCTTTGGTTCCACGCGGATGACTTCGAACATGACGCCGGCGACGACGCAGAAAAAGTTCACGATGTGGTCGCGCTCGTTCCAGTCGGCAACCGTGATGGGGGTTGCGGGGATACCGCGCGCCGCGCACCGCTCGTGCGCCCGCTCGATGTAGCGGGTTCCGATGCACACCGCCCACACCTGCGCGTTCTCGCCCGAGAGGATCTGGAACTGCCGGCTGTTCGTGTCGCCGCTGATGAAGCCGGTCACATCCAGTCCGAGGCTCGCGTTGCGGGTCTCGTTCACGACCTTCGGGTCCAGGTCACCGCCGGGGCCGAGCGGCATGTCGGGCGCGATCACCGGTGCGTTGGTGCCGAGCGGCCAACCCTCGGGGATGTCGACCACCTGGCGGAGGAAGGCGTCGACCAGCTCCGGGTTCGGGGTGGTGAGCTTCACGTGGTTGATGCGGTCCATGACGGATGTCGTCTCCCCGGTCAGTACGAACGGACGTGCACGGTGTCGAGCTTCTGGCCGCGGGGACGCGTCACGATGTACACGTGCACGTCGGCGACGTCGTCGGACGACTGCCCGGCGCTCCCCGTGCGACCCTGCACCTTCGCCAAGTAGCCCTTCTCGGCCCACAACGCGTATGCGGTTGCTGCGTTCTCGGGGTCCCATGCCCAATCGGTGGAACCCTCGCCCTCGTGCGCGGTGCCCTGCACGAGGACGGTCACGCGGATGTCGTCGTCTTGCACCTCGGTCATGAGTGTGCGGCTGAACGCTTCGAGCGCGGCCTTCGTGGCGACGTAGATCGACAGCATGGGGAACGGGTCGAGGGTCGACTCGCTCGATGTGTTCACGATGTCGCCGCCACCGGCCGCGCGCAGCAGCGGGATCGCGGCCCGGCACGTGAGCACCGGACCGACGAAGTTCGTGTGCACCTGCTGCATGATGTCGAGATCGCTGAGCTGCTCGACGTAGCACGGCCGGTACACCGCGGCGTTGTTGATCAACACGTCGAGCTTGCCGAAGCGGTCAGCGATCTCGTCGAACGCGGCGCGCACGCTGTCGATCGCGCCGACGTCGGTGACGATCGGCACCGCCGAAGGCCCGAGCGCAGCGGCTTCGGCGAGCAGACGCTCCTTCCCGCGGGCGAGCATGACCACGTCGGCGCCTTCGGCGACGAATCGCCGCGCGATGGCGCGACCGCTGCCACTCGTCGCGCCTGAGACGACCACCACCTTCCCTTCCAGGTGTCGGTCTGCGAGCTGCTGCCCGTCGTCGGGCCCACCTGTCGACGTCATGTTCCCCCCGGTCGCGGTGCTCGCCAGGTTCTATCCCACCCGGCGCAGGGATGCGAGTGGGGACCACGACGCAACGAGCCTCGGCGCAACGAGCCTCGGCGCCACGAGCCTCGGCGCCACGAGGGTGCCTGAGGAGAAGCAGTAGGTTCCGTTGCCGTGCTCGCCGAGTCGTTGGTCGATCTCCTCACGCTCGAGGAGATCGACACCAACCTGTACCGGGCCCACAACCCAGCCGATCAGTTCCTTCCGAATCTCTACGGCGGGCAAGTGGCGGCCCAGGCGCTGCGCGCCGCGGCGGCCACCGTCGACGACGACCGCGTCCCGCACTCGTTGCACGGCTACTTCCTGCGACCGGGACGGGCGGAACGTCCGACGGTGCTGGCGGTCGACCGCGACCGCGACGGCCGATCGTTCTCGGCCCGCCACGTGAACGCGATCCAAGAGGGGAAGGTCATCTTCAGCGGGCTGGCGTCGTTCCACGTCGAGGAGCCAGGTGTCGACCACCAGGTGCCCGCCATCGACGCCGACGCCGGTGATCCCGAGTCGATGGCGGAAGGGGAGCGCACCGGCCACAACGTGCTCCTCGACCTCCGGTATCCGAGTGCTCCGGAAGACCAGCCGTGGCGATCCGGGCAGTTCTGGGTGCGCCCACGCGGCGACATCCCCGACGATCCGGTGACCCGCGCCTGCGTCCTCACCTATCTCTCGGATCTGGGCTGGGCGTTCGGCTCGCTCGAGGCGGCGCGTGGATACGGTGGCCCGAGCCTCGACCACTCCGTGTGGCTGCAGCGTCGGGTCGACGTGAGCGGGTGGGTGTTCGTGGACCTGCGCCCAGTCACGCTGGCCGGATCCCGAGGCGTGTTCACCGGCACGATCCACGACCGCGCGGGAACGCTCGCCGCCTACCTCACCCAGGAGTCGCTGCTGCGCGGCCAGGAGTGAACGTCGCTCGGGCGCGGTGGTCGTCGAGGTCGGTCACCGGCATGTGGCGGACGCCATCGGCCCGGCCGTAGCCTGCCGCAGGTGCACACGGCCATCGACGCGCGGCGCCCCGCCACGGTGCTGCACACCTCCGACTGCCACATCGGCGCCGGCGCGCACGGCCGCGAGGAGCGCGCCTTCGCGCAGGCCATCGACCTGGCGAGACGCGAACGGGTCGACGCGGTCCTCGTGGCCGGTGACCTGTTCGACAGTGCTCGCATGTCCGACGAGACGCTCGAGTGGACCGCGGCCCAGTTCGACCTGCTCACGTGCCCGGTGGTGATCGTGCCCGGGAACCACGACGTGCTCGACGAGCGGTCCGTCCATCACCGCTTCGACATCGCCACACGCTGCGAGCACGTGCAGTTCATCGACGACCACGACGGCTCCTTGGTCGAGGTCCCGGGCACCGACGTGGTGATGTGGGGTCGCGCCATGATCGAGCACGAGCCGGGCTATCGACCGTTCGCCGGCCTGCCCGCGCCTCCGTCCGACCGGTGGACCATTGCGGTGGGCCACGGCCTGCTCCTGGCCGACGGGCCTGCGTTTCGTTCGTCGCCGATCTTCGACGGCGACCTCGCCAACGTGTTGTGGGACTACGTCGCGCTCGGTCACGTGCACGTGTACCAGGAGGTGCGCGACGAGCCGACGCCGGTACGCTACTGCGGCGCGACCGCCACGTCGCGCGGCGGTGACGCCGGCGTGGTGCTCGTCGACTTCATCCCTGGCGAAGGCGCGCGGCCGCGCTGGACCGGGCTCGATCAATCAATCGTCGTTCACGACACCGGGGGGACTCACTGATGCAACTGCACGGGATCATGCTGGCGCTGCTCGACATCCCGCCCGAGCTCACCGAGGAGTACAACCGCTGGTACGACCTCGACCACCTGGCCGAGCACATCTCGAAGGCCGACATCGCCACCGCCCGCCGCTACGTGGCGCCGCGCGATCTCCAAGGCCTCGGCACGCTGAGCGGCGACGTGATCACCCAGCACGCGCCGTATCTCACGGTGTACTTCGCGGCGATCCCCGACTTCGACGGCGAGACCGCGATGGCGGGATGGACCACCAAGGACCGCGGGATCGTCAAGGCCGGTCGCTACTTCCGTGACGGCCGCGGCGTGTTCGCGGGACGTTGGCGCACCGCCGGTGCGTGGGCGCGTGCGGGATGCAACGTGAGCGAGGAGGCGATCCCGTATCTCGCGCACCGCGGCGTGGTCGTCGCCATCGGCCGTCCCCCCGCTCCCGACCGCCGGGCCGACGCGCTGCAGTGGTGGGACGACGTCCACGTTCCCGACCTGCTTGCGATCGACGGCGTGCTCGCGGTGCTGCGCTTCGAGCCCGCCGGCCCAGCCAGCGATCTCGTTCTCCACCTGCTCCTGCTCGAAGCCGACCCCAAGGTGATGATGTCCCGCATCGATGCGGCGATGCGCTATGCCGCGGCGATCGGGCGGTTCCCGCCCCACGGCGGGGTCTACGAGCCACTGGCCTTCCTCCCGTACCGCAGCATCGTCCCGCTCGAGTACGACTTCGAGTTCTGAGCCTCGGTCGGCGTGCGCTGAGCCGGGATTCCGGGGCCGGGGCAAAATCGCCGGCTGTTTGCCCCTTCGGCGCCCGCGGCCTAGCGTTTGCAACGTACGTCCGCCGCGCGCGCGCGATCCTCCGGGGGGAACACCGATGGCTGATGATCTCGTCTACATGCGGGAGCGCCGGCTCCCGTACCCGACGTTCGACGCCGACAACCACATGTACGAGAACCGGGATGCGCTGACGCAGTTCATCCCGAAGGAGTACGACGGCATCATCAAGTACGTCGACATCAACGGTCGCACCAAGCTCGCGTTGCGCGACCAGATCAGCGACTACATCCCGAACCCGACGTTCAACCGGGTCGCGGTTCCCGGAGGCTACGGGCGCGACCACAACACCGCGAAGGAGTCGGGTGACGACCGGATCGAGCCGGGCGCGCGCCCGAAGCCGAAGGTGATGCCCGGCATCGATGCGTTCTTCGACCCCGAGCCCCGCCTCGCGCTGATGAAGGACATGGGGATCGACCGCGCGCTGATGTGGCCGACGCTCGCGAGCGTGCTCGAGGAGCGCCTCGCCGACGACCCCGACGCCACATGCGTGATCATCCACGCGCTCAACGAGTGGATGCACGAGCACTGGACGTTCAACTACGCCGACGCGATCTTCGCCACGCCGATCATCAGCCTCAGCAAGCTCGACGCTGCGATCGACGAGCTCAACTGGGTTGCCGACCGTGGCGCTCGCGCCTTCCTGATCCGCGTCGCGCCCGTGCCCACGTATCGCGGTCGCAAGTCGTTCGCGCTCCAGGAGTTCGATCCCTTCTGGGAGGCAGTGGTCGAACGCGACCTCGTGGTCGGCATGCACTCCGGCGACAGCGGGTACCAGCGCTACGTCAACGACTGGGAAGGCACCAGCGGCCGTGAGTTCCGCGCCTTCGTGAACAACGCGTCGCCCGCGTTCCAGGCGCTGATGTCGGAGAAGTCGCCGCTCATCGACGCGATGGCGTCGATCATCGGGCACGAGCTCGCCACCCGCTTCCCGACGCTGAAGTTCGCGCCGGTGGAGTTTCCGAGCAGCTGGATCCGCCCGTTCGTCCAGAAGCTCGCCGACACCTACGAGCGCTCACCGGTGATCTTCGAGGAGGACCCGGTCGAGGTGTTCAAGCGCAACGTCTGGGTGCACGCGTTCCACGACCCCGACCCCGCCGGCCTCGTCGAGCTCTTGCCGGCCGATCACGTGATGTGGGGCTCCGACTTCCCGCACCCCGAGGGCATGGCCGACCCGTTGGCCTACTCGGACGCGGTCGAGGATCTCGACGCCGAGACACAGGCGCTGATCATGGGTGGCTCACTGGCGAGGATCATGAAGGTCGACGCGTAGGCTTGGACATCGTTCGAACGAGGGTGGGGGGAGCGCCATGGCGCCGCCGGTGAAGGTCGGGCTCAACATCGTCTGGGTCGAGACGGAGCTCTTGGCCGAGTACGCGCAGTTGGCCGAGTCGTTGGGCTACGAGTCGCTCTGGTCGGGGGAGCACATCTGCTTGTCGACGAGGGCGGACTGGTGGAAGAAGTTCCCCGGCGCCGAGATGATGGGCGACGCGTTCACCGAGGAGATGGTGCCGTTCGGTCCCGACTCCAATTTCCCCGACCCGATGATCGTGCTGGCGCACCTGGCGTCGGTCACGACGAAGGTGCGTCTCGGCATCGGCATCTACATGCTCGCGCTGCGGGACCCCGTGTTGGTCGGGAAGACCCTCGCGACCCTCGACGTGATCTCGGGCGGGCGCATCGACATGGCGGTCGGGCTCGGGTGGACGCCCGACGAGTACGCGTGGACCGGCAACGAGTGGGAACGGCGCGGCGCGCGGATGAACGAGGTGATCCGCGCCCTGCGCGTGCTGTTCGAAGACGAGCACCCGGAATTCCACGGGGAGTTCTTCGACTTCGGACCGATGGGATTCCAGCCCAAGCCGGTGCAGCAGCCGATGCCGATCCACATCGGTGGTGGGGCGGGCCCTGCGGTGCGCAGAGCGGGTCGGCTCGGTGACGGCTGGTACGGGATGCCCGACGACCGCCCCGCCATCCTCGAAGAGCTCGAGAAGGCCGGTCGTTCCGGCACGCCGTTCGAATTCTCGACCATCACGCTGCAAGGCCCGCTGTCGCTCGAGGAGCTCCAGGCCATGGCGGACATCGGCGTCGACCGGGTGGTGGTCACGCCGTGGCCCGACACCAAGGTCGGGACCGTGGGTCGCGAGGGCCTGGCCGCGGTGGAGCAGTATGCGAAGGAGATCGGCCTCGTCGGCTGACGAACGACGACAACTGGCGTCATCAGACCCAGGCATGTCCCGGTTTGCTGACGCCAGTTCGCGGTGAGTCAGTTGCGGAGGGTCTCGCTCCAGGGCACGCCCTTGTCGACCGAGGGCTCACGCGGGAGCCCGAGCACGCGGTCACCGATGATGTTGCGCTGGATCTCGTCGGTGCCGCCGGCGATCGACATGCCGGGGCTGCCCACGAACGAGTGCTGCAGCGCGTACTCGCCGCCCATCGTGCCCTCGGCGCTCATGAAGGACATGTTGCCGTCGTAGTTGTCGATCAGCATGCCGTCGGGGCCGATGAGGCACGACGCCCACTCCGCGAGTTTGCGACCGGTCACCGACACCGCCAGCTTGCCCAGCGATCCCTCGGGCCCGGAGCCGCCGACTGCGCGCAGCATCGCCGCCCGCGCCTGCAGCAGGCGCATCGCCTCGGCTGCCACCCAGTGCTGCATGAGCTGGTCCTTGAGCACGAGCGCTTCGTCCGACGTCGTGTCGGGGCGCGCCTTCCACGCGGCGACCGCCAACGCGATCGCGCCGTCGCCGCGGTTGGGGAGGCGTGGCATGTTGTAGCGCTCCTGGGCGAGCGTGGAGTTCGCGACCCTCCACCCGGCACCGACGTCGCCGAGTCGCTCGGCGTCGGGGATCCTCACGTCGCTGATGAACACCTCGTTGAAGTG
>JBEVIU010000097.1:0-16627 GCA_040510575.1 Acidimicrobiia bacterium | reverse complement strand
GCGACCGGCGTGTCGGGCAGGAGGCCGCCCTCGACCAACGCGCTCGCGATGTCGCCGACGCGTCCGGCGCCCATCAGGATCACGAGCGTGCCGCCGGTGCGCGCCAACGCGCGCCAGTCGACGTCGGTGCGGTCCTTGGTCGGATCCTCGTGCCCCGTGACCACGGTGAAGTGGGTCGACACGCCACGGTGGGTCACGGGAATTCCTGCGTACGCCGCGGCGCCGATGGCGCTGGTGATGCCGGGCACCACTTCGAAGGGCACGCCTGCGTTCGCGAGCGCCTCCGCCTCTTCGCCGCCGCGACCGAACACGTAGGGATCCCCGCCCTTGAGGCGAACGACGGAGGCGCCGGCGCGACCGCGGTCGACGAGCAGCTGGTTGATCTCGTCCTGGGTGAGGTCGACCGCGCCGGGGGCCTTCCCGGCGGTGATGAGCTCCGCCCCGGGCGGTGCCAGGGCGAGCAACGCGGGCGACGCGAGGCGGTCGAACACCACGACGTCGGCGCCCCGGAGCAGCTCCGCGCCGCGCACGGTGAGCAGGCCGGGGTCGCCGGGTCCGGCGCCCACCAGGTACACGGTCACCGCATGCGCTCCAGGAGCTCCGAACCGCCGTGGTCGAGCAGCTCCTGCAGGAGCGTGCGACCGAGGTGCTCCGGTTCGGTGCCGCGCTCGGTGCCGCGCAGCACCGTGCTGCCGTCGAGGGAGGCGAGCACGCCCTGGAGCACCAGCTCGTCACCGTGGACCGTGGCGAGCGCACCACACGGGAGGTCGCATCCGCCGCGCAGCCCGTCGAGGAAGGCGCGCTCGGCCGTGACGGCACGCGCGACCGCAGGATCGTTGACGGTCGAGACGAGCGCGAGCGTGTCGGCGTCGTCGGCGCGGCACTCGACCGCGAGCGCGCCTTGCCCGACCTGCGGCAGCATCACCGACGGGTCGAGGATCTCGTCGGCCTGATCGAGCAACCCGAGCCGTTCGAGCGCCGCCGCGGCCACCACGATGGCGTCGAACTGCGGCGCCTTCTCGAGCCGGGTGACGATGCTGCCTCGCAGCTCCGCGAACTGCAGGGCCGGGTGGATCGCGGCGAGTTGGGCGCGCCGACGCACTGATCCGCTGCCGATCGTCGCTCCGGGCGGCAGCCCGGCCAGCGTGCTGCCGACGAGCGCGTCGCGAACGTCGGCGCGTTCGGGGAACGCCGCGAGGAGCAGGCCGTCGGGAGGGGGCGACGAGGGCAGGTCCTTCGCCGAGTGCACCGCCACATCGGCGCGTCCGTCGAACAGCGCCTGCTCGACCTCCTTCACGAACACGCCCGTGCCCCCCATGGCGCTGATCGGCGTGTCGGGACGAGCGTCGCCGCTGGTCGTGATGATCACCAGCTCGGTGTCGGTCGTCGCGAGCAGCGTCGCCACCCGCTCCGCTTGCCAACGCGCGAGCGCGCTGCCGCGTGTCGCGATCCGCAGCGTCATGAGCGAACCGCCCCCGCGGGGCTCATTCGTCGGTGGTGGACTCGGGTTCCGGCAGGCCGAAGAGCTCGACCACCGCGTCGGCGTACAGCGCGCCCCGCGCGGAGCCGGCCGCGTCCTTGAGGCGGACGGTCGGCTCGTGGAGCAACTTGTTGACGAGGGCCTGGGTCAGCGCCTCCACTGCGTCGCGTTGTGCCGGCGCCAGATCCTCGAGTCGGGCGTGTGATCGCTGGAGCTCCGCGGCGCGCAACGCTTCGGCGCGAGCGCGCAGCGCGGTCACGATCGGCGCGACCTCGCGGGCGTTGCGTTCGACGCGGTGGCGGTCGAGCTCGTCGGTGATCAGATCGCGCACCTTGCCGATCTCTTGGCGGCGCTGTTCGAGCGACAGCTCGCCGTAGGCCCGCAGGTCGTCGATGTCGAGCAGCGTCACGCCGAACACCTCGGCGGCGCCGGGATCGATGTTGCGCGGCACGCCGATGTCGACGACCAACATGGCGCGACCACCACGGTTCGTCATCACCTGCTCGACTGCGGATCGCTCGACGAGGATGTCGGGCGCACCAGTCGACACGAGCACGACATCGCACTCGATCAGCGCTGCGGTGACGGCGTCGAGCGCGATGGCGCGTCCACCGACGCGCGCCGCGAGCTCCTCGGCGCGCGACAGCGTGCGGTTCGCCACCACGATCTCGCGTGCGCCTGCCCCCGCGAGTGCGAGGGCCATGCCTTCGCCCATGGCACCGGCGCCGACCACGAGGACGCGGCGATCGTCGAGCGATCCGAGCCGGTTGGTGGCGAGTGACACGGCGGCCGACGACACCGACACCGCGTGTCGTCCGATCCCGGTGTCGGTGCGGGCACGCTTCCCGACTTCGATCGCGTGACGGAACGTGCGATCCAACATCGACCCGCTCGCGGCTTCGCGCTCCGCGATCTGCCATGCCTCACGCACCTGGCCGAGGATCTCGCCCTCGCCGATGATCATGGAGTCGAGCCCCGCGGCGACTGCGAACAGGTGTGAGACAGCCGCGTCGTCGTGGTAGGCGTACAACAGGTCGGCAAATTCGTCGGGGTCGACCCCCGAGGTGTCGGCGAGGAAGTCGCGCACGTCCTGCATCGCCGGGTGGAACAGCGTCGCGTGGGCGTACACCTCGGTGCGGTTGCAGGTCGACAGCAACACAGCTTCGGCGAGGTGTTCGCGCCGCATCAGCGCGTGCAGTGCCTTCGGCAGGTCTTCGGGTGCGACCGACAGTCGTTCGAGCAGTGCCACCGGCACCGTGCGGTGGTTCAGCCCGACTACGAGGAGAGACATGCGGCGAGCATCTCCTTGGCTTCGTCGACGCGGCCGGCACGGATCAGGTCGAGCATGCCGGAATCGAGCGCCTGTTGCCAGTCAACGTCTTCACTGGAACGGCCGCCGGCCCGGAGGGATTCCCTGGCGTCCGAGAGCAGCGCGAGCAGGGTCTCGTACTCCGGCCCGATCTCGGTGCTCAAACGGCCGCGCAACCACGTGGCGAGGGCCGGGCTGCGACCACCCGTGCCGACGGTGACGACGAGATCCCCGCGACGAACGACCGACATGAGCGTGAACGAGCAGTTGGCAGGGTCGTCGGCCGAGTTGACCCACACTCGCCTGGCCTCACCCGCTTCGTACACCGCACGGTCGACCGCGGGAACGCCGGTGGCCGTCGTCGCGAGCCACGCGCCATCGAGGTCGGCGGGCATGAACGCGCGCTCCTCGAGCGACAGTCGTCCGCCGTCGGCCCAGTCCCGCACTTCGTCACCGACGTCGGGGGCGATCACGTGCACCTGTGCGCCGGCCGCGAGCAGAGCGTCGATCTTGCGCGCCGCGATGCGACCGCCACCGACCACCACGCAACGGCGACCGTCGACCACGAGGTTCGCGGGATACCCGGTGATCGCGGCGCGTGTCATCGCGGTGTCGGGACGCGGGCGCCGTTCCCGTCGATCCGGCGCTGTTGGTAGAAGGAGAGGATCTGCAGCTCGATCGCGAGATCGACCTTGCGCAAGGAGACACCCGGCGGGGCGCTCACCACCGTCGGTGCGAAGTTGAGGATGGACGACACCCCGGCGGCGACGAGGCGGTCGGTCACCTCTTGGGCGGCGTGGCCGGGTGTGGCGATGATCCCGATCGCGACGCCGCGCTCGCGGGCGACGTCGGGCAGGTCGTCGAGCGCGTCGATCGCGAGGTTGCCGACCCGCTTGCCCACCTTCGACGAGTCGGCGTCGAAGAGTGCGACGACCTCGAAGCCGCGAGCCCCGAAGCCGCGGTAGTTGGCCAGCGCCTGGCCCAGGTTCCCGACGCCGACGATGGCGACGGGCCAATCGTGGGTGAGCCCGAGCTCCCGGGAGATCTCGTGCAGGAGGTACTCGACGTCGTACCCCACGCCCCGTGTGCCGTAGGAGCCCAGGAACGAGAGGTCCTTGCGCACCTTGGCCGCGTTGACGCCCGCCAGCTCGGCCAGGCGCTCCGAGGAGACCGTGCCGATCTCGGCGTCGGCCGTCTCGAGGAGCGCCCGGTAGTAGAGCGGCAATCGGGCGACCGTCGCCTCTGGGATCCGCCGGGCGTCAGGAATGAGAGCCTCCTACGGCGGCCGGGTGCGCTCCGGCCTTCACGATCAGGGTACCGAGCTTGTGCACAAATTCTCGAAGCCCCGTGCTCCGCCTTAGCCTTCTCGTCGTGAGTCTCGTGGTCGTGAGCCTGGTGTTCGTGTGGGGGGCGGGTGCAGCGTGGTAGTCGGTCTGGCCTTCGTGGCGACGGCCGTGTCGGCGTTGTTCGCGCAGGCGATGCTGGTGCGCTGGACCCAGAGCCACCGCCCCCAGAACGGGGCCTGGGCTGCTGCGCTGGCGATGTTCGCCCTCGCGTCGGCCGCGCTCGCCACCGGTGCCTCGACCGGCTGGGACCGCGGCACCTTCCGCGTCTTCTACCTGTTCGGCGCCATTCTCGACGTCCCGTGGCTCGCGCTCGGCACCATCTATCTGCTCGCCTCGCCGAAGGTGGCACAGCGGGTCCGGCTGTTCCTCCTCGTGTTCAGCGGGTTCGCGGCCGGCGTGCTGCTGAGCGCGCCGATGGAGCCGGTGAGCGGCACTGCGATCCCCGTGGGCAAGGACGTCTTCGGCGCGTTGCCGCGCATCCTCGCTGCGGTGGGGAGCGGTGTGGCGGCGTTCGTGATCATCGCGGGCGCGATCTACTCCGCGGTGCGATACGCGCGTGATCGGGGGCCCGGCCACGCGCGCCTCGCCGGCGCGAACGCGCTGATCGCGGTCGGCACCGTGATCCTGTCGAGCGGGGGCCTCGTGCAGGGCGCGATCGGCCACGACGAGGCCTTCAGCCTGAGCCTCGCGCTCGGGATCTCGGTGATCTACTCCGGATTCGTGCTGGCCGGCTCCGCGTCACGGGTCGGATCGACTTCTCGACCACAGCAGCCCGACTCGCAGCCCGACCCGCAGCAGCCCGACCCACAGCAGGAGGTAAAAGTTCACTCAGCGTGACCGTTTTGGCTCAAGCGGTTTCGGGGGTCCGCCGATTCTGGTCACGCGAGCGTCCCCCGGGGGGAAGCTCGAACTGGATCCGGTACGCGGGTGCGGGCGGCGTGGCCATCGGTTCGCCGGTGTCCACGATGCCTCCCAGCCCGCCCCAAGCCCGCTCGCACTCGCGGCCGGAATCCCAGGCCGCGGACTCCACCGCCCGAAGCCTGGAGCTCCTACGGCCCCAGCCGCAGCACGAACTGCGCGACCGCGGCGCCGAGGATGAGCGCCAGCAGGATCACGATCGCGATCGTGGTGCCGGGCCTCATCGAGCCGCCTTCATCGAGTCGCCTTCATCGAGCCGCCGTCATATCAAGGGGGCCTTCATCGAGTGGCCCCAGGTGTGGGACCCAACGGGATCTGGACCCGCGTGCCGCCGGCGCCTTCGGTGACCAGGGTGACCGGGCTCCCGGCGCGGAGGCCGAGCGCGGCTGCCGCCGAGTCGCGGTCGAGGGCCAGCGACAGCAGTCCGTAGGAGTCGACGATGATCGCCAGCTCCGACGGCTTCGCATCGGCGTAGGTGCGCACCCACCGGGCGGCGCGCGTACCGCCGGGGCAACGAACCTCGACCCGGTCGCCTGGTCGCGTGCCGGACTCGAGCAGGCCGTCGGGATCGACGTTGAGCTGACAGTTCCCGAACCGGTCGACCCACCAGACCTCGGCCACGATCGCGCCGTCGTCGTCGATGTTCGGGAGCGACACCATGCCGGGCATCAGCGTGACCGGATCGACCGCGGGCCCGAGCGCATCGAGCGGGACCCCGGCCGCGAGGTGACCGGCCGCGGGCGCCAGCACGTCGCGACCGGCGAAGGTCGGACCTGGTGCCTGGAGCTGGAACTCAGGGTTCTCGAGCGACACGACCCGCTGGGGGCCGCCGATCATGGCGGTGGCCGGAGCGAGGAGCCCGTTGTCGGGTCCGAGGAGCACGCCACCCTCAACCTCCACCGCCACGAGTCGTCGATCGGTGCCGACACCGGGATCGACCACGGCGACCACGATCGTGTCGTCGGGGAGGTACTGGACCGCGCGCACGAGCATCAACGATCCAGCGCGCACGTCGTGCGCGGGGATCTCGTGGCCGATGTCGAGGATCTCGGTGCCGGGCGCGACACCGAGCATCACGGCCTTGCAGACACCGACGAACTCGTCCTGCAACCCGTAGTCGGACGCGAACGCGATCAGCACGGCCGCTCAGGCTAGGAGACGGAGCGCGCCTTGCTCGGAGGGAGAGCAGGCGCGCAGCGGAGTCGACCCAGCAACGAGGAGAAGGGCGACGCCACGCACCGTTCGAGCGCGCCCGCGCTCAACCGGTTTGTGTGTACCGCTGACCGAGATAGCTGTCCACGTCGATGTCGCGCACGCGGAACGAACGTCCGACGCGCACTGCCGGCAGCTCGCCGGACTTGATGATGCGGTACACCGTCATCGTGGAGACGCGCATCAGATCCGCGACCTCCTGGACGGTGAGGAACCGCGCCGTGGCGAAAGATTGCGCCACTTTGGTTCACCCCTTCCATTTCCGCTTCCCGCGTGGTGAGCGTACGCCGGTGCGGCTCGTGTTGCAAAAGAGGCCTGTGGTCAGCCTGTTGTGCCCACGGATGACGCCGAATCGGGGAGCAGCTCCAGCAGTGGTTCGTAGGCCGACGGGGGGCGCTGCTCCGCGAGGGGTATCACCCGGACCGCGAGGCCCCTCCAGGATGCGACCGCGAACGCGAGCGCGTCGAGACCTGCGAACGCGACCACTTCGAGACCGGCGCCGAGCGCGACGCCTGCAAACACCCGGTCGGCGACCACCAGGTCGACGGTTCCGGCGCTGAACAGCAACTCCTCGGCGGCGTCGGGACGCGCGCTCGCGCCATCGAGGAGCGCGCGTCCGTCACTCACCATCGCCACCCGATCGATCCAGCGCAGCCGTGTGGCCCGCGGCCCCCGATCGCTGATCGTCCCCGACTCGATCGCATCGAACACCGCGCCTCCCGCGCGCACCGCCTCCGCCGCGAGCGCCCGATGGATCGTGAAGAGCGACGCGGGACATGTGGTTGCGAACGCGAGGCGCCCGCCGGCGCGCGCGACCTCGACGATGCGATCCAATCCGGCTTCGAACCCGGCGATCGTGCAACGCGCCGCGATCGCTGCGCGCGCGCCGTCGCCGTCCCAGCCGTACACCGCAGCCACCGCGGCCTGGACGTCGGCGAGGGTGACGCCGGAGAAGGGCGCACACCCGAGCAGCGCGCGCTCGTCGTTGCGCGACACGCGTCGCATCAACGCTGCGATCTCGTCGCGCCCGAACTCGTTGCTCCGGCCCGACACGCGCGAGTCCTTCAAGCGCTGCCCGAGCGACGGTGGTCGCTCGGCCGCGGGTGCGCGTTCGCGCACGGGATCGGGCAGCTTGGGTGGGAGACGCGATTTCGGCCGACGCGTCACGTGTCGCGCTCGATCTCGCGGGATCGCCGGGCCGCGGCTTCGACCGCGTCGAGCACGGCAGAGCGGAATCCGTGGGTCTCGAGCTCCTTGGTCGCCGCAGCCGTGGTGCCTCCCGGCGACGTGACCGCCGCACGGAGCGCTTCGGGGCTCTCGCCACTCTCGACGAGCAGTGTGGCCGCGCCGAGCAGCGTCTGGCGCACGAGTGCATCCGCGCTGTCGCGCGGCAGCCCCACGAAGACGCCCGCTTCGATCATCGCTTCGGCCAGCAGGAACAGGTAGGCGGGACCGGAGCCGGAGACGCCGGTGACCGCGTCGAGCTGGTGCTCGGGAACCCGGGCGACCGTCCCGACCGCGCCGAGCACCCGCTCCGCGAGCTCGAGGTCGTCGTTGCCGGCGAGGGAGCCGGCCGCGATCGCGGCCGCCCCGAGACCGACCAGTGCCGGCGTGTTCGGCATCGCGCGCACCACCGGGCGTCCGGGTGCGGCGGCTTCGAGGGTGGCGATGCTCACCCCCGCCGCGATCGACAGGACGAGTGCGTGCTCCGGAAGCGACGTGGCGCAGGCTTCGAGGGCGCTCGTGACGTCGTGCGGCTTCACCGCGACCACGAGCACGTCGACCTCCGCGGCGGCCCAGGCCGGGCTGGGCACGATCCGCACGCCGTCGAGCTTCGCCTCGAGTTGGTGCCGCCGATCGGCGTCGAGCTCGGCGATCGCGAGGGTGTCGGGCTCCCAACCCGACGCGAGCAGGCCGGCAGCCAGCGCCTCGCCCATCCGCCCCCCACCGAGCAGCCCCAGGTTCATCCGGGAAGGGTAACGCTGCGCACGGTGGGCGATGAACGCCGTTCTGCAACTCGGCGCGGCCGGGGTGCGAGCTGCGGCGCGGGCCCGAGGAACGATCGGGTCGGTCCCGTACTTACCCGAACGGGGCGACCGTCCTGCACCTCGGGCCCCGCACCTCGACGGTACCCGTCGGTACCGATCGACCCACGATACCGAGGCGCCGGGACGGCGACCTCGACGTGGTGTCGCAGTCAGAGACGACGCCGCGGCGTCGGTGTCACCGACGCGGATACGCGAGGCGGACTGCGGGAGGGAAGAACCGGTCGGTGAGCTCGTAGAGCACCCCGATGATGCGGTCGAGCTCGTGGGTGGTCAGGTGCTCGAGCGCGACGCGCCCGACGAGATAGATGTCGCCGTCGGGCCCCAGCGAGAAGCGCGCGCCGTACATGGTGTGGTTGGCGCGCAACAAGAGCTCATAGAGCGGCTCGAGGTTCGCAGGCGGGATCGGTAGGAAGTACACCTCGTAGCGCAACGTGCGCTGGTGGAGGTCGAAGTAGATCGTCGTCGCGTCGCGTGCGTCACAGGTGAACCGCACGTACCAGCGGTGCAGCTCGGGGTCGTACTCGACCGTCTGGACGTAGTCCTCCGCGGCGACCGGACCCTCGAGGTGGGTCGCGACGAGAACGTGTGCCGCGTCGAGGTCGACGATGCGTGCGTGGTCGGGTTCGGGTGTCAGCTGCACTGCACGGGAGCGCGCGCGCCGAGGTCGTGATAGTGGCGACGGAGGCGCGCCGCCGCGATGTTCCAGCGGAACCGCGACGCGTGCCGCACCGCGTTGGCGCTCATCGTGGCGTGCTCGGTGTGCAGGACGCGCTCGATGGCGCCGGCGAACTCGGCGGCGTCGCGTTGCTCGACCAGGATGCCGGTGTTGCCGTCGTCGACGACGATGCGGAGCCCGCCCACGCTCGACGCGACCACCGGTGTACCGCAGGCGGCGGCTTCCAGTGCGACCAAGCCGAACGACTCGCTGCGCGACGGCACCACGCAAACGTCGGCAGCCTGGTAGTAGGTGGCGAGCTTCTCGTGTGGCTGGGGAGGCACGAAGCGAACCCGTGCCGCCACGCCGAGCTCGTCGACGAGCGCGTGCAGCCGGGCCAGCTCTCGTTCCCCGTCGGGTCCGCTCGGGCCACCGACGATCAGCAGCACCGTGCGACGGTCGGCGACTTCGGCGAGCGCTCGCACCGCGAGGTCGGCGCCTTTCAGTGGTTGGATGCGCCCGACGAAGAGCAAGGTGGGTCGACCCGCGACGCCGAGCGCGCGCTTGGCGGCCGCGCGATCGCCGGGCATGAAGAGCGCGGCGTCGACGCCCTGCGGCACGATCTCGATGCGGGCCGGATCGGCGCCGTAGTGCTGCACGAGTTGCGCGCGCTCGTCGGCCGTCGACGCGATCACGAGGTCCGCACAGCGCACCACCTCTGCTTCGACGCGCGGTCGGAGGGCGACCTCGTCGTCGAGACCGACCTCGGCCTTCACCCGCTCGAGGGAGTGGAAGGTGGTGACGAGTGGCAGCCCGAGCTCGTGTTTGAGGCGGTGGCCGACTGCGCCGGAGACCCAGTAGTTCGCGTGGAGCACGTCGTAATCGGTGCCGCAGCGTTCGAGCTTGGCGCGAGCCGCTTCGGAGAACGGGGCGACGAGGTCGGGGAACTCGCTGCGCGGCACCGGGGCACGCGGGCCGGCGTCGACGTGCAGCACGCGGAAGCCCGGTTCGACCACCACGACGGGCGGCTGCTCGGGGTGCTCGGTGCGCGTGAGCACGTCGACCTGCACGCCCGCACGAGCCAGTGCCGATGCCAGTGCACGGACGTACACGTTCATTCCGCCGGCATCGCCACCGCCCGGTTGCGCGAGAGGTGACGTGTGCACGCTCAGCATGGCGACTCGCATAGCCCGACGATCCTACTAGCGCCCGTTCGAAGCGAGACCGGCGCTCCTCGGTGGAGCGCTGCCGAGGAGAGCGCTGTTTCGTGGAGCGCTATTCCGTGCAGCCCTACTCGGTCTGCAGGCGATCGGCGAGGACGAGATCGATGCGGTCGATCACCGAGAAGAGCGCGCGCCGTTGGTCGGACACCTCACGCTCGAGGCCCCGAAGTCCGGTGATCGCACCTTGGAGCTCGTCCTCGGAGAGGGCCGGGAGATCCGAGAGCGTTGCTTCCAGCGCTGCGAGCTGTGGCGCCCACTCGCTGTCCTGCTCGGGTGCCATCTGCATGGGCAGCCGACTCGAGGCGGGGTCACCGCGGGGGCCCGTGTCGGCCAGGATCTGCGGGAGCGACTCGATCAGCTCTTCGAGACTGCCTCCCCGCTCACGGCGATTGATCTCGGCCTCGAGGATGTCCATGCGAGCCTGCGCGAGCCGGCGCACGTACGACACCTCGGTCTCCAGCTCGAGGCACTCCGCGTGCATCGCCCGGAGCTCCTCGACGGAGCGCGCTTCCAGATCGGCGACGTACGTCTCGTCGAGCACTTTGCTGCTGCGTGCGTTCGTGTCGTCCATACCTTCGATGTGTCGGCTCAGCACCCCGCGCTTTTGAGCGTGGGGTAGGGATTCGCCTTGGAGCCGTTGACGCCACCGAGGCGGATCTCGAAATGGAGGTGTGGTGCGCTCGCATTGCCGGTCATGCCGGTGAGGCCGATGATCTCGCCCTGACTCACGGAGCGTGCTCCGCCGACGAACGACGAGAGGTGCGCATAGAAGTAGGTGTTGCCGTCGCTCGCGTTGAGGTACGCGGTGTTGCCGCCGGCGCCTTCGTTGGCCACGTACGACACGGTGCCACTCTTCACCGCGACCGCAGCCGTGCCTTCCGGCACGAACATGTCGATGCCGGGATGGCCGCGTGCGCCGCCGAAGTCGTCGGAGTACGCGGCACCCGACACCGGGCACTGGAAGCCGCCGATCGGCGTGCCGATGATCTGGCCCGGACCTGTGTCGCTCACGGTCTGGGTCGCCGCGACCGAGAGGCGCTCGGCTTCGAGCGCCTGGCGCCGCGCCGCGTCGTCGGCGGCCTTGGCCGCCGCGATCTCGGCGTCGAGCTTGCCCTGCAGCGCGTTGGTTGCCGCTTGCGCGTCGGCGAGCTTTGCCTGCAGGTCGTTCAGCTTCGTCTGGAGCTGCGACTTCACGGCTGCCTGCTGGGACTCCTGCTCCTTGAGCGTGTCCTGTTGGTCGCGCAGGTCCTCGTTGACCGCCGCGAGCTTGCGGACCGCGGTGTTGTCGCGTTCGTTCGCCTGGTCGAGCAACTGCGAGCGCCGCGCCGCCTCGACCGGGTTCCCCGCGTCGACGACGATGTCGAGGTCCTGGCCCTTGTGCGTGTAGGCGTACACCGCGCGCTGACGGACGATGCCTTGCAACTCCTGTGCTTTCGCCTTCAGCTCGTTGATCGAGGTCTCGAGCTCCTCGATGCGCTGCTCGGTCTCGGCCAACTTGTTCTCGGCAGCCGAGAAGGCGGCGACCGCTTCGTTCGCGGTCTCGCGCGCTGCATCGCGGTGCGCTCGTGCCACGTCCAGCTCGTCGGAAGTGGACGCGAACGACGCGGAGGCCCAGAGGGCCGGGACCAGTGCCATGACCATCGCCAGCGCGATGACCGTGGTGAGGACGCGTCGAGACACAGGCAGAAGCAGGTGAGAAGGCGAGCCCTTGAAAGCCGCCAGGCGTTCGATCGACGGTAGCAGCCCCGGCTCACCGCCGCGGCCGCGCCGGGCCGGTCGTCCGGAGCGGCGAGCCCCATGGCCATTCGGATAGCCTGCGCGCGTTAGGACCCGGAGCCGAGTAGGAGGGTGGGAACAGGCGTGAGCGCGTACCTGCCGATCCTCACCATGATCATCCTGGTGTTGCTGTTCGCGGCGCTCTCGTTCATCGCCTCGACGCTGCTCGGCCCCAAGCGGCCGACCTCGGCGAAGGAAGCGCCGTACGAGTGCGGCATCGTCCCCGAGTCCGAGCCCGCAGAACGGTTCCCGGTGAAGTTCTACCTGGTCGCGATGGCCTTCATCGTCCTCGATGTCGAGATCATCTTCCTGTATCCCTTTGCGACGGTGATGCGTGAGCTCTCGGTCAACGGGCTGATCGTGATGGGCGTGTTCCTTCTCGTCCTCCTCGTCCCCTTCGCGTACCTGCTCTCCACCGGCGCACTCGAATGGGGCCCGATGAAGCAGGGGCTCCAACGGGCGGGCGCCGGTGTCCTGCGCGCGGCGGGCGCGCCCGGCCGCACCGGCCTCGACCCCGCAGCATCGCGTCAGTTGGAACCCCTGGAGGACGCGCCCGGGAAGGCCGCGTAGATGGGTCTCGAGGCGCTCCAGCACAACTTCCTCACCGGCCGGCTCGAAGATCTCGTGAAGTGGGCACGGCGCAGCTCGGTGTGGCCGGCCACCTTCGGGCTCGCGTGCTGCGCGATCGAGATGATGGCCACCGGCGCCGCGCACTACGACCTCTCGCGCTTCGGCATGGAGATCTTCCGGGCCAGTCCCCGTCAAGCCGATCTCATGATCGTGGCCGGGCGCGTGAGCCAGAAGATGGCGCCCGTGCTCCGGCAGGTCTACGACCAGATGGTCGAGCCGAAGTGGGTCATCTCCATGGGCGTCTGCGCCAGTAGTGGCGGGATGTTCAACAACTACGCGATCGTGCAGGGCGTCGATCAAGTGGTGCCCGTCGACGTGTACGTGCCGGGCTGCCCGCCCGGTCCCGAGACCCTCATGCACGGCATCCTCACCCTGCACCAGCAGATCAAGGACGGCGAGATCATGCGACGCCGGGAGAGCACCGTGCACGGTGGTGCCGGTATCCAGATCGAAGCGCGCGACGGCGTCGTCGCCAGCTGAACGCGAGCGATCGATGCCCGACGACGACGACGCAGCGGCTCGTGAAGAGAATCACGAGCCGACGACCGAGCCGATCAGCGACCCGATCAGTGATGAGGTCGCGGCCGCGGTGGTCGAGCGCTTTCCCGGCTCGGTCTTCGTCGACTCGCACGGCCAGGCAGTGGTCCACGTGCCGCGCGACGCGTGGCACGACGTCGCGGCGTTCCTGCGTGATGACGAGCGCTTCACCCAGTGCCTCGACGTCTGCGCCGTCGACCACCTGGTCGACGCGGCCCGACCCGTGCCTGCCGATGTCGCGGCGGAGCGCTTCGAGGTCGTCGCGAACTTCTTGTCGCACCCGCGCAACCGGCGCATCCGCACCATCTGCCAGGTCTCGGTCGATGAACCGGTCGTCCCTACCATCATCGACCTCTACCCGGGGATCGCGTTCGCCGAGCGCGAGACGTTCGACCTGTACGGCATCGTGTTCGAAGGTCATGCAGAGCTCACACGCATCCTCATGCCCGACGACTGGGTCGGCCATCCGTTGCGCAAGGACGACGCTCCCGCGCGGGTGCCGGTGACCTTCAAAGAGGATCCGAGCCCGCGATGAGCGACATGGTGATCGGTCCGGAGGAGGAGCGGCGGCTCGAGTCGCAGACCGACGAAGGCGCGCAGCTGCTGCGTCCGCTCACCGGCGAAGCGCGCGAGCGCGAGGTCGTGCTCACCGGCGGCCCGTGGCCCGACGACGACGACACGATGATCATCAACATGGGGCCGCAGCACCCGTCCACCCACGGCGTGCTCCGCATCATGATGGAGCTCGACGGTGAGACCGTGCTGCGCGCCAAGGCCGTGGTCGGCTACCTGCACACCGGCATGGAGAAGACGGGCGAAGAGCTCACCTACATGCAGGGCGGCACCAACGTCACGCGCATGGACTACGCGTCACCGCTCTCGAACGAGCTGGTGTACTCGCTCGCGGTCGAGCGACTGCTCGACCTCGAGGTGCCCGATCGTGCGGTGTGGATCCGCATGATGATGGTCGAGCTCAACCGCATGTCGTCGCATCTCCTGTTCCAGGCCACGAACGGCATGGACCTGGGCGCCGTCTCGATGATGATCTACGGCTGGCGCGAGCGCGAGGTCACGCTCCGGTTGCTCGAGATGATCACCGGCCTGCGCATGAACCACAACTACATCCGTCCCGGTGGCGTGTCGGCCGATCTTCCCGACGGCTGGCGGGAAGAGACGCTCGAGGTGTGCGACCTCGTCGAGCGCGGCGTCGGCGAGTACGCCGAGCTGCTCACCGAGAACCCGATCTTCCGTGAGCGCACCGTGGGCGTCGGCGTGCTCACCACCGACGACGCCCTCGCGTTGGGCGCGACCGGTCCGATCCTGCGATCGACCGGGTTCGAGTGGGATCTCCGACGCGCCCAGCCCTACCTCGCGTACGACGACGTCGACTTCGACGTGATCTACACCGCCAACGGCGACGTGTTCGACCGCTACCAGATCCGGCTCTTCGAGATCCTCGAGTCGGTGAAGATCGTGCGCCAGTGCGTCGAGCGCATGCCGCTCGGCGACTACCGCACCCCCGACCTGAAGGTCACGCCGCCGCCCCGCGCGCGCATCGACGAGTCCATGGAAGCGCTCATCCACCACTTCAAGCTGTTCACCGAAGGCTTCCGCGTGCCGCCGGGCGAGACGTACACGTCGGTGGAGTCGCCGCGCGGCGAGATCGGTTGCTACCTCGTGGCCGACGGGACGTCGAAGCCGGTGCGCATGCACATCCGCGGGCCGTCGTTCTACAACCTCCAGTCGATGGACGCGATGGTGCCCGGCGGTATGTTCGCCGACGCTGTGGCGATCGTCTCGAGCATCGACCCGATCATGGGGGAGGTCGACCGGTAGTGGCCTTCACTCCCGCCAACCTCGAATCGGCGCGCGGCATCATCGCCCGCTACCCCTTCAAGCGCTCCGCGTTGCTGCCGCTGCTGCACCTCGCCCAGGACCAGGACGGCTGGGTCACGCCCGACGCGATGGAGGAGATCGCGGGCCTGCTCGACATGACGCCCGCACTCGTGCTCGGGACCGCGTCCTTCTACACCATGTTCAAGCTCGAACCGGTGGGCAAGCTGCTCGTGTCGGTGTGCACGAACGTGAGCTGTCTCGTGAACCGCGGACCCGAGCTGCTCGCGCACCTCGAGCACCGATACGCCGCCGATCCCGACGTCACCGTGGAAGAGGTCGAGTGCATCGCCGCCTGTGATCTTGCTCCGGTGATGCAGGTGAACTACGAGTTCCACGGACCGGTTGCGCCCGAGGCGGCCGAGTCGATCATCGACGAGTACGCGCGCGGTGCACGAGCGCCGCGCAGCATCTCCGGCTCCCCGAGAACAGGCGAATAAGTGGCGACCGAGACGCGAGTGGTCACATCGTTCCTGCGCGATCATCCCGACGATTCCTTCACGATCGACGCCGCGCTCGCCAACGGCGCGTACGACACGTTGGCGTCGGTGTTCGCGAAGGAGCCGCAGGAGATCGTGCAGCTGGTGATGGACTCGGGCCTCCGCGGTCGAGGGGGCGCAGGGTTCGGCACCGGTCAGAAGTGGTCGTTCCTCCCGAAGGACGTGTTCCCGCGGTACCTCGCAGTCAACGGCGACGAGGGCGAGCCGTCGACGTTCAAGGACCACATGCTCGTGGAGGGTGACCCCCACCAGCTGATCGAGGGCATCGTGATCGCCGCATACGCGATCCAGGCCCACATCGCCTTCGTGTATCTGCGCGGGGAGTTCGCGCTCGGCGCCGAGCGCCTCGGGCAGGCGCTCGCCGACGCCTACGCGCGCGGCTTCGTCGGCGAGAACATCCAGGGCTCCGGCTTCGACCTCGAGATCGTGTTGCACCGCGGCGCCGGCTGCTACATCGCGGGCGACGAGACGGGCCTGTTGTCGAGCCTCGAAGGCGAGCGCGCGATGCCGCGCATCAAGCCGCCGTTCCCCGCCGTGCAGGGCGTGTACGCGGCGCCGACGATCGTCAACAACATCGAGACGCTGTCGACCGTGCCGCACATCGTGCGCAAGGGTGCCGAGTGGTACTCGAGCATCGGCGTCAGTCGCTCGAAGGGCACCCGCCTGTTCTCCGTGTCGGGCATGGTGGAACGGCCAGGCAACTATGAGGTCGAGCTCGGCATCACGTTCCGCGACCTCATCATGGACCTCGCCGGTGGCGTGCGCGACGGGAAATCGCTCGGGTTCTTCATCCCGGGTGGCGCGTCGGCGCCGTGGCTCCTCGAGCGCCACCTCGACGTGCCGCTCGACATGGATCTCGTGCAGAGCGAGATCGACGCCAAGACGATGCTCGGATCGGGCGCGGTGATGGTCTACGACGACACCGTCGACCCGTTGCTCATCGCGTGGCGCATCGCCAAGTTCTTCGCCCACGAGTCGTGTGGCAAGTGCACGCCCTGCCGCGAAGGCTCGGGGTGGATCGAGAAGGTGCTCTACCGCATGGCGAACGGCCACGGCCGTCCGGAGGATCTCGACCTGCTCCTCGGGTTCGGCAACAACCT
>JBEVIU010000096.1:0-20171 GCA_040510575.1 Acidimicrobiia bacterium | reverse complement strand
GGCAACGACAGCTCGCCCTGCACGTATCGTCGCTCCGACGCGCCGGTCACCGCCCCGTTGCGCTCGAGACGCGGCAGCGGCCGACGGAACGGCATCGGCTCGAACCAGCAGTCGCGGAGGTCGAGCGACTCTCTCAGCTCGGTCTCGACCGCGTGCACGACGACGTCGACCGATGCGCCCGAGGCGGCAAGCTCGGCGACGCGGTGCAGGCGCGCGATCTCGTCGCTCCCGCGAGCTGCTGCGCGTCGACTGCGGCGGGCGCGCACCACGATCTCGCCGACAACGAGCCCGATGAGGAGCAGGATCACCGCGGTCTCGAGGTCGTCCGCGCTCTCGATCTGCAACGAGAGGTACGGCTGGGTCAAGAAGAAGTCGAACGAGAGCGCCGCGACCACTGCGGCCACTGCGCCCGCACCCCGCCCCCCGACCGCGGCGGCGAGGACGACGACGAGCACGAGCACGAGGGCGAGGTTCGCGCTCTGCACGTGATCCCGAAGCGGCACCATCGCGGCGGCGACTGCGATCGTGCCGAGGCCGCCGATCGCGTATCCCGGTGCTGACCAGTCGAACCCGTCCTCATCCTGCGTCACGACTCGATCGAAGCACTGCGCGAAGCCCCCAACAAGGGTCTTGACGATCTCTTGACGCGCAATCGGGAGACTTTGACGCGAACGATCGCCTCCGCGTCAGAGGGCTCTGGTCAGCGGCTGGTCAGAGGGCTCTGGTCAGAGCGCGCCGACGACGGCGAGCCCGACCGTGGCGGCGAGCAGGCCGGCCACCACGCTGCCGAGCCCGTTCAGGAGGGCGGCGCGAGGCGCGCCGTCCTCCAGCAGTGCGAACGTCTCGTACGAGAACGCCGAGAAGGTCGTGAACGCACCCAGGAAGCCGGTGCCGACGATCACCTGCACGTCGGGATCGACGCCCTGTGCCAGGACCAGGCCGACCACCACACCCAGCGCGAGCGAACCGGCGACGTTCACGGCGATGGTGCCCCACGGCAACGCCGAAGCGACGTGCGATTCCATGGCGCGGTGGACCGCGTACCGGCCGATCGCCCCGGCCGCGCCGGCCAGCATCACCCAGACCACCATCAGTCCGCCTCCGTCGGATCCAGCGCACCCAGCGCGCCGCGGTCGCCGATCAGCGCGCGCGTCGCCGCGAAGCCAGCCCACACTGCGACCACACCGGCGAACAGCGACACCACCACGTCGAGCGCCGCGAGCCCGGCTGCCGCGTCGCGCGCCAACAACACGTCGGCCACCATCCACGACGAGAACGTCGTGAGCCCTCCACACACTCCGATCACCGCGAACGGACGGAGCCACGCAGGGCACCCGACCCAGTGATGGACCATGGCCATCACCGCGCCGGCCACGACACAGCCGACGAGGTTCACCGTCAGGATCGTCCAGGGGAACTCACCAGCGCGGACGGGATACCGCCGCGTCGCCTCGTACCGGGCCACGGTTCCGATCGCACCTCCGGCCGCCACGGCAACCCAGGAGGAGAGCCGTCTGGACGCCACCACCGGCTGAACTCTACGGTGACGCCGCGACGCAGGGGGCGGCCTTGGGGACTCGAGATCCGGAAGCGACGAAGCGGCGGATCCTCGACGCCGCGCTGCGCGAGTTCTCCGACAAGGGAATCGCCGGCGCGCGGGTCGATGCGATCGCCGAGCGCGCGGGCGTGAACAAGCGGATGCTCTACTACTACTTCGGCTCGAAGCAGGGGTTGTTCCACGAGATCCTGCAACGACGCATCGACGAGGGCTCCGTCGCGATGAACCATCCCGACATCGCAGAGCCCGGGCGACTGGCGCGACGTCAGGCGAACCTCACCCAGGAAGAGGACTACGTCCGCCTCCTCGCGTGGGAAGCGCTCGAAGCGAGGTCGGGTCCGGTGATCGACGAGTCGATCCGCCGCGCGTTCTACAAGCAGTGGATCAAGGCCGTGGAAGCGGAGCAGCGGGCAGGAAACCTGCCCGGCGATCTCGACGCCGCGCAGCTCGTACTCTCCGAGCTCTGCCTCGTGCTCGGGCCGTTGTTGGTCCCGCAGCTCACGCGGCTCATCACCGGGTGCTCGCCGACCGGTCCGCGTCAGCTCGAGCGTCGGGCCGCGTTCCTGAACGTGCTCGAGCGCCGCATCACGGCGCCCGAGCACACGCCCAGTCCGATCAACTAGGCGGCCGACTTCTCCAGCAGGTGGATGCCACAGGCCGAGCCGAGCCCGATGACGTGGGCCATGCCGACCTTGGCGCCCTCGATCTGACGGTCGCCCGCCTCGCCACGCAGCTGCGTGGTGATCTCGAACACGCCTCCCGCACCGGTCATCCCGATCGGGTGGCCCTTCGAGATCAGCCCCCCCGACACGTTCACCGGCATCGAGCCGTCACGCCACGGCGCACGCGAGTCGATGAACGCTCCGGCGCCACCGGGCTCGCACAGCCCGAGGTTGTCGTAGTGGATGAGCTCCGCGGTGGCGAAGCAGTCGTGAAGCTCGACCAGGTCGAGGTCCTCGGGGCCGACGCCCGCCTTCTCGTACGCCTGCTTCGCCGCGTTGCGCGTGAGCGTGCTCACGTCGGGCTGCGCGGCGCTGCCCTCGGTCCACGGGTCGCTGGTGAGGATCGACGCGCTGATCTTGACGGCGCGCTTCTGCTGCTCGAGCGAGAGCGTCTTGAGCTTCGCGTCGGAGACGAGCACGATCGCGGCAGCCGCGTCACCTGTCGGGCAACACATCGGCAACGTGTTCGGGTACGAGATCACGCGCGCTTCCATGATCTCCTCGAGCGAGAACACCTTGCGGTACTGCGAGAGCGGGTTCAGCGCCGAGTGCTCATGGTTCTTCTGCGCCACCTTGGCGAACTGCTCGAACCCGACGCCGTCGTGCTCGTAGGCGTACTCCATCCCCGCCTGGCCGAACACGGCCGGCATGGTGCCCGAGCCCAACCAGCCGTCGGCCGGCAGGACCGAACCGAAACGGCCGCTCGGCTCGAACACGTTCGTGTCGCCCCGCGCCGCGTTGCCTGCGAGGAGGCCCATCTTGCCCATCTGCTCGGCACCAACCGCGAGGCCCATGTCGGACTCGCCCGCCGCGATCGACATGTAGACGGTGCGCACCGCAGTCGCGCCGGTCGCGCACGCGTTGGTCACGTTGTACACCGGGATGCCCGTCTGGCCGATCTGGTGCTGCAGCTGCTGGCCGAGCCCGCCGGAGAACTGCGTGCCCGCGGCGAGGATGTTCATGTCGTGGATCGTCACGCCACCGTCGGCCAGCGCGTTCAACGACGCTTCCGCCGCGAGGTCGACGATGTCCTTGTCGGGGTAGCGGCCGACCTTCGTCATGTCGGCGCCGAGCACCCACACTGCGTCGCTCATGCGAGATTCCTTCTTCCGTCTTGGCTTTTTTGGCGGGCCGGTCAGACCGGCTCGAAACCGAAGCAGACCGCCTCGGTGCCTTCGTCGTCGGTACCGGCGACGAACGTGGTGAACTGCACTTTCATTCCGAGCGACACCTTGTCGGGCTCGGGATCGACGTTGACGACGTTGCACTTCACCTGGCCGCCGCCGTCGAGCTCGATCACCGCCGAGACGTACGGCACCGGGACGCCCGGAGCGGCCTGGTGCACGATCGCGTACGAACGCACGAGGCCGGTCGTGCCCACCGCCTTGTTCGCGAATTCGGTCTTGCCGCACTTCGCGCAGGCGTTGCGGCGGTCCCAGTACAGGGCCCCGCACTCCTTGCACTCGTGCGCCTCGAGGTGGGGCTGATCGCCCAGCACCAGGTAATCGACGATCGGCACCTGCTTGGCCATCGCTTCCCCCGATTGGCAGGATCCGGAACGCTGCCAACGTACCCGGCAGTCGCGCTCGCGGCCATTTCCGCCGGGTTCCACGGAAGGCCGAGCCACGACCCCGGGGCTACGCGAGACTGCATCTCACGCGAGCGTGGCGGAACCGGCAGACGCGCCAGGTTTAGGTCCTGGTGTCCGCAAGGACGTGGGAGTTCGAGTCTCCCCGCTCGCACCCTGCGTGAGGTGCGGTTTCGCGCTTCCGGACGCCACCGCGATTGGACTCTGCCGCTGAGCGGAGCGCCTAGAGCAGTTGCCAGCTCGGCTTCGCGTGTTGGATCTCGCGGTAGTAATCGGCGAGCTCGAGGCCGGTCGCGGCGGCTTCGTCGAGGACAACAGTGGCGTGCGGATGCAGCTGCAACACCGATGCGGGGCATCGCGCGGCCACCGGTCCCTCGATCGCTCGCGCCACGGCACCCGCCTTGGTCGGACCCGTTGCCAGCAGCAGCAGATGTCCAGCGTCGAGGATCGTGCCGAGACCCTGGGTGATCACGTGGTGCGGCACCTCGTCAAGGCTCGAGAAGAAGCGGGCGTTGTCGAGACGCGTCGACGCCGTGAGCGTCTTCAACCGAGTGCGCGACGACAGCGACGATCCCGGCTCGTTGAAACCCAAATGACCGTCGGTGCCGATTCCCAGCACTTGCACGTCGACTCCGCCGAGATCGGCGAGCAGCGCTTCGTACGCCGCGCAACTCGCGACGACGTCGTCGGCCCACACATCGGGGCCGTGCAGATTGCCCGCCGGCAGGTCGACGTGATCGACGAACGCCCGCTCGACAACTGTGCGATACGACTCCGGATGCTCGCGCGCCAGACCGACGTATTCGTCGAGGAGCACGGCGTTCGCAGCTGCGAACGTCGCTTCGCCCGCGCGATGCAGCGCAACGAGGCGATCGTAGGTCGCAATGGGAGTGCTGCCCGTCGCCAGGCCGAGCACTGGAGCCGCACGGCTGCGGACCGTGCGGACGATGACGTCGGCTGCGATCCGTGCAACTGCGTCGTCGTCGGGCGCGATCACGACTTCCACACGATCTCCCCTCCGACAATGGTCGACGCGACGCGTAGGTCGTCGTCGAGCACGGTGAGATCGGCGCGGGCGCCGACACCGATGACACCGACGTCCTTCCGACCGAGTACGCGGGCAGGAGTCGACGTGACGGTCTTCACGGCCGCCGGCACATCACAGCCAGCCCACGCAACGAGGTTGCGCAGGCCGCAATCGAGCGAGACGACGCTACCGGCGAGCTGTCCCCCCGCAGCCGTGGCTCGTCCGGATGCGACGGTGATGCCTCCCCCGCCCAAGGAGCCGCCGGTCATCGCGGTGCCGATCGGCGCGACCGCATCGGAAACGAGCACGAGGCGTTCCGGCCCGAGTGTCCGGAACGCCATCTCCACCGCAACCGGATCGACGTGCACGCCGTCGGCGATGAGCCCGGCAACCACTTCGGGATCGGCCAATGTCGCGCCGACCGGGCCGGGATCTCGATGGGCGAACGGGCGCATCGCGTTGAACAAGTGGGTGACGAACGTCGCGCCGGCGACGCGCGCCGCGTGGAACTCACGTGCGTTGCAATCGGTGTGGCCGATCGACACCACGACCCCGCGCTGACGCAACAAACGGATGATGGCGGCAGCGCCGGGAAGCTCAGGAGCCAGCGTCACCAGCGCGACGCCCGCATCGGCACTCCAACCCTCGACCAGCTTCGGCGACGGCAGCTCGAGATCGGCGAGCGAGTGCGCACCCGCCCGACTCGGCGACAACATCGGGCCTTCGAGGTGCACTCCCAACACGGTCGCGTCCCGGGACACGCAGCTCGACCGCAGCGCACAGTGGCGGATGGCCTCGTCACGCTCACGACGGGGTGCTGTCACCACCGTCGGGAGGAAGGACGTCACGCCGGAACGTACCAACACGGCAGCAACCTCACCCAGGCGGCTCGGGTCTGTCGTGATGTCGACTCCGGCAGCGCCGTTCACCTGGAGGTCGACGAAACCGGGAGCGAGCCACGCGCCGTCGAGATCGAGCACCAGTTCGTTCCGGAAGCGTCGCGGTGGCGCACCGGCATCGACGGCGACGATCCGCGTGTCGCGTACAAGCACATATCCGTCGATCACACCACGCGGTGCAATCACGCGGGCACGATCAATCAGCATGCACTGCACCTCGACACGCCGTTCGGCGAGCGGTTCGGATCGCACCACCACCGGTCGCCCAGCACTGTACGGGACGCCGGGCCGACGACCCGGAGGCAGCACCCTCTGCGCGCGGCGTGCTTCGGCACGCACCTCCCATCGCCACAGACCCCCAACCCAGGTTCAGGTCCTGGTACCAAGAGGTGTGGGAGTTCGACTCTCCCCGCTCGCACGACAGGTCGATCCGGCACAGCTCCGCAGCGCGTCGAGTCGGCGCCCGAGCGTCGCCTCGACCGACACGTGACCCTTCCCGGCGAGGTTCACGAGCTCGTCGGGGTCGAGTCGCAGGTCGTACAGCTCACGTTCGCCGGTGACGTACTCCACGTAGAGCCAGCGCACGGTGCGCACCGCGTCGTAGTCGGGAAGACCACCCGAGCGGCGGAGCAACGCGTAGTCGTGTGAGCGATGCGTCGGCTCCTGCGCGCGCGACGGCTCGCCGACCACGCCCTCCGCGGTGGTGCCCTCCCTGGATTCCGGGTCGGGAGGCTCGAGTGGGAGCGCCTCGTCGCGCGCCGGCTTGGTCTTGCCCACCTCTTTGCGGTGCTCGATCAGGTAGCCCGTTCGCGTCCATCGCGTGCCCTCGGGATCCTGCGCGAGGCGGAGCAGCGACCGGCCGTCGTTCGCTGCCGGGCGCGGCACACCGGCCATCGCCTCGAACGTCGGCGCGAGGTCGACGTTGCCGGTGAGCCCCTCGATGTGCTCCCCCGCCGCGATGCCAGGCCCGCGGATGAGCAGCGGCACGTGGATGTCGGTCTCGTACGCCGTGTACTTCCCGGCCGGGAGGCGGTGCTGGCCGAGGTGGAACCCGTTGTCGGAACTGAACACGAAGTACGTGTCGTCGAGCTGCCCTTCGTCGCGCAGCGTGTTCACCAACCGCGCCACCTGGCGATCGACGTCCTGGAGCGACTGGACGCGCCGGCGGTAGAGCTCGTCGATCGCATGCTTCGACGCGTGACTGAACCGAGGCAGCCCGCGGATGAACGCGGGCGATGCACTCACGTCGATCTGATCGAAGCTCGGGGTGCGCGGCGCGCGTGCATGCGTGAACGACGCGGTGTCTTCAGGTGCCGGTACCGCCGGCTGGTGCGGGGCGTACACCGTGACGGCGGCGAAGAACGGCTCGTTCGCTTGTGCGGAGTCGCGGATGAAGCGACGCGCCGCGCGCGCGTACACGTCGGTGCCGTAGTCGCCGGCGGCCGACCCGTGCTCCACGATGCGGCCGTCGACGTTCAGCGAGTACCCGTACTCCGAGTACGGATCGCCGGCGACTGGCGACACCCACGTGCCCCAACCCGGCGGCACGTCGGTGGGCGCCACGCCGTTCGGATAGCCGTTCAGGTACTTGCCGAACAGACCGGTGCGATACCCGCCGGCTTGCAGGCGCGTGGCGATCGTGTCCTTCTCGAGCCCGAGGCTGTGCGCGGTCTCGAAGCCGCCGTTCGTGCCTCCGTTCGACCACACGCCGGTGTTGTGCGCGTAGCGGCCGGTGAGGATCGTCGCCCGCGACGGGCAGCACGCGGGGTCGTTGATGAGGAACTGGTCGAACGTCGCGCCCTCGTCGCCGATGAGCCGACGCGTGGCCGGCATCACCGCGAGGTCGGAGAGCGACATGTCGTCGGTGAGGACGAACACGATGTTCGGCCGGCGACGCCGGTCCCGCGGCGCTGCGTCGGCGTGCACCGGGAGCACTGCGATGGTGGCCGCCGCGATGACCATCGCGACGAGGAAGGGCCGGGCTCGGGTCAACCGCGGCGCTTGCGTTCTCGCTTGCCGAAGCGACCGCGGGGCTTCTTGCGCCCGATGTCGTTCATGATCTCTGGTGCAGCCGAGTTCACGATCTCCTCCGCTGCGTCGAGCAACGCTGCGATGTCGTCACCTTCGGGCTCCGGCTCCGGCACGTCGTAGCCCTTGTCGATCGCGCCGACCTGCCATCCCGCATCGATCATGCGGCGCTCGTACCCGACGCAGTCGTCGGGGCAGCGCCACGGCGCCTCAGGCGCGAAGTCGATGCGACACTTCCGCACGACCTCGCCGCTGCCGTACGTACGGCTCTCGTAGTGCCTGCAGTCCACGCGCATCGGCATGGCCACGATTCTTGTCGATGGCACCCCTCAATGGGGAGCGGGGGCTCGACGGGAGCGCGGGCGCCGAAGGTCCTAGCCGAGCCAGTCGGTGGCCTGCTCCAGCAGATAGCGACTGACGTCGAGGCACCGGTCGAGCACCTCGCACGAGACGGCGTCGCCGTCGCGGATGTGCAGCAGCGACACCGACTGGTGGGCGACGACGCGCAAGGAGCGCTCGGGTGCGTCGGTCGCCTCGGGGATCGAGTCGATGGCCGACACCTCGAGTGGCAGGTCCGGGCCGCCGCGTGCCGCGACTTCAGTGGCGAGCACCAGCAGGTCGGGCCCGTGTGCGAGGGGCGGCAGGGCCCAGGTGAAGTTGAACGGGAAGTGGAAGTCGTCGGGCGGGTCCTCGAGGTCGCCACGCTCGATCACTGCGTCCTCGAAGCCGAGGAGCACCCGCGGGTCGATCTCCAGCGACAAGTAGAGGTCGACCGGACCTTCGCAACCTTCCTCCGGGTGGAGGTCGACCTCCCAGTTCTGGCGCAGTGAGTAGCTCTCCACGAAATGACGCTCGTCGTGGACATGGAAGCCGTGCTCGACCGCGTGGTCCTTCAGGTCGGCGACGAATCCCGCGATGTCGATGACTGCCACTTCGTGCTACTCCCCGCCTTGTTCCTGGCGATCGCTGTGGGCCTGGTCCTGGTCGTCGAGCGCGGCCATGATCCGGAGCCCGTCCGCCAGGGTACGGAACGCCCGCCCACGGTGCGAGATCGCATGCTTCGCGGAACCAGGCATCTCGGCGAAGGTGAGCCCGCCACCTTCAACGGGCTCGAACACCGGGTCGTAGCCGAATCCTTCCCCGGTCGCGCCGACTCGCCGCTCGAGGGTGATCCGTCCCTCGACCGTGCCGATCGCCGCCGCCTCGCGACCGTCGGGAAACCGGGCGATGGCAACCGTCACGAACCGCGCGGTGCGGCGATCCTCGGGTACGTCGCGCAGCAGTGCGAGCAGCTTGTCGGTGTTCCGGTCCACGTCGGGCGGGCCACCCGCCTCGGCCGACGCAAAACGCGCCGAGTGGACACCCGGCGCTCCGTCGAGCGCGTCGACCTCGAGCCCGGTGTCGTCGGCCAACGCCGCTTCGCCGGTCGCGGTGCACAGGGCGACCGCCTTGAGCCGCGCGTTCTCCTCGAGCGTCGCGCCGGTCTCGTCGACGTCGGGCACGTCGATCGGCCGAGCGACGAGCTCCACGGGCAGGTCGAGCGCTTGCAGGATCTGTTCGATCTCACGTGCCTTGTGCTCGTTCGCGGTCGCGAGCACGAACCGCACGCTCAGGACCGCCGGGGCTCCGGCGCGACGCTGAGCATCTCGCGCTGCGCGCCGAAGATCTCGAGGATCCCCGCCTCCGCCAACGCGAGCAGGTCGTCGAGCTCGGTGCGCGAGAACGGCTGGCCCTCCGCCGTGCCTTGCACCTCGACGAACTTCCCGGCGCCGGTCATCACCACGTTCATGTCGACATCGGCGCGGACGTCCTCGCTGTAGTCGAGGTCGAGGTGCGCGAGCGCGTCGACGATGCCGACCGAGATCGCGGCGCACGTGTCGGTGATCGGGTGGGCCGGCATCTTCTTCGCCTGCACGAGCCGAGTGCACGCGTCGTGCAACGCGACGTAACCGCCACAGATCGACGCAGTGCGCGTGCCGCCGTCGGCCTGGAGCACGTCGCAGTCGACGGTGATCTGGGCTTCTCCCATCGTGCGGAGGTCGGTGACCGCGCGCAGCGATCGTCCGATCAGTCGCTGGATCTCCTGCGTGCGGCCCGACTGCTTCCCGCGTGCCGCCTCACGGTCGTTGCGCTCCGACGTCGCTCCAGGCAGCATCGAGTACTCGGCGGTGACCCAGCCCCGGCCCTGGCCCCGAAGCCACGGCGGCACCCGCTCCTCTGCAGATGCGGTGCACAGCACGCGTGTCTTTCCGAACTCGACCAACACCGATCCTGCCGCAAACTCCGTGAAGTCACGCGTGAACGTGATCGGTCGCAACTCGTCGGGCTCGCGCCCGTCCCGCCTGATTCCCATGAGCCCAATCCGTCGAACAGCCCGATACCTGGAGTGAGGGAAGCTAGACGACCGTCATCATGTGGGGCGCGGCGAGGGTGACCGGGCCGCCGAAGGACTCTGCGCCCTCCTCGGCCGCGAGCACCGGGTCGATGAGTGGCCAGAGGTGCGTGAGCACGAGCCGCTGTGCCTTCGCGGCGCGAGCCGCCTCGCCCGCTTGACGCGCCGAGAGATGGATCGGCGCGGGGCGGAACTCGTGCAGGTAGGTGGCCTCCGACAGCACGAGGTCGGCGCCCGGCTCGAAGGCGTCGACCGACCACCCCGGGCCGGTGTCGGCGGTGTAGATCAGTCGCTTCCCACCGGCGGTCGCCTGGACGGCGTAGGTCGGCGGCGGGTGGTCGGTGCGTGAGAACTTCAGCTCGATGTCGCCGACCGTCGCGACGTCGCCGTTGCCGATCGGCTTCCAGTCGAACGTGTTGCCGAAGTCGGACACCAGCGACGTGAGGTAACCCTCGAGACCCTCCGGCGCGAACACGGGGAGGCCTTCCCGCTCGAGCCCGTACCGCAGGAGGATGTGCAGACCGTAGATGTCGACGCAGTGATCCGGGTGACCATGGGTGAGCACGACCGCGGTGAGGTCCTCGACCTTGAGGTGCTCCTGGAGGTGGCCGAACGTGCCGTTCCCGCAGTCGACCCACACCGACGATCCGTTGGATCGCACGAGGTAGCCGCTGCACGCACCGCCGCCCGCGGCACCGAACGAGCCCGAGCACCCCAGAACCGTCAGCTCCATCGCCATCCCTCGACTGCCGACACCTCTGGCCCGAGGAAGCGGCCCCCGAGCTGCCGGAACGTCTCCACCGAGCCACTGGTCAAAAACGTGTGATCGGCCCCATTCCGGGTCGACACGAGCATCTTTTCCTCCGCGAGGAGATCGCGCACCGCAAAGGCGGTCTCGTCCGCACTCGACACCAACACCACGTCTCTGCCCATCGCGTCACCGATGGTACGGGCGAGGAGCGGGTAATGGGTGCAACCGAGCACGAGCGTGTCGACATCGGCCGCCCGCACCGGCGCCAGCAGCCGCTCCGCAAGGACGTGGACCTGATCGGAATCGACGTCGCCGGCCTCCACGAATTCCACGAAACCGGGGCATGCTGCGCAGGTGAGCTCCACGCCGGGGTCGATGGCCGCCGCGAGCTCCTGGTAGGCGCCCGACGCGATCGTGCCGACGGTGCCGATGACCCCGACCCTCCCCGTGGTGGTCACGCTCATGCCCGCCTGGAGCCCGGGCTCGATCACCCCCACGACCGGGATGTCGTAGCGCCCGCGCAGCTCGTCGAGGGCCGCCGCTGCCGCGCTGTTGCACGCGACGACGAGTGCCTTCACGCCGCGCTCGACGAGCAGGTCGGCGATCTCCAGGGCGTGCGCCCGCACCTCGTCACGCGGCTTCGGCCCGTAGGGGAACCGACCGGTGTCGCCGAAGTACACCATCTGCTCACCGGGCAACAGGTCGATGAGCGCCCGCAGCACCGTGAGACCACCGAGCCCGGAGTCGAACACGCCGATCGGCGCGTCATCGGAAGCCGCGCTCACCGCTGCTCCCGGGGACGGGGCGCCGCAGCACGGCGCAGGCGATCGGCCACCGCGGCGCCGATGCCGACGGCCTCCGGCGCGACCGCGACGACCACGTCGAGTCGCTGCTGGTCGGCGGCACGCAGGAGTGCGTAGAGCGAGCGCGCGTACTCCTCCGCGGACGTGGGTCGGCCCAGCACGACCGCGCCGTCGGGAACTGCTCCACTCCCGTCCGTGGAGATCACGCCGACGCGATCACCACGCGCGACGGCAGCCAGGACCCACGTCTCGAGCTCGTCGGCGGCCACGAGGTCGACGCGCGCTCGAGGCGCATAGTGCGACTCGTGGGTGCCGGGCGCACGCACAGCACCGCGAGCGTCGGTGTCGAGCAGCACCGTCGCACCGAGGATGGCCTCGACCTGACCGTGCGTGACGCCCCCTTCGCGGAGGATGCTCACCTTCGGGGAGCTGCAGTCGACGATGGTCGACTCCACACCCACTCGGCACGGCCCGTCGTCGAGGACGACGTCGACGTCGGCGCCGAGGTCGGCGCGCACGTCGTCGGCGGTGGTCGGGCTGACCCGCCCGTACCGGTTGGCGGACGGCGCGGCGATCCCTCCGCCGAACTCGTCGAGCAGCGCGAGCGCCACGCGTTGATCGGGCACTCGGACACCGACGGTGTCGAGCCCGCCGGTCGCCTGGTCGAGCACTCCCGCGGCGCGGCGCAGCACCAGCGTGAGCGGACCGGGCCAGCACGCGGCGGCGAGCCGCCGCGCAGAATCAGGCACATCGGCGGCCCATGTGGACAGTGCCTCCGAGTTCGCGATGTGCACGATCACCGGGTGGTCGGCAGGCCGGCCCTTCACCTCGTACAGGCGCCGCAACGCGTCGGGCGACGACGCGTCGGCGCCGAGCCCGTACACCGTCTCGGTCGGGAACGCGACGAGCTCACCCGCGCGCAGCGCAGTCGCGGCTGCCGCGAGGTCCTCGCGGGTGACGGTCATGGTGACGTGACTACCAGTAGTTGATGCGCGTGGCGCGCTCTTCGACCACGTCGATGTCGTCAGTCCATGCACCCGACGACAGGTACTTCCAGCCCGCGTCGGGCAACAGGGTCACGATGGTGCCCGACTCCATCGTGGCGGCCATCTTCGCGGCACCGGCGACCGCGGCACCCGACGACACGCCGGCGAACACCCCGCAGTCGTCGAGCAACCGGCGCAACCATTCGATCGACTCACGCGGCCGCACGATGAACTTCCGGTCGAGCACGTCGGGATCGAAGATCGGCGGCACGAAGCCGTCGTCGAGGTTGCGCAGCCCCTGCACCAGCTCGCCGGCCGGCGGCTCCACCGCGACCACCTGCACAGCAGGCTTCTGCTCTTTGAGGTATCGGCCCACGCCCATCAACGTGCCGCTGGTACCGAGCCCCGCGACGAACACGTCGACCTCCGGGCAGTCGCGCCAGATCTCGGGGCCGGTGTGCTCGTAGTGCGCGAGCGGATTGGCAGGGTTGCCGTACTGGAACAGCCGCACCAGCGAGGGGTCGCGCTCACCCAGTTCAGCGGAGAGCCGAATCGCGCCGTTGCTGCCCTCGTCGGCAGGCGAGAGGATGATCTCGGCGCCGAAGATCTCGAGCAGCTGACGTCGTTCGATCGACACGTTCTCGGGCATCACCACGCGGAGCTTGTAGCCACGGAGTCGAGCGACGAGTGCGATGCCGATGCCCGTGTTGCCCGACGACGGCTCGAGGATGGTGTCGCCCTCGCGCAGCGTGCCGTCGGCTTCGGCGAGCTGCACCATGCGCAGCGCGATGCGATCCTTCGACGACCCGCCCGGGTTCTGCCCCTCGAGCTTGGCGAAGATGCGGACGTCGGGATTGGGCGAGAGCTCGTGCACGCCCACCATCGGGGTGTTGCCGATGAGCCCGAGGATGTCGTCGTAGCGCATGGCGGACGGGCAGCTCAGCCCGCGGCAACCGCCGGCGAGATGGCGCCCCCGGCGACCGCCGGCAGGATGGAGATGGTGGCGCCCTCGGCGAGCTTCGTGTCGAGCTTGTCGAGGTACCGGATGTCGTCGTCGTCGACGTAGACGTTCACGAACTTGTGCAGGTCGCCGGACGCGTCGACCAGCTGGCCCGAGAGTCCGGGGTACTCGGCGACGAGCAGCTGGAACACCTCGCCGACCGTCGCGCCGTCGGCCGACACCGTGGCCTGGCCTTCGGTGTGGACACGCAACAGGTTCGGGACTCGCACCTCGGCCATGGCGGCAATCCTACAAGTCCGGCCTCCATGCCCGACCTCTCGGGTCGGGCATTCGTCGGGTCGGGTCACGCTTCAGGTCGGGTCACGCCGCGCGTTCACGACGCGCCCGACGCCGAACCGACGATCCGCGCTGCACCACCTGCAACGTGCCGTCGGGGCCTCGAGCCAGGTGCCAACCCCCTTCATGGCAGGCGACGTGATGGCGGCGACAGAGCAGCGCACAATTCTCGAGGCTCGTCTCGCCGCCGTCGGCCCAATGCCGAAGGTGATGCACGTCGCACCAGTGCAGCGGCGCGGTGCACCCAGGGAAGACGCAGTGCCGGTCGCGCCGCTCGATCGCGCGCCGCAGCGCGCGTGACACGACCCGCGTGCGTCGGCCGACGTCGAGCACCTCCGACTTCCCGCGCATCACGACGCGCCCGACTGCCGCGTCGCACGCCAGACGCTCGAGCACCACGCGCGGCACTGGCCCGACGCCCGAGACCTCACATCGACCCGCGACCAGATCGATCGGACCTCCCCGGACGAGCCGGTCGACGTCGATCAGGCCATCGACGCCGGGCGTGTGGTGACCCGCGGCTTCCTTCCGCGCGAGTGCTTCGGAGCAGATCTGCACCAGCGCGTCGTGCTTGCGTTGCGCCAGCGACCGTGGTCCGTCGATCGGCCCACCGTCGGAGGGCAGCGGATCGGTCGTGTCGTACGCGTCGATCGCGCGCATCACGATCGCGCCGCCGTCGGGGTCGAAGCTGCCGGTGAGATCCACCCGACCGTGCAGCGTGGTCGCGAACGACACGCCGCGCTCCTCGAACGCAAGGTTCGCGTCGCGCGTCGCCATCTCGTCGTCGGCGGCAGACCGCCAGTGCTTGGCCGCGGTCGCGAAGTCGTCGACCGACAGCGTCGGCGCGATGTCGAGGAGCGTGTCCTCGTCGCGAGCGAACAGGCGCTCACGTCCCTTCGCGACGACCGCGAGCACCTCGACCTGCGCGGACGACACGTCGCCCGCGGCCAGGGCTTTGCCCGTGCGCTCGTGCCGGAACGCGAGGCGTGCGGCGCGCACGAGCTGGTTCGCACGCATCTTCGCGATCGAAGTCCGGTACGCCAACCACGACGGCGCGCTCAGTGCACCGTCCTCCGCCCAGTCGTGCGTGGCGTCCCACTCACCGATCGCACGCATCGCCTCGGCCTGGAAGCGTTCCAGGGAATCGAGGATCTCGAGCAACCGCTGCGACCTCGCCCCTCCGCTCCACTCCGAGCGGTCCTCCCCCGCGAGCGCCTCGACACCCTCCCGAAGGAGCTCGATCGGGTCTGCGGCGGACGGGAACACATGTTCGATCTTATGCGACCGAACCGGCCGATGCAACCCTTCTGTCCGAATATCGCCAAATCTATGGAGAACTCCGGTACGCGGCGCCGAACTGAGGGCTACTTGCGGATGTCGACGGCGACCTCGGCGATCTCGCCGTCACGGATGCGGTAGGCCCGCAGTGCCGGCGTGCCGTACTTGAGGCTCACGATGGCGTAGAGCCACGAGGAATCGACGGCTTGCCGCACATCGGTGGTCGACGGGTAGGGATCCGTGTGGGTGTGCGAGTGCCACACCCCCACGATCTCGTCACCGCGCGACTCGGCGGCGCGCATCGCCCGCAGCAGATCGCGGGAGTCGACGGTGTAGGTGCGCGCCGAGGCGTCGGCGTTGCGGCACGGGTGCACCTCGGTGACCTCACCGGTCGGCTCGGTCCGTCCACCCACCACACCGGCGTCGACCACGCCAGGATTGTCGAGCGGGCCCGAGAACAGGCCGCACGCCTCGTCGGGAAAGCCGTCGAGGCAGTGCGTGATCACCGCGTCGTACTGCTCGCGCGTGAGGCGCAGGGTCGGCGAAGCGAGTGGGTCGGCCACGGCGGCAATCTAACGGAGGCCGTCGCGGGACCCTGGCCCGATACCGTGCTCGGGTGAGCAGGCGCGGCGACCAACTCGTGATCACGAACCGCAAGGCCCGCCACGACTACCTCGTGCTCGAGTCGTGGGAGTGCGGGATCATGCTCGAGGGCCCCGAGGTGAAGAGCCTGCGCGAGGGCCGCGCCAACCTCCAGGACTCGTACGCGCGCATCGACGACGGCGAGGTCTGGTTGTTCGGGATGCACGTGTCGCCCTACGCGTACTCGCGTGGCGACCTCGACCCGGTCCGGCGTCGGAAGCTGCTGCTCCACCGTCGCCAGATCGTCGAGCTCGAACGTGGCATCGAGCAGCAGGGCCACACGCTCGTGCCCCTACGCGTCTACTTCAAGGACGGCCGGGCCAAGGTCGAGCTCGCGCTCGCGCGCGGCAAGCGCGCCTACGACAAGCGTCAGGCGCTCGCCGAGCGCGACGCGAAGAGGGAGACCGAGCGAGCCATGAAGGGCATCCGCGAGTAGCGGCTCGCCGTTTCGCTAGGGGCGTCGGTACGCGTAGATCGCGATCGGCGCGAACACCGCGGTGATCCCGGCACACCAGATGAGCGAGATGATCACGTAGTGGCCGGTCGTCCCAGGTGAGAGCGCGGCGCCGGCGTCGCCCTCGACGAGCCCGCGCACCGCGTTGCACACCTGCGTGAGCGGCTGGTTCCTCGCGAACGGCTGGAGCCACCCCGGCAGCGTGTCGACGAGGATCACCGACGACGAAACGAACACCAGGATGAAGAACGGCGTGGTTGCGGCCTGCGCGGTCTCGGAGTCGCGCACGAAGAGGCCGACGGCCGCGAAGACCCAGAACATCGCGAAGCCCCACACCACACAGAGCCCCACCGCCGCGATCACGCCCAGCACGCTGCCCTCGACGGTGAAGCCGATGAGGAAGCCGACGCCGATCACGATCAACACCAGGCCCGCCTGGCGGAGGAGGTCGGCAGCGGCCCGACCACCGACGACGGCCGAGCGCGCCATCGGCAGTGCCCGGAAGCGGTCGATCAGTCCCGACTTCGAGTCTTCAGCCATTGCGATGGCCACACCGAAGCCGTCAAAGATCGCGATCTGGGCCATGAAGCCGCAGACGATGAAGTTGACGTACGACAAGCCGGGGATCTCGATGCTCCCGCCGAACACGTACCGGAACAGCAGCAGGAACATCACGGTCTGCACGACGCTGAACACGATCAGCTGCGGCGTGCGCCGGAGGTCCTTGAGATTGCGGCCCGCGATCACGAGCGCGTCGACCAGCCACGCGTTGCGCGGCAGGCGGTTCGACACCTCGCCGTGCGCGTCGATGGTGCGCGCGCGCTCGACGGACGGGGTGGTCGTGGCACTGCTCATCGGGTGGCCTCCTCGGCGGTCGATGCGACGCCAGGAGTGTCAGGCGTCGGGGGTGGGTCGGCGCCGTCGACGCCGTCGCTGTTGTCGGTGGTGTGCCCGGTGAGCGCGAGGAACACGTCGTCGAGCGAGGGACGGCGCAGCCCGAGGTCGGCGACGGTCACCGCCGCTTCGTCGAGCCGGCGCACGGCATCGACGAGTGCGTCGACCCCGTTCGCGACGGGCACCGTGACCTTCACGACCCCGCGCTCGATGCGCGGCGTTTCGGTGCCGACACCGTCGAGCGCGGCGGCCGCGCGCTCGAGGTCGGCAGACGACGCGAGCGTCACGTCGAGCACGTCGCCCGCGAACCGTTGCTTGAGCTCGACAGGCGTGCCCTGCGCGATGACCTGGCCGTGATCGATCACGGCCACATCGCGCGCGAGCTGGTCGGCTTCCTCGAGGTACTGCGTGGTGAGGAGCACGGTGGCGCCCTCGTTCACGAGGTCGCGCAGGTACGCCCAGAGGTCGAGGCGGTTCGCGGGGTCGAGGCCAGTGGTCGGCTCGTCGAGCAGGAGCACGCGTGGACGGGCGACGAGACCCGCGCCGAGGTCGATCCGACGGCGCATGCCGCCCGAGTAGGTCTTCAGCGGGCGGTCGGCGTCGTCGGCGAGCGACACCCGCTCCAGCACCTCTTGCGCGCGGACCTTGGCATCGCGCTTCGAGAGTCGCGACAGTCGCCCGACCATCTCGAGGTTCTCGCGCCCGGTGAGCACTTCGTCGACCGCCGCGAACTGCCCGGCGGTGCCGATGCAGCGGCGCACCGCAATCGGCTCCTTCTCGACGTCGAAGCCTGCGACGCGCGCGTGACCACCGTCGGGAGGGATCAGGGTCGAGAGGATCCGCACCAGCGTGGTCTTGCCCGCGCCGTTGGGTCCGAGCAGCGCGAGCACGCTCCCCTCTTGCACTTCGAGATCGACACCGCCGAGCGCCCGGGTCTCCCCGAACGAGCGCGTGATCCCTTCCACTTCGACGATGGCACTCACGGCACCGCTCCTTCTGCTGTTTCTGAGGCTGCTGCTTCTTCTGGTGAGGTCTCTCGCTCGCTCACGGGTACGACTCCTCCGGACTCGTGGAATGAGCGCCACTCCGCGACGCCGCCGATCGCCGAACGCTCGAGGTCGTCGGCGAGACGACGCGTGAACGCGAGGTCGGCGTCGACGAGCGCACGCTCGTAGTCCATCTCGACGAGGAACACGGGCGGCACACCGTTGTCGGTGGTCGCGGTCACGATGGACTCGAGGCGCAGTGACTCGAGATCGAGCGCATCGGCGCGCTCGCGCAACAGCGCGACGACGCGATCGGGCGGGAGGACGCCCATCAACGCGAGCCCGGCCTCGAACTGCGGATACTCCTTGGTGCTCGTGCCGAGCAGCTCGGCGAGCCAGTCGGTCACCTCGGCGCGGCCGTCGTCGGTCACCTCGTAGACGGTCCGCTCCGGACGCCGGCCCTCACGCTCGGTCTCGAGGGGCGCGATCAGGCCTCTGCGTGTCAGGCCGTCGACGGTGGAGTACAGCGAGCCGTAGTTGAGGCGGATGCTCTCGTCGTGGCCGCGTGAGCGCATCGTGGCTGCCATCTCGTACGGGTGCATCGGGCGCTCGCTGAGGACGGCGAGCACGGCGAGGGCCAGCGGATTGGAACGCTGTCGTCGAGGCATCGCAGGCTCCGTCGCGTGATTACTCGACTCAGAGTATTCGAGTCCGTACCACGGTGCAATGCCGAGCGGGGACGCAGGCCGGTACCGAAAGGAGCGAGGGACCGGTACCCTGGACGAGTCGCCCCCTACCAACACGCACCGGGGACGGCATTGACATGGGGGTGCGTGGCTTCGATTCTGACGATCGAGGTGGGGGAAGCGAGCCGACGTCGCCGGATCGTCGTGAAAGAGCCGGTCACCAACAATAAATGCCAACACTGACGAAGCCAACAGCTTCGCCCTCGCGGCCTAGTACCAACTAGACGCGCGTCCCTCCCGGCTCTGTTGCTCGGCCGGAACCGGGGCGCCATTCAGAGCGACTCACCGACAGGACATGCCTCAGGGCCTGCCGGGACACCTCACTGAGGCTGGGGCCGCCGCACACCGCCGGTGAGTTGCGGTGGCCCGAGACTTTTCACCGGCTGCGCTCGGAGAAGCCCCACCAACCTCTCGGAAGACGCGGGTTCGACTCCCGCCACCTCCAAGAGTGCTTGCGCCGCAGCGAGCACTGTTGGAGGTGTGTCACGCCCCTGCACCACGTACCGATCGAGAATCTCGAACGCCCAGGCAATCGCATCGCTGGCACGGATGCCAGCCGGTTGCGGCTTCGTCCACAGCTCCAAGTTCTCAGGGCGATTGTCGTCGCGGATGCCGTTTCGGTGATGCACCGACTCCCCCGGTTCGAGGTACCGACCGAGCAACTCCTCAGCCACCAGGATGTGCTCGAAGACGTATGGCGACTTCTTCACGCGCGGGTGTCCAGTTGCTCGCACCGAAGCGCTTCCGGTCGAGCGCGTTCGCACGCACCAGCGCCGCGACGGAGTCCGCCGCGCAGGCGCTCGCGTCGAACCCGCACTCCGGACACTCGCGCTCGACGACCCAGGTCCAGTTCTTCGTGTCGGGCGTGAACACGCCGGCCAGCGTACGAATGGACTGCAGGCCGCCGACGGCGCGTTTGCCGACGAGGCGGCGCGCCCCCCAGACTCACCACCATGACGAACACGGATCTCACAGGCAAGGTGGCAGTGGTGACGGGCGGCGGTGCCGGCATCGGACGAGGCATCGCGGTGCAGCTCGCGACGCACGGCGCCGACGTGGCAGTGATCGACATCGATCCGGATCGCGCGGCTCAGGCGGTCGCCGCCGTCGAGGCGCTCGG
>JBEVIU010000095.1:0-27806 GCA_040510575.1 Acidimicrobiia bacterium | reverse complement strand
CGGACACTGCCGCTGGCCCGGCTGCGAGCGCCGCACCGGCCTCCACATCCACCACCTCGTCCCCCGCAGCTGGGGCGGCACCGACCACCTCGCCAACCTCGCCACCGTCTGCTGGGACCACCACCCCCTCCTCATACCCCACGGCAACCTCGCCCTCGTCGGGAACCCCAACCAACCCGACGGACTCCACCTCGTCCACCACGACCAACTCAGTCCCGAACAAGCCGCGGAGTACGGGCTCCCACCGCCCCGAAGACCGCGGGAATGAGAGCGCCAGACCGGCGTGACAACGCACGACAACGAGCGTGAGCCCGAGGCGCAACCGCAGCCGTGGCGGCGCACACTCAACCGAACCTTGACAACTGCATCGCACGTGTTGCGCCACGAGCACCTCGTGCCGTGCCGCGAGCTACATCGTGTCGGGGTAGTACTCCCCAGGCGCGATCTTGGCGACGTCGGATCGGAAGTCGGACTCGAACGGCCAGTCGTCTTCGCGACCGGGCGTCGGGCCCTGCACGAACCGACCGAACTCTGCGTTCTCCGAATGCTCGAGGCTGACCATCGACCACGCCTGGCGCTTGTACGTCCAGTTGTCGGGCTGGAGTCGGAAGCACGCGTTGAAGTGCGTGATCGCGGCGTCGCGCCGACCTGCGCGCCACAGGTGGTTGGCCAGCTCGAAATGCGCGGCGCCTTCCGACTTCGAGAGTGGCCGCGGCTGTGATCGCGCGACCACCTCGTCGGGTGAGAGCGCGAACTCGCTCGCTGCACCCTTCTCGGCCCAGTCGCGGATGGCGTTCGGGTACGCGTCGCGGTCTTGCCCGGCCGCGAGATTCTCCTGCTGACGGGCCGCGGCGGCTCGACGCTCTTCGCGACGCTGTTGCGCCTCGGGCGACTCGTCGCGCGGTTGGTTCGGGTCGCGCGGCGGTCGGATCTGACGCCCCATGTTCTCGGGCATCGCCTGCGGTCCCGCCCAGCCCGGCTCGGCCGGGCGGACGATGGTCCCTGCCTCGTCGATCCACACGACGTCGGGGATGTTGCGCACGCCGAACAGCGTGTCCATCTGGTGGGTCTCGTCGATCAACGAGGGATGCTCCGGATTCGCAGCCTCGATGTACGGACGACACGCCTCGGGCCCGGCGAGCTCGAGCCCGACCGTGACCACCTCGAGTCCCTTGGGGTGGAGCTCAGCTCGCAGCGCCTGCCACCCGGGCAGGTCGAAGGCGCAGCCTCAGTAGGGCGCCCAGGCGACCAGCACCACCTTCTGGCCGCGGAGCGACGAGAGACGGAACTCGTTGCCGTCGAGGTCGGGGAGCACGAGCTCGGGTGCAACGGCGGTGACGAGCGCGCGGTCGCCGAGCGATTCCGGTCCGATCGACCAGAGCCCTTGGTCGGCATCGTGCACCAACGCCATGCGAAGTCGCTCTGCCGTGGGCTCGACGCGGAAGCGCTCGCCGCGGTCGAGCGGAACGCAGACCTCGCCCTTGCACGCGCCTTCGGGCTTGATCGCCCAACCGGTGCCGGCTTCGAACTGCTCGGGCGTGAGGTCGAGGTCCGTGACGATCATGGAAGAGAGGCTAGGTCAGCCGACGCGCCGGAGGCGGTTGCGGTCGGTGTGCGCGAACGGCTCGGGGAACTCGTCCATCTTCAGCATCGTGGTCTCGTCGTAGGACCAGGAATCGGCGTCGTGGACGGTGATGGTGACGTCGTAGCTGAGGGTCGACGCGTGGGTGGCGAGGTACTTGTTCTCGCCGATCGCGTACTGCGGGTCACCGGCGCGTGCGGAGAGCACGAACGTGGTGGCGTCGGGTGACGCGGTACCGCCCGCGAGCACGGTGATGCCGCGGGGCACGACGAACCCGCGCATGACCTCGCCGGTCGCGCCGTCCCAGAGCCAGTAACCGACCTCCGTGTGGAAGGGGTTGTCCTCGCTCCCTCGCCACATCGCGGACTTGTAGTCGAGGCCGTACAGGTGCTGGTTGCCGTTGTCCACCGGGCCGAACGGCTTGAGGGTGAGCTTCTCGAGGTAGGGCGTCGCCAGCACCTCTTCCTTCGAGTGCGAGTACGCAGAGTCGAGGCCACCCTCGGCCTCCCATTCACCGATCAGCCCTTCGAGCGGTCCCCACTCACTCGCCATCGTCGGCTCTCCTGCTGCGTTCGATCGGGTACGAGCGGTGCATCCTAGAAAGCGGCCGGTCAGGACGCGTCGAGCTCGACGAGCTCCACCTCGAAGCCGTCGCGGTCTTCGAGGTACGCGACCTGCGCGCCACCCGCGATCGGGTGAGGGTCGGACGGCAGCGGCGCCCACCCGTGGTCGCCGGCCGCGGTGGTGATCGCGTCGAGTGACATGCCGGGCGAGAGCGCGAACGCCATGTGGTTGAGCCCCGGTCGGAATCGGCTGTGCAGCATGCCCGGCACCATGTCGGGTGACTGCTCGAGCGCGAGGGCGGAACCGGTGCCGTGGCGGAACAGGAGCACGGAATCGAGCGACGGGTCGCGATGCCAACCGAGCTCGCCGAGCAGCCAGGCCCACGACTCTTCGGCACGACCGAGATCGGGGACCCACAGGGTCAGGTGATGGAGCACCGTTGGAGGCTACCTACGCCTCACACGAGGCTCGGAGGAACATCGTCAAGCTCAGGCCGTGAGACGACGTTGCACCGGGGTCGGGAAGCGCGGGAGCACGCGCGTGCTCCCGAGCCAGCGCTCGAGCTCCGCGACCGCGGCCTCGATCGTCTCCGTGACGTCACGCCCGACGTCGACGAGCACCTCGTGGACGACCTCACCGGTGCGGCGCTGGGCCCACCCGCCGACGATGCGGCCGTCCGCCCAGATCGTCGGGCCCGCGTTGCCGTTGCGGTCGAACAGCTGGGCCCCGAGGTCGCCGAGGTACCAGGAGCGGTCGCGCCATCCCATGGTGGTGGGATCGAGCGACGGGAGGAGCGCGACCCACGGCCGCGGCGTGCGCACGCGCGCTTCGTCGCCGGGAAGCACCCAACCCTCACCGTCGTCGAGCGCCACCTCGACCGCGTCGACGGCGGCCAACGCGGTCTTCGTTGCCGCAACGCTCCAGCCGGTCCACCACTTCACGTCGGCGGTGGTCGCCGGGCCGAACGAGGCGAGCCAGCGACGGACGAGCTCGGCGCGGGCGTCGGCGGTGGAGAGCGCCGGGAGTCCGTCGGGCAGCCACGCGTCCATCGGCGACCACCGGTACTGGCTGCTCGTCCACGAGCCGAGGGGACGGCCGCGCACGATGTGCTGCTCGGTCGCGAGGAGGAACAGCACGCGGGTCGACACGCCGATGTCGCCGCCCCAGGTCTTGCCCTCCCCCACGCGCAGCTTCAGGTCGAGCCCGGGCACGGCCTTGCCGAGCTCGGCGCCCGTGGCAGCGCCGCGTCGCTCGATCTCGGCGAGCGTCGCCCGCTCGACCCTGCGCAACCAGCGCGCCGGGTCGGACGCGACGCCCTGCGCGTCGAGCATCGTCACCAGTCGCTTGCGCTGGGCCGCGACCATGGCATCGGTACAGCCTGCCTTGAGCACCGGCACGAGCTCGACGGGCTCCACGAACATGGTGCGTCGCATGCCGAGCACGCGCACGAGGGTCCGGTCGTCGTACAGCGCGGCCTCGAGATCCGTGACCAGCGCGTCGGGGCGCCGCACGCGTGCGCGTGCCGACAGGTACACGGTGGCAGGGTCGGTCGCATGGAGCCCGACGAGATCGCGCGCGACGTCGACCACGTCGGGTGCCCGCGATGCCTTCGCCAGGCGATGACGCACGCCGAGGCGCGCGCGCCGTTCCTCGTCGGTGATGCGCTGCACCCGTGGAGTGTGGCAGCTTGAGGCATGGCCGATCTCACGCTCACAGGGCTCGACGGCAAGGTCGCGGTGGTCACGGGCGCGGGTCGCATGCGCTCGATCGGCCGTTCGATCGCCGTGGAGCTGGCCCGCGCCGGGTGCGACGTGGTGATCACCGGCACCGGCCGCGACCCGAGTCGCTACCCCGAGGACGAGCGGGCGGTCGGGTGGCGCGACATCGATTCGGTCGCCGACGAGGTGCGCGCGCTCGGTCGGCGAGCGCTCGCCGTGGTCAACGACGTCGCCGATCCCGACTCGGTCGAGGCGTTGGCCGAGCAGGTCACGAGCGAGATGGGGCGGGTCGACATCCTCGTGAACAACGCAAGCGTCGCCAAGGGCGCCGACCGCGTTCCGGTGGTCGACCTCGAGGTCGACGTGTGGCGCACCTTGATCGACGTGAACCTGAACGGCGTGTTCTACGCAAGCCGCGCGTTCGCGCGCCGCATGGTCGCGCAGGGCGACGGCGGGAGCATCGTCAACATGTCGTCGATCGCGGGCAAGGTCATGGGGCCGCGCATGGCCGCGTACGCGGCATCGAAGGCCGCGGTGCAGTCACTCACCTGCTCGATGGCCGGCGAGCTCGGTGCCGACAACATCCGCGTCAACGCGATCTGTCCGGGCACCATCGACACGTTCCGCATGGACGATGTCGGTCGGGGCGAAGCGTGGGACGACATGATCACGAGATTGATCCCGCTCGGGCGTGCGGGAACCGGCGAAGACGTCGCGTGGATGACGATGTTCCTCTGCTCCGACCAGGGTGCCTGGATCACCGGACAGCTCTACACCGTCGACGGTGGCACCGTGCCGGGCCGTTAGGGATCGGCGCGCAAGGGATCAGCGTCCGCGCGCACGATGATGCGCACCGGGCGGTCGAGGCGCCAGTAGTACCAGGCCCACCGCATGAGCACGAGCAGTCGGTTCTCGAAGCCGATCAGGTAGTAGAGGTGCACGACCAGCCACACGATCCAACCGGTGAAGCCGGTGAACTCGAGTGGCCCGACCTTCCCGACGGCCGCGGTGCGGCCGATGGTGGCGAGGGTGCCCTTGTCGCGGTAGCGGAAGGGCTTCGTCGTGGGCCCGTGCAGGATCTCGTGCGCGACGAATCGGCCGGCTTGCATCGCGGGCGGCGAGATCATCGGGAGCGGGTTGCCCTTGCGATCGGTTCCCGCCGCGACATCGCCGATCGCGTACACGTCCTGAGCGCCCAGCACGCGGAAGTGGTCGTCGACCTCGATGCGACGCGGCGGATCGTGCAGCGGATCGGCAGGGCGCACGCCCGCAGTCCACACCATCGTTGCCGTCAGCAGCTCGTGGCCGTCGCGCAGCACCACGCCGCGGTCGTCGGCCGAGGCCACGAGTGCGCCGACCTGCACGTCGACGCCCCGACGCTCGAGCTCTCGGGTCGCGTACCGCGACAGTCGGGGCGAGAACGTGGGCAGCACCCGATCACCGCCCTCGAGCAGCACGATGCGCACCTCGGAGGGATGGATCTCGCGGTACTCGTGCGGCAGCACGAGGCGCACCAGCTCCGCCAGCGCACCGGCGTACTCCACGCCGGTCGGACCGCCGCCCACGATGGAGAAGGTGAGGAGATGGCGACGGTCGTCGTGATCCGTCGTCACCGTCGCGCGCTCGAGGCATTCGAGCACGTGGTTGCGCAGTTGCAGTGCTTCGCCGAGGTCCTTGAGCCCGAGCGCGTGCTCCTCGACCGAGCGGTTGTCGTAGTGGTTCGTCACGCTGCCGGTCGCGAGCACGCACGCGTCGTAGGCGAGCGTGGTGCCGTCGTCGAGGTGCACGATCCGTGCGTCGAAGTCGACGCCGTCGACACCTGCGTGTCGGTACTGCACGTTCGGGACGCGCCGGAACACCTTGCGCAGCGGAGCCGTGATCTCTGCCGGACTGATGAGGCAGCTCGCGACCTGGTACAGCAGCGGCGTGAAGAGGTGGTAGTTGCGGCGGTCGACGAGGACGACCTCGACGTCGGTTGCGGCGGACCTCCTCGTCCGAGCCAGCCCCTTGGCGCACTGGAGGCCACCGAAGCCGCCGCCGACGATCACGACCCGACGCACGAGCTCACTCTCGCGCGTCTGGATACATCTAGAGCGCGCGGCAGGTGGTCGACACGAGGGACACGATGCGCCCGTCGTCGCCGGTCTCGCGCACGGGCACGCGTACCTGCACGCCGGACAGGTCGCCCGGCAGGATCTCCGCGGTCGCGACGGCCGACTGCGTGCGCACGCGGTTCAGATAGCGGATCTCGAGATCGACCGCGGCGTAGCGGCCGAGCGGCTCCAGCGCATGCTCGGCCGCGATCTCGGCGAGGAGCGCCTGGGCGCCGCCCTGGATGGTGCCGCCGGGACCGTTGCTCACCCGGGGATGGGCGTCCATCTCCACCACTCCGGGTCCGAGGATCCGTGCCTGCAGGAGCTCGTCGAAGGAGGGGATCGGAGCGGGGGGATCGTCCTTCGGCCCGAACATCGAGCCGATGCCGGGCATCAGGTTGTTCATGAACGAGCACCGCGACCGGGCGAACGGCCGGTCGGGATCGCCGGTGTGCAGGAGCGCTTCACCGACGAACAGGCGTCGACCATGCTTGACCGGCCGGCAGACGAGGAAGACCTCACCCTCCGAGGGAGGACGCTCGAGCAGCGTGATGCGGAGGTCGACCGTCGGATTGAGCGGCCCGTCGGGCTGCGTGCCGACGACGATGTCGACCATCGTGGCCAGCACGCCGAGGCGCGGCACGTCGGTGCCGGGCGCCCACATCTCGGGCCGCAGCAGCGCCCGGCCGTGCGTCATCGCGTCCTCGACCCAGAGCTCGAGGCCGAGCGCGCCGACGAAGCTGGCCGACCACTCGGCGTCGGCGGCGTCGGTGTCCGTATCGATGTCCACGGGCGCAGGTTCGCACCCCGAGCGGCCTCGGCGCACATCTGGCACGCGTCGTAGGCTCGACGGCGTGGACGCGCCGCTGACCGTGCTCGATGCTGTGCGCGAGCTCGAAGCGCTCGGGTACACCGACGAGCTTCGCCTGGATCACGGTGGCATCACGTGCGCGGCATGCGGGACGTGTCACGAGCCCGAACAGCTGGTGGTGAAGCACACCTTCCGCTTCGAAGGGCCGAGCGACCCAGCCGACGAGGCGATCGTGTTCGGCATCGAGTGCCCGACGTGTGGCGTGAAGGCAACCATCGTGTCGGCGTACGGCGCAGAAGCCGACCCCGCACTCTTCGAGGTGCTCCTGCGTCTCGGCTGACGAGCGCCCGTCGGCTCAGGCGCGACCCGAGTCGGGGGCGGCGTGCGCGAGCTCGCGCAGGTCGGCGATGCGCTCATCGAGCAGGAGCGACGCCGCGAGTCGTCGCGTGGCGCGGGTGGAACGCCCTTCGAGAACCTTCGGCGGGAACTCGATCCACAGCGGCGCGGTGGAGCGGCTCACCTTGCCGATCTGCCGTCTGTCGGCGTCGAGCTTCTCCAGCGCGCGGACGAGTGATCCGGGATTGCGCGTGAAGCGCACCGCGGCGCGGTCGCGTTCATGGCCCTGGTCGCGCAGCGCCCACACCTGGAGCCACTCCGCGACGTGGCGCGGTACCCAGCCGATGAACGACGAGAGCGCGCCGCCGTCGGCGTCGAGCGCGGTGAGCGCACCACCCGTGAGCGCAACGGTCCAGCTCGACAGCGCGACGTCCCAGCTGCGGATGCGGCTCACCTCGTAGGCGAGGACCGCCTCGAGCTCGTCGCGGCTGAGGTGATCGGTGAGGCCGGTGGTCACGCCGACGATCGCAGTCTCCGGCCGGGTCCCGACACCGAACGAGTTCGGCGCGGGGTCGGAGATCACCGCGAACCGAGGTTCGGGGATGCCGGCCGCGATCGCGAGCCCGGCCAGGAGGTTGCGCACCTCGCGGTGGGAGTCGTCGGCCACGACGACTGCGCCGGTCTCGTTGAGCACGCGGTGCTCGAGGCTGCGACGCGCGAACGGGATGCGGAACAGCGCCGTGATCGTGCCCACCACGAACGCGACCACGGTGATACCGCCGAGCCCGTACCCGAACCACTCGAGCGTCTCGACGCTGTCGGGGAAGATCTCGAACTTCACCAAGGCCAGGAGCACCAGTGCCAGGGTCACCGAGACCGCCGCCAGTGCCACTGCGAGCACGTAGTTCGCGGCGGCGATCACCACCACGGCCACGATCCGGGCGCGGTTCCGGCGTTCGAAGAGATCGGTCGCCGCGGCCATCGCACACTCTGGCATGCTGCGCGAGTGCAGTACCCGCTGGGCATCGTCACGATTGCGTTCAACCCCGACCTGCCCGACCGCGCGTCGGAACGGGCGCGCGAGCTCGGCTTCGAGTTCGTCGACACCGGGATCGATGTCGATCCCGCGACCTTGGCCCTGCCGGTGGGCTGCGCGATCGCACCGCGGCCCGTGCCCGAGTTCTCGATGTCGTTGGCGCGCCGCACGTGGGAGCACACGGTCGAGGTGTTCCGGGCGGCGCCTGGCGCATTGCTCGAACCGGCGGCGCGCTCGGTGGTCAACTCCAACGAGAAGGCCCGTGCGATCTGCGAGGAGGTGCCCGGCCTGCGGCTCATGATCGACACCGGCCACGTCGCCGACTGGGGCGGTGACCCGATCGAGCTGCTCGATCTCGCCGGACACATCCAGCTCCGGCAGGGTCGCCCCGGCGATGCGCAACTCCACGTCGACGACGCGAGCGGCACCGTCGACTTCGCCGCGCTGCTCGCGCGACTCGACGCGCTCGGCTACGAGGGCTTGCTCAGCGTCGAGCACTTCGACATCCCGGACATGGGGTGGCCGCTCGACGATCCCGTCGCGTGGTCCGTCGACCTCGCCACCCGGATGCGCGCGCTCATGACATCTCCCTGAGAGACTGCTCGTCTACGTCGGCGGTCGCGACGGAACTTCCGGCACCGGAGCAGGGGCCGACGGGGGAGCGGCCTTCGGAGCGCGTCGCACGCTGAACACGATGGCGGCCACCAGGATCGCCACGATCACCGCGAGCGACGCGAGGGTGGGCATGTGCCACCAGTGCGAGACCGCCATCTTGACTCCGACGAACACGAGGATCGCGCCGAGGGCGTGTGACAGATAGTGGAAGCGCTCGCGCGCGCCGCCCAGCAGGAAGTAGAGGGCGCGCAGGCCGAGGATCGCGAACGCGTTCGACGCGAACACGATGAACGGCTCCCGTGACACCGCGAGGATCGCTGGCACGCTGTCGACCGCGAAGATCACGTCGGTGATCTCCACGACCACGAGCGCCGCGAGCAGCGGTGTGGCGACCCACTTCCCCGCCTCCCGCACGAGGAAGTGCTGATCGGCGAGCTCGGTGCGGACGGGGAGGAACCGACCGAGCAGCTTCACGGCGCGATCGTGGCCGTGGGTGCCTTCGTCGTCGCGGTGGCGGACGACCTTGATGCCCGACACGATCAGCACCGCGCCGAACACGAGCAACAACCACCAGAACTGCGCGATGAGCGCGGTACCGGCGAAGATGAAGATCCCGCGCAGCACCAACGCGCCGAAGATGCCCCAGAACAACACGCGGTGCTGGTAGCGCGCGGGGATCGCGAACGACGAGAAGATCACCGCCCACACGAACACGTTGTCGACGCTCAGCGACTTCTCGATCACGTACCCGCTGAGGTACTCGCCGAACGCCTGGCCGCCCCAGAGCGCGAGCACCACGAAGGCGAACCCGATCCCGCACGCGATCCACACCGTCGACTCGACGACGGCGCGCTTCGTGGTCGGCTCGTGGTTGTCGCGGTGCAACAGCAAGTCGACCGCCAGCATCGCGGCGAGCAGGACGAGCAGCCCGACCCATGCCCACATGCCCACGTCGAGCTGCGCGAACTGGCTGGCATCGCCGGAGGCAGCGAGGTGCAAACCGCCGGAAGCGAGGAAATGGAGTTCCATGAACGGGTCGTCCTTCGGCGTCGGAGGTGAACAGCCGAAGGTCTCTCCCACCCCGAGGTGGGGCACCGATGCCGGGCCGAAGGCCGTGATGACGACAGCGGTGACGCGGGATACTCCCCTTCAGGTGCTCAGGGTAGGCGACAAACTCAGACGGGCCCGATCAGAAAGGGCTTGCGCCGAGACCTTCGAGGATCAGGGCGACGCCGAAGAAGACGAACAGGACGGTCGCGCCGATCTGGATCGTGCGCTCCGGGAGGCGGGTGCCGAGGAGGCGGCCGACGAGGATCGCGAGGGCGTCCGCCGCCACCATGCCGAGGGTCGAGCCGAGCCAGGTGCCGAACAGCCCGTGCGTCGTCGCGAGGGTGATGGTGGCCAGCATCGTCTTGTCGCCGAGCTCGGCCAGGAAGAACGCGCCGCTCGCCGCGATGATCGCCGAGCGGTTCCCGCGCTCGGCGCGTGCGGCCTTGCCCTCTTCCTCGTCGCTGAGCGAGTCGCCCCGCATGGTCCACACCGCGAAGCCGAGGAACGCGAGCCCGGCCGCCACGTTGATCGCATCGGTCGGCAGGGTGACCGCGACGACCGCGCCCAGGAGCACCGACATCGCGTGCACGATGGCCGTCGCGATGGTGATGCCGATGAGAATGGGGATCGCGGGATAGCGCGTCGCGAACGTGAGCGCCATCAGCTGGCTCTTGTCGCCCAGCTCCGCGACGAAGATCACCGCGAAGCTCAAGATGATGGCGGGGATCATGGGGCCTGGATCATGGGGCCTGGATCATGGGGCCTGGATCACGGGCGGCGCCGCTCCAGCACGGGGATCGACGCGATCTTCTCGTCGGTGAGCTCGTCCCACACGAGGCGGGGGAGCGACCAGGTCGGGGGACGAGCGCAGCGCACGACGCGGTCGGGCGTCACGATCAGGTCGACGTGGATGTCGTGCGCGTTCGTCGGGATCGTGCCCGAATCGAGCACCTGCAGCTCGTGCACCGTCGTGACCACCACGGTGTGCGCGTCGACGAGCCCGGCCTCGGCCGCGACTGCGAGCTCGAGATCGCTGAACCCGCCGCCCTTGCCGAGCCGTGACCCGCTCCCGTCGACGGCCACGCAGCCGGTGACGACGAGATCGACCGGCGCGAGCTCGTCGAGGTCGACGGTCCGAGCGCTGCGCGACGCCCCTTTGATCGAGCTCGCGGCGCGCGGGTTGTCGACGAGCTGCGCGGGATCGAGGAGGAAGAACGGATCGCGCTCCGCGAGCCGGGGCACCGCCATGTACACGAGCTTGCCGTCGACCAGCGCCTGCTGGCGCACGGGCCATTGTGGCGAGTCAGGGTTCGCCTTCACCGTCGCTGCGGCTTCCCACTCGGGCGTGGTGGCGAGGCGTCGCGCGGCTGCTTCGGCACCGACGAAGTTGGGGATGCGGTTGACCGGCTTCGGGAAGCGGGCCACGCCGGGCACGTCGAGCTCCGACCACACCTCAGCGCGCAGGAGCGCCTTGGCCGCCAGCAAGGCGGCGTCGCCTCCCGCGTCGTGGTCGTGACGCTTCGCCATGCGCCACCCTCGCGCACGCGCGGGATCTGCGCCGATGCCGCCCCGCTTGTGGCCCCGGTTGTCGCCCGGTTGTGGCCCCGGATGTCACTCGGGCCTGCTTCACCGACCACACTGTCACGATGTTGCAGCCACCCCGCTTGCGCATCGCGCCCCTGCTCGACCTGCTGTGCATCACCAGCTTCGTGCTGATCGGTGGCGAACGTCACCGGATCGTCGGCGACTTCGGATGGTTCTTCGAGGTGATGTGGCCGCTGTGCGTCGGGATCTTCGGCGTCGCGCTGCTCGCCCGTCTGTACACGCGTCCGGACCACACGTGGCTCGCGCTCACGGTCACGTGGTTGGGCGGGATCGCCGTCACCCAGGTGCTCCGGGGCTCGTTCACCCACGACCCGTGGTTCGGGATCTTCACGATCATCGCGCTCGCCTATCTGTTCCTCACGATGTTCGGCTGGCGCCTGATCGCCGCGCTCGTGGCGCGCCGGCGCACACCGTCGACCGCCTGACGTGCACCCGTGACGGAGCCGACCCTCGACCTCGTCGCGCTCGCCGGAGGAGTGTTCGCGATGGGTGACGAGTCGGTGTGGGCGTATGCCGGCGATGGCGAAGGGCCGGTGCACGACGTGACGCTGGCGCCGTTCCGCATCGGACGGTGCGCCGTCACGAACCGCGAGTTCGCCGCGTTCGTCGACGCCACCGGCCATCGCACCGACGCCGAGCGCTTCGGCTGGTCGTTCGTGTTCGCCGGCTTGCTCCCCGACGACTTCCCCGACACCCGTTCGGTGGCCGCGACGCCATGGTGGCGCGAGGTGTTCGGCGCCGACTGGTGCCACCCCGAAGGCCCGCAGTCGGACAACAACGATCGTCAGGACCACCCCGTCGTGCACGTGTCGTGGAACGACGCGCAGGCGTTCTGCGCCTGGTCGGGCACAAGGCTGCCGACCGAAGCGGAGTGGGAGTACGCAGCGCGCGGCGGTGCCGCGACGTCGTTTCCGTGGGGTGACGACCTCGAGCCGGGCGGCGAGCACCGGATGAACGTGTTCCAGGGTTCGTTCCCAGGTGGGAACACCGGCGCCGACGGCTACCTCGGCACCGCGCCGGCCGACGCGTTCGCACCCAACGGCTTCGGGCTCCACAACGTGACCGGCAACGTGTGGGAGTGGTGCGCCGACTGGTACGACACGCGCTACTACGCGGTGTCACCGCACGAGAACCCGCAAGGTCCAGACGTCGGCGAGCAGCGGGTCATCCGTGGCGGCTCGTTCATCTGCCATGTGTCGTACTGCCGGCGGTACCGGGTCGCCGCCCGCCACGGGAACGAGGTCGACGCGTCGACCTCGCACATGGGGTTCCGGGTCGCGGCCGACGCCTGATCCACACGCCAGATCAGCAAGCGGGATCAGCAAGCCAGATCTTGCAGCGTCACGTTCGGGTCGTCGACGGGGTGAGGATCACGACAGGCACGCCGCGCAACGTGTTGTTCGCCTTGCCGCCGCTGGCTTCGTAGTCACGCAACTGGTCGGCGACCCACGCCGACGGACTGGGCTCGTACTCACCGCTGAGCGGCATCAGCGGTCCTGTCATCGGGACCGCGAGTGCTCGAGACCGAGGGAGTGCGGACGTGGACGCGCACGGTCGTGCCCGCCGGTGAGGAGCGCAGTTGCACGAGGTCGGCGAGATGGTTCGCGATCCAGATCCCGCGACCGCCGACGGCGTCGCCTCGAGGCGCGCGCCGACCGACCAGCGGATCCGTGATGTACCCGCGATCGCGGATCTCGCACACGAGCCCGGCATCGTCGTGCCACACGCGCGCGTCGCCGTACCCGCCGCCGTAGCGGATCGAGTTCGTCGCGATCTCGTGCACCGCGAGCACGATGTCGGCGACCCCCTGTGCGGGGAGCCCGGACGCCCGGGCGCGCTCGGCCACGAGCTCGCGCAACGCGACGATCTCGGTGTCGGTGGCGAAGCGGTGCTCACGCACGGGCACGGTCGGCTCGGGGAGTGGAGCGTCGAGGCTGACTCGCGCGTCGCCCGGATTCGCGCCCGGCTCGCTGACGCCGTCGCGCACCACGAGCTCATGTGCGTCGTGCGCGTCAGTCAGCACGTCGTCGTGGAGGTGCGCCGCGTCGTAGGGGCACCGCAGCCAGAACGGTGTGGTGGCGTCGAACGCGACGTTGAGCAGGAGCTCGTGAAGGCGACACTCGTCGAGCTCCGCCGGTGAGCACTCGGGCCACACCGGTTCGCCCACGCCCCGCAACCTGCTTGCCGACGTGCGGTGCTCGTCGACGAAACGGGTCCACGCCGGGATGATGCACGCCGGATTGCGCCCGACGGCGTCCATGTCGGCGAAGTAGAGGCGCTCGCCGTCGCCCGCCAGCTCGTCGCGCAGGGCTCGGATCTTGGGCCGACTCACCAGCACCATGGTCGGCTCGCCCGCCTCGAACCCGTCACGTACGAACTGCAGGGTGCCGTCGAGGAACTCGTCGTCGCCCGTATAGATCACGGCTTCGTGGCGAAAGCCGCGCGGCGCAGTCGCAATGCCCGGCACAGGAGAAATGTAGGTCGTGTCCATCTGCCCGCAGACCTGATCAGGGTGTTCCGAGCGTCCCGTGACCCGATGTTTGGTCGGCAACCACACATGGTGGCCGCCGGTTCACCTGACTGCTTGGTGCTAGATACCCCTCTGGGGTATAGAGTGCCGGCCATGCACGGTCACGGCGACCACATCGCGATGTTCCGACGCCTGTTCTGGTGGAGCCTGGCGCTGACGGTGCCGGTCGTGATCACCAGCCCGATGGTGATGGAGTGGTTCGGCTACCAGCTCGACTTCACGGGTGTCGACCTCGTGGGACCGGTGCTCGGCACGGTGATCTTCCTCTGGCCGGGCTGGGTGTTCCTGTCGGGTGGATGGTCAGAGATCAAGGCGCGCCAACCCGGGATGATGCTGCTCATCGCGATGGCGCTCACCGTCGCGTACTGCGCGTCGATGGCCACGAGCCTCGGGTGGTTCGACCTCGAGTTCTGGTGGGAGCTCGCGGCGCTGGTGACGATCATGCTGCTCGGGCACTGGCAGGAGATGAAGGCGCTCGGGCAGGCGCAGTCCGCGTTGGCCGCGCTCGCGGCGCTGCTGCCCGACGACGCCGAGCGAGTGGCGCCCGACGGTGCGGTGGAGACGGTGGCGAGCGGATCGCTGCGGGTCGGCGATCTGGTGCTCGTGCGGCCCGGGGCCCGTGTTCCCGCGGACGGCGAGGTCGTCGAGGGTACGGCCGAGCTCGACGAGTCGATGATCACGGGCGAGTCGCGGCCGGTCGCGCGCGTCGTCGGCGACGCGGTCGTCGCAGGGACGATCGCCACCGATTCGTCGATCCGCGTCCGCGTCACTGCGGTCGGTGACGACACCGCCCTGGCAGGGATCCAACGCCTCGTGGCCGACGCCCAGGCGTCGCACAGTCGCGCGCAGGCGCTGGCCGACCGCTTCGCCGCGCTGCTGTTCTACGTGGCGGCCGGGGCGGCGGTGGTCACCTTCGTGGCGTGGTCGCTCGCCGGCGAGACCGACGACGCGGTCGTGCGCACCGTGACGGTGCTCGTCATCGCGTGCCCGCACGCGCTCGGACTGGCCATCCCGCTCGTCATCTCGCTGTCGAGTGCGATGGCGGCGGCGAACGGCATCCTCGTGAAGGACCGCATCGCACTCGAACGGATGCGCACGGTCGACACCGTGCTCTTCGACAAGACCGGCACGCTCACCAAGGGCGCCCACGCCGTGACCGGAGTGGCGGCCGACGGACGATTTGCTAGTGGCTCATTCGCCGGCGGCCCATTCGACGAGGCGCAGGTGTTGCGCCTGGCCGCGGCGGTCGAGGGCGAGAGCGAGCATCCGCTGGCGCGGGCCATCGTCTTCGCCGGCGCCGAGAGCGGCTCGGTGCCCACGGCGACCGACTTCCGGTCGATCACCGGTCGCGGCGTGGAAGCGACGGTCGACGGCCGTCGCTTCGCAGTCGGTGGGCCCGCGCTGGTGCGCGAACGCGCGTTGGCCGACCCGCCTTCGCTGCTCCAGCACACCGACGAATGGCGCGCCCGTGGCGCCGCGGTCCTCTATCTCGTGTGCCTCGACGAGCCGGCACGGATCGTGGGTGCGTTGGCGCTGGAAGACGAGATCCGCCCCGAGGCGCGTCAAGCCGTCGCGGAGCTGCGCGCCAACGGGGTGCGCGTCGTGATGATCACCGGAGATGCCACCCAGGTTGCGGCCGCGGTCGGGCGCGAGGTGGGCGTCGACGATGTGATGGCCGAGGTGCTCCCGGAGGACAAGGCCGCGAAGGTGGCCGAGCTCCAGGCGAGTGGGCGATCGGTGGCGATGGTCGGCGACGGTGTGAACGACGCGCCCGCGCTGGCGCGCGCCGATGTCGGCATCGCGATCGGCGCCGGCACCGACGTGGCGATCGAGTCGGCCGGGATCGTGCTCGCCAGCAGCGACCCGCGCGCCGTCGTCAGTGTCACGCGGCTCTCTGGCGCGACGTACCGCAAGATGGTGCAGAACCTCGCCTGGGGTGCGGGGTACAACATCGTCGCCATCCCGCTCGCAGCCGGGGCGTTCGCATGGGCCGGAGTCACCCTCGGGCCCGAGATCGGCGCGGTGCTCATGAGCCTCTCGACCATCGTCGTCGCGCTCAACGCCCAACTGCTCCGACGCGTCGACCTCCGCCTCCCCGACCCCGCCCCCGACCACGGCCCCGACCACACGCGGTCAGCCGTCGATTCAGCAGCGACCGGGACCTCCCTCACCGCAACTGGCGTCAAAACGGCCGAATAATCCGGCCGAACTGACGCCAGTTGGCTTCGGGGTGGGGAAGTCAGGGTGATTCGAGGCGGGTGATGGCGTCGTGGTCGGTGGCGAGGAACGCGTCGTCGCCGACCATCGCGGCGAGACCCGACGCGTCCATCACGTCGCGTACGTCGTCGTGCACGTGGACGAACAACACGCGCCGCCCGAGCGGCACGTAGGCCGTGACGAGGTCGCGCAGCATGTGATCGGCGGTGGCGTCGAGCTGGTCGGCGCCGCTCATGTCGACCACGAGCATGCGGGTGTCGTCGCGATCGAGCGCGGCGCGGAGATGACGATCGACGGTCTCCGCGTTCGTGAAGTACAGCGGTGACTCGGGTCGCACGATCACGCTGGCCACGAACGTCTCCGCTTCGGGGTGGCGCGCGAGCTCGACGAGCGCGTACGTGCCGGGAAGACGACCGAGCTCGGGGACGCGGGGGTTCGTCGCCCGGTACACCACCACCACGATCGACGCCGCGACGGCGACCAGCACGCCGAACTCCACGCCCAGGCCGATGGTGCTCGCGAACGCGCCGATCATCAGCCAGAAGTCGGTGCGTTCCACCCGCCACAGGCGACGCGCTTCCGCCACGTGCACGAACCCGAGGACGGCCACGATCACGATCACCGCGAGCACGCACACCGGGATGTACGAGAACCCGTCGGTCCAGAAGACGAGGAGTGGTGCCACGACGAGTGCGGTGATCGCGCCCGAGAGCTGTGTGCGTGCACCCGCGGCGTCGACGATCGACGAACGCGTCACCGCGCCGGTCACGATCATGCCTTGGAAGAGCCCCGCCGCGACGTTGGCGGAGCCCAGTGCGACGAGCTCGTGGTTCGGGGTGATCCGGTAGCCGTGCTCGCGCGCGTACTCACGCTCGATGGCCAGTGACTCGACGAACCCGACGAAGGTGATCGCCAGCGCGGCGGGGAGCAGCACCCGCACCGCGTGCCAGTCGAAGGGCGGCCACGCGGGCCCGGCGAGACCTTGCGGCACATGCCCGATCAATGCCACGCCGTGCTCGTCGAGGTCGAACGCGTACGCCGCGATCGACCAGCCCACCACGGCGAGCAGTGCGCTCGGCAGCCGACGGTACCGCCGCACCGCGAGCAGCACGACGAGCGTCGACACCGACACCGCGAGGGTCACCGCGCTCGTCTCGTCGAGCCGGTCGATCCAGCCGACGACCGTCTCGATCGGCAAGGGATCGGAGGGCACCGCGAACCCGAAGAAGGGGCCGAGCTGAGTGGTGATGATGATCACCCCGACCGCACCGATGAAGCCGCTCATCACCGGTTCCGACAGGAACCGCACCAGGAAGCCGAGCCGGCCCCAACCGAGCACGAGGTGCACGCCACCGACGAGCACCGCGAGCGTTGCCGCGAACGCCACGTACTCCGCGCTGCCCGCGGGTGCGAGCTTTGCCAGCGCGACCGCCGCGATGATCGAGATCGTGGCGAGCGGCCCGACACTCAGCTGCGGCGAGCTCCCGAGGACCGCGTAGACGAGCACGGGGACCACCGACGCGTAGAGCCCGACGATCGGCGGGAGACCGGCGATCGTCGCGTAGGCCATCGACTGCGGCACCAGGATCGCCGCGCCGGTGAGCCCCGACACGACGTCGCCACGGAGGTCGCCTCGTTGGTAGTGCGGCAGCCAGTCGAGGATCGGGATGGCGCGGGCGAGTCGGTTCACGGGTGCCGCCGCCGACTCGTCGTCCACTGCACAACCACACCCCCACCCAAACGAAGCGGCGTCAATTCGGAGGGATTATCCCTCCAAACTGACGCCAGTTCGCGGTTGGCTGGGACGGGTGCTGCTCAGACCAGCGCGGTCAGATCTTGGTGCAGGCGGAGACACCCTTGGTGTAGCCCGTGCGGAAGGCGGCGACCCGCTCGAATGCGCCGCCACGGTCGTCGCCGGTCTTGGCGCCGACGAGCATGGTCACGACCTCGTCGAGGTCGCCGGGCGACAGCGTGATGCTGTCGCTGCGGCTCGACTGGCGCGCGCTGTCGAGACTTCGGGTGAACGCACCGGTCATGCATTCCGACGTGCGACGCGCGCTCGACGTGTCGAGTGCGTTGCCGAGGGCATGCTGCACCGCAGACGAGTACTCCGTGGCCACGAGCAGGCCAGCGCCGAAGTCGCCGACCGACGAGTGCGCTTCACGCAGTGTGGCCGCGTCGTACACGATCGTGTTCGATGCCGGGCAGTACGTGATGGAGTCGACGAGGACACCACCGTCGGTGTCGCCGTCGCAGGCGTCGGCCTGCGTGCTCGACACCAGCTTCGGCGCGGTCATCTTCGTGCTCACCGCGTCGGACCAGTAGGTGTCGAGCGCCTTCTCGATCGCGGGCACGAGCTCGTCGAGGGCCATGTCGCCACCGGTCGCGTAGTCGGCCTGGCTGGTGAAACCCGACTCCGTGATCGACGGCGGGTCGTTCTCGTACGCCGCGCACGCCGCGGCACCTCCCTCGACGCCGTCCTGGAACGCGCTCACGCGGTCGAAGCCGTTGCCGTGCGCGCCGTCCTGCGATGCGTCGATCCCGACGGGGTCGCTCAGTTGGAGCATGCCGGCGAGTGCGCGGTCGAGGTCGTCGGCCGACATCGACAGCGAGGAGTCGCCCGAGGCCACGTGCGCGGCCCAGGACCCGGCGAAGCAGTCGGCCTGTTGCTCGAGGTAGATCGACTGGTACGTGTCGAACCCGACGCGGGCTTGGATCGCGTGGCCCCACTCGTGGGCGAGCACCAACGCCGGCGCGAACGCGCCGAACTGCTTGGTGAGGCGCGGGAACAGCTCCTCGGTGTCCCACGCGATGAAGTCGTTCTGGCTGCAGTAGAACGCGTTCCCCGCCACTTCGGAGTACGGCGTGTTCCCGCGCGTGCCGCAGCCAGGCGGAGGGTTCGACGACGAGTACGGGAACTGGCGGTCGGTCGGGATCGCCTCGTACTCCTGGCCGTAGACCTCGGGCATCGTCGTCGACCAGTACTGCTGCAGGTCGGCGATGGTCTCGTTGGCATCGGCCGCGTACGGCTTGCCGCTGTCGCTCGGCGCCGCGCCCATGGTTCCGACGGCCAGGACCGCGAGCGCGATGGGTGCGATGACGAGGGTGAGGATGCGACGTTGGCGCGTCGTCGCCGCGCGCCGCTCGCGCCGGGTCGGGGACAGGTGGGGGGAAGGGGAGGTGTGTTCCATACCCCCAGAACGGACCGGGCCGACGAGCCGGTTCCGGGTGCGACTCAGCCAGTCCTCAGGATCCGGTGCTCAGGTTCACGCCGCGGCCGCGCCGAGCACTGCTGCCACGAGATCCTGGGTGCCGGCGGCGGGACCGCACGATGAGGGCGATTCGCGCGGTGTGAGGAGCACGTGAGGAGCACGTCAGGAAAAAAAATCGGTCCAGCCCGTATCCCCACAGGACCGTCCAGCGGTTCCGAGGGTGTCCCCGACCCAGTCGCCCTCCTGAGTTCTGCCCACGGGGTGGGATGGCTGAGTCGGGGACATCTCAATTGTCCCACAGCTCTCGTGTCCCACAACGCTCGGCGTACGGCCCGCGTGACGGGCGCTGCCTCAGGTGAACGCAGCGCTCCGCAGGCTCAGTCGAGTCGCTTGCCTTCCGAGGCGAGCGTGTCGGTGATCGACGAGGGGACGGTGACGTGCCAGCCGTCGCGGGCCAGCTGCTCGCGGGGCACCCGCACGATGGCGCTGCGGTTCGCGCTCGAGAACCGGAACCACCACACGTCGCCCTGGTCGATGACGTCGGCAAAGTTCGTCTCGCCGCGTTGCAGGGCAACGCCCTCAGGGGTCCAGCCGCCGTCGCGGGAGCCGGCGACGTCGACGTCGAGCGGCGACGACGATTGGTTGGCGATGGTCAGGCGGTCGACGAATTCAGGGCCTTCGACGATCCGTAGTGCGAGTGCGAGCACCGCGGCGACGAGCACACCCACCATGACGACACGGAGGGTGGCACTGCTGCGGTGCACCGTCGACGGCGCGGGTTCGGTCTGTACCTGGCTCATGGAGTGCTCCGATGCGGGCCGCGCCGCCGAACGTGGTGCGGGCGCGGTGACGAGTTGGGGTTTCGTCAGATGCAGCGGAGCTGAGGTGGACCGCGCCGGCGCGCTTCGAGCGACAGGTCGCGGTGGGCCGCGAATGCGACGAACGAGCGCGCGAGGCGAGCGGCGAAGAGTGCGAGCAGCGCGACGAGCGCGGCCAGCACGATGGAGAAGAGGCGAACGGCACCGCGGCGCGAGTCGTCGGCGGGCCGGTTGAACGTGACCGCGACGGCGTCGTTGGATGCAGCTTCGGCGGCGACGGTCGGCGCGCGGTCGCGGTCGGCGGGCACTGCCGTGCGATCGTGTGTCGCTGATGAGGCGAACGTCGAGAGCCCGAGCGCGCCGAACCCGCCGACGAGCAGCAAGAGCACCGGGGCCACGCGGGCGAGGGCACGACGGGTCATCGCGGACCAAGGCTACCGGGGGCTCCGACGCGGTCCCGGGCGTCGATCGTGCGCTCGGCCGCCTCGACCGGCGCACCGAAGCGCAGCAGACGACCGCCGAACGCCAGCGCGCACAAGGCGAACCAGGCCCAGCCGAGGGCGAGACCGCCGATCACGTCGCTCAGCCAGTGCACGCCGAGCAGCACTCTCGACGACGCGACCGACACCGCGATGAACACCGCCACGCCCGCGAGGGCGGCGTGCGTGCGCCGCGACCGGCCCCGCCCGACGACGAGCGCGAGGGCGGCGAAGCACGCGGCGGCGCCCGCGGAGTGCCCGCTCGGGAAGGACGGACCAAGTGACGCGGCGCCGGCGTCGATGGTCGGGCGCACGCGATCGAGCAGGTCCTTGATCGTGTTCGTCACGGTCGGCTGACCGAGCGCGACGACGACGAGGAACACGGGGAGCCAGCGGCTCGGGCGCCGGATCATCTCGATCACGCCGACCGTCACCACCACGATGAGCAACCCCCGGGTTCCCCCGAGCTCGGTGACCGCTTGCACGACGTCGTGCGCGAACGCGGTCGCGTGGGTGGCGCCCCACGGCGCGACGGAGTTGTCGATGTCCTGCAGCCCGGAGTGGGAGCGCACGAGGTAGGCGAGCACCCCGACCAGCGCGCCACCGACGACGACGACGAGCATCCCGGCGACGAGCGCGAGGCCGGTCGCGGTCTTGGGATCGAAATGACGTCGGACCCAACCGCGCGCACCGCGCGGGGTGTCGAGCTCGTGTTCGACCTTGTGGGCCGCCACTGACGCGACGTGGGGCGACGCAGGGTCGAGCTGCGGGCGGCGCGACAGGAGGATCGCGACCAGCGTGCCCGCGAGCAGCGCCGGCAGGAACAAGGCGACGACGACGATCAGGACGGCAGCCTTTCATCGTGGGCGCACCCGTGACAGCCGCACCCAGCGAGGACAAACATCGTTGCACGGGGTTTACCGCGCGGCGAAACGGGTGAAACCGTCAGCATGAACACAAGGGGAGGGGAAATCGGGGCCGCCACGGCGGCGCCGATTGCTGGTACACCGCTCGCAGGCGCACCGATCGACGAGTCGGTGTCCGTGCATCGTGAGGCGGGGAGCGAAGCTAGCGGGCGACCACCAAGCGGGCGACCAATGCGCGCGGTCCTCGTCACGGTGCTCACCGCGATCCTCGGATACGTCGTCTTGGCCGCCGCCGCGGTGGGCTTCGGTTTCCTGCTCACGCGGGAGCTGCTCCGGGGTGCGATCGGCGACTGGGACGTCGACGTGACCACCTGGCTGGTCGAGCGTCGGAGCCCCACCCGCAACGACCTCTCCCTGTGGGGCTCCAGGTTCTCGGAGACGGTCACCGTCGCGATCGTGCTGCTGGTGGTGTTCGCGCTTCTGGCGTTGCGCCGTCACTGGCGCGAGCTCGGCATCGTTGCGGTCGCGATCGCCGTGGAGGGCGCGACCTACGCGACCGCGACGTACTTCGTCGAGCGTCACCGACCGCAGGTCGCGCGGCTCGAAGACCTCATCGTCGCCGACAGCTACTTCTCCGGGCACGTCGCGGCTGCGGTGGCGATGTACGGCTCCTTGGCGATCGTGGTGTGGCGGCTCACGCGCAACGTCGTGCTGCGAGTCGCCTTCACCGCGCTCGCGGTTGCGGCACCGGTGATCGTCGCCCTCTCACGCATGTACCGAGGCATGCACTACGCCAGTGACGTGACGGTGGGTGCGCTCGTGGGCCTCGGCTGCATCGCCGTCGCCCTCATCGCGGTGCGTGCCGGCGAACGAGCCTTCCGTGCGGACGACGTGACGAAGCCCACAGTGCCGGAGCCCACCGTGGCAGGGGGAACAAGATGACAACCGTCGGGGTCGTCGCACACCGCATGAAGGTGCTCGGCGGCGGCCTCCGCGAGCTGCGCGCGGTCCTCGAGCGCGAAGGGGTGCGAGACCCACTCTGGATCGAGGTTCCGAAGAGCAAGTTCGCGCCGAAACAGGTGAAGCGCGCGCTCGCGGAGGGCGTCGACCTCCTGTTCGTCTGGGGTGGCGACGGCATGGTGCAGCGGTGTCTCGACGCGATCGGCGACGAGCCCGTCACGGTCGCCATCCTGCCCGCCGGCACTGCGAACCTCCTGGCGACGAACCTCGGCATCCCGATCGATCTCGAAGCCGCAGTGCAGATCGGCCTGCACGGGGAACGGCGCACCATCGACACCGGTCGCCTCGACGGCGAGCGCTTCGCCGTCATGGCTGGTGTCGGGCTCGACGCGTTGATGATCCGCGACGCCGACGGCACGTTGAAGGACCGCTTCGGACGCCTGGCCTACGTCATCACCGGCGCCAAGCACCTGCGCGCGGAGCGTTTCGGCGCGCGCGTGCGCATCGACGGCGCCACGTGGTTCGAGGGCGATGCAGGGTGTGTGCTCGTCGGCAACGTCGGCAACCTCTTCGGTGGCGTCGAGGTGTTCCCCGAGGCGACACCCGACGACGGCCGGCTCGAGGTCGGCGTGGTCACCGCCAAGGGGCTCACGCAATGGGTTCGCGCGCTCGCGCGCACGGCCACCGGCAAGGCCGACCAGTCGCCGTTCGTCGACGTGACGGTCGCGCGCAAGGTGCGCATCGATCTCGACCGCAAGATGCCCGTCGAGCTCGACGGCGGCGACCGCCCGCCGCGCAAGCGCGTGAAGATGCGCGTCGATCCGCATTCGGTCACGGTGTGCGTCCCCGAGGTCGGGTCGTGAGCACCGCGATGCTCGTGCCCGAGACGTGGGAGCTCGACGGCGACGACGCGCGTCAGACGTTGCTCGACACCGGTCGAATGCGCCTCGCGCGCGACGCGTTCGTGCGGTTGCGCGCCGCCGACGGGTTCAGCCACGCGCGGTCGATGGCGTTCCTCCTGTCACTGGTGCTCGTGCAGGGCGTGATCGGCCTCGTCGGCCTGGCCAGCTGGTTCGGCCAGACGGGCCCGGGCAAGGCCATCTCGCGGACCATCGAGGACGTCGCGCCGGGTGCCACCGGCAAGGTGGTGACCGATGCGGTCGACCAGGCGTACCGCGCCGGGTCATCGGGCAAGTGGGTGGCGCTCGTGTTCGGTCTCGTCGGTGCGCTCGTCACCGGCACCACGCTGATGGGCCAGATGGAACGCGCGCTGAACCGGCTCTACGGCGTCGAGCAGGACCGCCCGATGCTCGAGAAGTACGGGCGCGGGTTCCTCCTCGCCGTGAGCGTCGGCACCCTCGCCCTGCTCTCCTTCCTCGCCTTTGCGTTCGGGCAGAGCATCGGCTCGACGGCGTGGAAGGCGCTGCGCTGGCCGCTCGCGCTGGTGCTCATCGCCTCCGCCATGGCGCTCCTGTTCCACTGGTCGCCGCGGCGGCACCAGCCCGCGTGGTCGTGGCTCGCGTTCGGCAGCGCGGTCTCGGTGATCCTGTGGTCGCTCGCGACACTCGGCCTCGGGCTCTTCGTCCAGCTCAGCAGCTCGTTCGGCGACGCGTACGGGCCGCTCGCCGGGCTCGTCGCGCTCCTCCTGTGGGCACTCCTGTCGTCGATCGCCATCCTGTACGGTGCGGCGATCGCAGCCCAACTCGAAGCGGTTCGGTCCGGGCAGCCGAGACCGCGCGACCCCCTCAAGCAGCCGCCGGTCGACCGTGCTGCGGCACGCGACCGGAAGCTCGCCCATGGACTCACCTGAACCCGTCGCCGACGCTGAGTCCCGCGTCGATCTGGCCCCAGCCGCGTGGTTCCTGCATGCAGACGAGCGCGGCAATCCCTCGACCACGATCGATGCTGCTCACGCCGACGGCGTCGCGTGGACGGTCGGGAGCCGCGCGCAGGTCCTGACCGACGGTGCGGCGTACTTCGCGCGGCTCTACGAGGAGCTGTGCACGACGCGCACGGGCGACACCGTCCTCTTCACCGACTGGGAAGGCGACGCCGACGAGCGCCTGGCCGGAGACGAGTCGGATGTGGGAGCGGTCCTGCGCGACGTCGCGACGCGTGGCGTCGACGTGCGCGGGTTGCTGTGGCGATCCCACCCGAAGGCGATGAACTTCTCCGCCGAGGCGAACCTCGACCTGGCCCGCACGGTGAACGAGGCGGGCGGCGAGGTGTTGCTGGATCACCGGGTTCGCCGCGGAGGCAGTCACCACCAGAAGCTCGTCGTCGTGAGGCGGGCGCGGCCCGACGACGACGTCGCGTTCGTCGGCGGCATCGACCTCTGCCACGGCCGTCATGACGACCGTCGTCATCTTGGTGATCCGCAGGCTGCCGACCTCGATCCGGACCACTACGGCGCCCGGCCGCCGTGGCACGACGTGCAGATCGAACTGCACGGTCCTGCGATCGCCGACGTCGAGTGGACCTTCCGCGAACGGTGGGAGGATCCGACACCGCTCGACACGCGCAACCCTTGGCGCGCCCTGCTCCACCGCCGCGCGCAACGGCCGGCCGAGCCGAGCGCACTGCCCGATCCGGTGACGCGGACCGCCGACGGACCTCTCGCGGTGCAGGTGCTGCGCACCTATCCGGTGCGTCGACGTGCGTATCCGTTCGCCCCCGCCGGGGAACGCAGCATCGGCCGCGCCTACGTGAAGGCGTTCGGGCGGGCGCGGCGGCTCATCTACCTCGAGGACCAGTACCTGTGGTCGTTCCACGCAGCTCGCTGCCTCACCGAGGCTCTCAATCGCGAGCCCGACCTCCTGGTGGTGATCGTGATTCCGCGGTACCCGGACCCCGACGGTCTGGTGGCCGGAGGTGCAAGCCGCATCGGTCGCGAGTACGTGCTCGACCAGCTCATCGCCGCCGGTGGCGATCGCGTCGCGGTCTACGACCTCGAGAACGACGAAGGCACGTCGATCTACGTGCACTCGAAGGCCGTGGTGGTCGACGACCTGTGGCTGACGGTCGGCTCCGACAACCTCAATCGTCGTTCGTGGACCCACGACTCCGAGGTGTCGTGCGCGGTGATCGACAGCACGCGCGACGAGCGTTCACCCGTCGACCCGACTGGTCGCGACGAGGGTGCTCGGCGCATCGCACGCGACACTCGACTGTCGTTGTCCGGCGAGCACCTCGGGCGCGCGCCGGGTGACGACGCCGACCTCGTCGAACCCGATTCGTGGTTCGCGGCGATGCGGAGCTCGGCCAAGGCGCTCGACGCGTGGCACGCCGACGGTCAGCGCGGCGAGCGGCCAACCGGTCACCTTCGCGAGCATCCGGTGGAACGCGTCCGCGGCGTGCGGCGCATCGGCCACCAAGTGGTGCACCGCCTGCTCCTCGATCCCGACGGTCGCCCGCGCGCCCTCCGGCGCGCGGACAAGCTCTGAGCCGCGCAGCCGCCTGATCAGCCGGTGAAGCGCGGCGTCGCGGGAACCGCGATCGCCGGGGTGTTCGGGTCGGTCGGGGTGGTCCCGGGACCGCTGGGCGTCGTGCCGGGGTCGGTCGCGCCCGGGTCGGTGGGGTCGGTCGGGTCGACCGGCGGATCGGGGTCGATGAGCACATCGGGTCCGTTCACCTGGCAGCGCGACTGCGCGATGTAGATGTCGCCCTGAAGGAGCACGGCGTCGACGTGCACGTGGATCGCGGTGACCGTGATCGAGCTCGTCGAGCCGACGACGTTGGTCTGCGTCTGCTCGTTCAAGATGATGGAGCCGACGCCGAGGACCGGGATCGTCGTGTTGGGCGCAGGGTTCACGTCGAGCGCACCGAGTCCCTTGATCGACGCGCCGGCGAGCGTCGTCGAGCCCGACGACCCGTCGCCGTTCGATGTGCACGTGCTCGACACGACGTCGGCGGTGAGGACGTCGACCAGCGCCGCGACACCGGCGACCTGCGCGGTGCTGGTCGCGAAGCCGTCGTGCGAGTCGAGGTTGCCGCCACTCGTGGAGACGTCGAGGACGCCGGTGGTCAGGAGTCCGGCGACGTTGATGCTGGCGAGGGTCGCGGTGAGCGGTGCGCCGCCGCCCGACGGCAACGTGACCGCGGGAACGGGACCCAGCGTGACCGGCGGGGGGATGAGCACGGTGACGCCGACCTGGGCGCCGAACGCACCGCCGCCCACGCTGGTCACGTGCGCGCTCGCAGGCGAGGGCATGCCCAACGTCACGGCCGCACCGATCAGTGCGACCACGGCGGCCGCCGCACCCGTTCGTACCCCTCGCGTCACGTGCTTCATCACATGTCTCCCTGGTTCCGGTCGCGTGTCTCGCCACCGATGCCTGCCCCCACGAGGATCGACGGGATCGCCCGTGTCTTGAGGCTCTGGGCACTTCCCGTCCAACCGAACGGACAGATGTCACGTTGCGTGGTCAGGGGGTCGGGCTGACCGCGTCGGACGTCGACAGGAACGAGCACGGTATTCAACCTGACCTGGGACTGTTACGCTTCGTAGCAGGAATCTCACGCTGCGTAGTCACCACGGGGGGTGGTCAACGCGATGTGGAGCACGGAGCGCCACCCGAACCGGCCGACCGCCTGGTGCCTCGGGACCATCGCTGCGCTGGCGCTGGTGCTCGGCCCCGTGCTCGCCGACTCGGCAGCCGCGTCCACCGGGCGCACCAGCCACGACGCTCCGCGCCAGATCGTCCTGCCGCCGCTCCCGCTGCCACCGCTCCCTCCCCTGCCGCCGCTTCCGCTCCCTCCGGTCGACCTCCCGCCGATCGACCTGCCACCCATCGAGATCCCCGGGCTCCCGCCGGTCGACGTGCCCCCGATCGATGTCGCACCGATCGACGTGCCGTCCGTCGGCGTCAGCCCCGGCGCCGGCGACGTCTCGGCCCCACCGACGAGCGAGCTCGTCCCGGGCGCGACGCCGAGCACCGGCGGAGCGACCACCACGCCGACGAGCCTGCTCGAGGGCGTGACCGGGCTCCCGACCGCCACGCTGACCACACTCGTGTACGACGCGCGCGCGAGCTTGCGGACGGTCGAGTCGCTCGGCATCGCGCCCGCGCTGCTCGCGCAGCTCGATCAGCTGATCGCCGGCATCGGTGACGGAACGATCGCGCTCACCGACACGACGCTGCGCTCGCTGTCCGACCTCGTCACCCAAGTGCGAGCACTGCTGCCCGACGACCTCCGAGACCTCCTCGCGCCGGTGGTGCACCTCGTCGACGAACTGGTCGACGCGCTCCACCCTCCCGTCTCGCTCCCGCCGATCGTCCTGCCACCGGGCGTCCCCGGCGCGCCGAGCGCGCTC
>JBEVIU010000094.1:0-7210 GCA_040510575.1 Acidimicrobiia bacterium | reverse complement strand
ATGACGTACCTCATCGAGAACGAGCAGGCCGCGCTCACGGTGCCGGCCCGATTCCTGGGCCGCGTCCACCCGCACTTTCGGGAGATCGTGCAGCTGCTCGCGGTGCAGGTCGCGGACGAGGCACGTCACGTGGAGGTGTTCACGCGGCGGGCGCGACTGCATGGAGCCCCGCTCGGCGTCTCGGGTGCCGGCGGACGGGCGTCGCTGCAGAGCTTGCTCGACGAGCCGGACTTCACGCTCGCGCTGTTCCTGCTCTCCGTGCTCGGCGAAGGTTCGTTCCTGAACCTGCTGTCGTTCCTCGAGCGTCACGCACCCGATCCGGTCACGAGCGCGCTCGCCCACCTCGTGCTCCAGGACGAAGCCCGCCACGTTGCCTACGGCCTTGCTCATCTCGAGCTTGCGGTGGCGGACGATCCAACGCTCCGGCCCAGGATCCGCCTCGCGATCGAGCGACGCCACGACGTGCTGCGCCACACCGCGGGCTTGAACGAAGCGGTCTACGACGCGCTGGTCGTGCTCGCCGCCGGCGCGTGGGAGCCCGACGCGATCGCATCAGGCGTGGCGCGGGTGCGGACCTTGGAGGGTGAGATGGACGAAGGTCGAACCCGTCGTCTGGTTCGGCTCGGTTTCGGCGCCGACGAGGCCGCGGAGTTGTCCGCGCTGCACACCCGCAACTTCATGTGACCGGCGCGCCGACTCAGTTGAGGATCGCGCAGGCGGCGTCGGCCTGCTGGGCCGCCTTCAGCGTCGACGTGTCGTAACGCTTGGGGAGCCCGTCGAAACCGTCACCGACGTTGGAGAACGCCTTGTCGAGCTTCACACCCAGTTCGGTCGCACTCTTGGCGAACTGCTTGGGGCTCGAGGTCTTGAGATCGGCCGCGGTGTCGCGAGCGTCGGTCACCACGTCTCCCATCGACGCGATGACGTCGCGCAGCTGCTTGGCGATCGTGTTGCCGTGCGCGAGCTGCGGTGTGCCCGCGCCCTTGAGATCAGCCTGCAACTGCGTGACCGCGTCGCGCAGCGAGTCGAAGAACGCGACGAACTTCGGCTTCACCTGTGACACCTTGGTGAGCGTTGCCGTGTCGTTCTGGAACGTCTGCGTCGCCTGATCGCTCGCCTCGCTGAACGCGGTCACGCTGGTGCACACGTTGTTGACGTATTCCTCGACGGAGACGGTCGCGGCGTTGGCCGCCGAAGCTCCGGCGACACTGATCGCGAGCGCGACGAACGACAAGGCAAGAGCTCGCTTCACGGATCAGGGCTCCTCGAGGTAGTCGCGCAGGCGCTGCGACCGGGTGGGGTGACGCAGCTTCGCGAGCGTCTTCGATTCGATCTGGCGGATGCGCTCGCGCGTGACACCGAACTCCTTGCCGACCTCTTCGAGCGTGCGCACCTGGCCGTCGTCGAGACCGAAACGAAGGCGAACGACGGCGCGCTCCCGATCGTTGAGCTCCTCGAGCGCTTCCTCGATCGCCTCGGTGAGCAACGCGCGCGCGGCCGCGGTTGCGGGCGCGATCGCGGAGGGGTCTTCGACGAAGTCGCCCAGCGAGCTGTCGTCTTCCTCGCCGACGGGGGTCTCGAGCGACACCGGTTCGAGCGAGATGCGTTGGATGTCACGTACGCGGTCGGGGGTGAGCTCCACCTTCGCGGCGACCTCGTCGACCGTCGGCTCGCGCCCCAGCTCCTGGAGCATCTGGCGCTGCACACGAAGGACCTTGTTCATCGTCTCGACCATGTGCACCGGGATGCGAATGGTGCGCGCCTGATCGGCGATCGCGCGGGTGATCGCCTGACGGATCCACCACGTGGCGTAGGTCGAGAACTTGAACCCCTTCGTGTAGTCGAACTTCTCGACCGCACGGATGAGGCCGAGGTTGCCCTCCTGCACGAGATCGAGGAGCGCCATGCCGCGACCGACGTACCGCTTGGCGATCGACACGACGAGGCGCAGGTTGGCCTCGGTGAGCTGACGCGTAGCCATCTCGCCGTCGGTGACGACCGCCTGCAGGCTCGACCACTCCCCCTCCGACAACTCGACCGTCGGCGCCGGCGCGTCGGGATCGGCCGCCGGGTCGACCCGCAGCCCGAGACGCACTGCCGCGTGGATGCCGGCCTCGATGCGCTTGGCGAGCGTGACCTCTTGCGGTCCGGTGAGGAGCGGGATCTTCCCGATCTCCTTGAGGTACATCCGTACCGGGTCGAAGCTGGCGCCTTCGGCGCGGGCGGGTGTGGCGCGGGTGTGGCGCGTGGCTGGCTCGGCCGCAGCGGTGGCACGCGGTCGACTCGCCACCGGCGCAGTCGGCTCCTCAGCGGGCCTCGCCGCGGGCACCGCGGGCGGGGAGCTCGGCGCCCCACTCGCGTTGCGTTCGTCTTCGCGTGCGAGCTCCTCGGCGATCTCGTCGACCACCTCGACCGACTGGTCACGGATCCATGCGTAGATCGCGGCGAGCTCGTCGGTTGCCGGCTCCAGATCGGGTGCAGCCGCGAAGACCTCACCCGTGGTGACGTACCCGCGTTCCTTGACACGCGCGAGCAGATCGACGACGTTGCTCGGCGGGAACGGAGGCACTGCGACGGGCGCTTCGGAACTGCTCACGAGTTCGCCGAATCAGTCATGCGTGCTCAGTCATGCGTGCGTGCTCACGCGGCACCCACACCACGTGACCCTTCCTCGATCCACCCTAGCAACTGCTCGCACGCACCCACGACGGCCTCCCAATCGCCCGCGTCGCGCGCGTAGGCGAGCGAGTCGAGCAGGAGCTTCAGCGAACTGGAGCGCTCGTCGCTGGCGCGGAGCATCGCGGCGAGGACGCGGTTCGCGGCCGGCGCGATCGCGTTGGCCATGAGTCGCGCTCTGAGCGTTTCGGGCTCGTCGTCGTCGACGGGCTCCTCCACTGCGACGCGTTCGAGCAGAGCGAGCACCGCGCCGTCGGTGCGCGCGATCGCTTCATGCACGTTGGGTGTGCTCACGATCGCCTCGAACGCGGCGCGCGCCACCGGGTCGGCGAACAAGCGGGAGTCGATCCAGCCGTCGACCAGTTCGGCATCGTGCACCGTGTAGAGCAGCAGATCGAGCTCCCGACGGTCGACCTTGGGCTCGGGTGCCCGTCGCCGCGACTCCTCCGGCGATCGTCCGGTGGAGGGCACTCCCCTGGCGGCGCGGTCCGGCGCAGGCTTGCCCGCAGTGCGCCCGCGGCGTGCGGTGGCAACTGCTTCGCGCAGGCGATCGGCTTCGATGTCGAGCTCACCGGCGAGCTTCATCACGTACTGGTCGCGCACGAGATCGCTCGGGTGTTCGGCCACGATCGCCGCGCCCAGCTCACCGGCGCGTGCTCGGCCCTCGATCGAGTTCCGATCTGCGGCGGCCAACGCGCGATCGATTCGGAACTCGAGGAACGGCTTCGCCGACGCGACCGCGGCAAGGAGCGCCTCAGGATCGTCGTGCCACACGTCGGCCGGGTCGCGGCCGGGCGGAAGGTCGGCGACCTGCACTTGGATCTCGAACTGCTGCTCCCACGCGTACCACTTCTCGGCCGCGCCTTGTCCGGCCGCGTCGGAGTCGTACGCGAGCACGACCTTGCGCGCGAGGTTCTTCAGGATCTGGAAGTGATCATCGGCGAGCGCGGTGCCGCAGGTTGCAACTGCGTTGGGTGCGTCGGCAAGTGCGAAGGCCATCACATCGGTGTACCCCTCGCAGATGATCACATCACCTCGCGCGACGATCTCGCCCTTTGCCCAGTTGAGCCCGTAGAGCAATCGGCTCTTGTGGTAGAGCGTGTTGTCGGCGGAGTTCTTGTACTTCGGTCCTTCCTCCCCCAATGCCCGACCTCCGAAGCCGACCGCGTCGCCGCGCGTGTCGAAGATCGGGAACATCAAGCGCGCGCGGAACTGGTCCTGCAACTTGTTCACGCGGTTCACGAACGCGAGGCCGGATTCGACGATGTCGTCGCGCGAGAATCCCTTGCGTTGCAGGTGGATGCTCAGGCGGTCGAAGTCGTCGGGTGACCAGCCGAGTCGGAACCGTCGCGCGGCGTCGCCGTCGAAGCCACGGCTGCGCAGGTAGCGGCGTGCGGTACCGCCGTCGGGGGCCTCGAGGAGCAACTGCTCGTAGAAGTCGATCGCCGCGCCGACCGTCTCCACCAGGCGATCGCGACGCCCGCGGTCCTTCGTGACGGTGGCATTGTCGTATCGCAACGTGATGCCCGCGCGGGCGGCGAGACGCTCGACCGCGTCCACGAAGTCGAGGTGCTCGACCTCCCGCACGAAGGAGATGGCGTCGCCGCTCGCTTGACAGCCATAGCACCGGTAGCGGCCGACGTCGGGGTGCACGTAGAACGACGCGGTCTTCTCGGCGTGAAAGGGGCACAGCCCTCTGTAGTTCTTGCCGACCCGCTTGAGCGCGAGGTGCTCGCTCGCCAGTGCGACGAGGTCGGTCGCGTCGCGGACGCGGGCGACGTCGTCGTCGAGGATGCCCATCGCTACCGCGCCCGGTCCAGCGCAGCGCCGATCACCACGGTGAGCGTCGGCCCGGTGTGTGATGACCCCTGCATCGCGGGCAGCCTATGGGCGCGTCTGGGGCGCCGCTCAGACGCCCTTCACACGCCGCGCGGGAGCTCGTCGGGGCGCCATCCGAGCAGATCGACGCCGAGCCCGAGCGCGAAGCGGTCGGTCATGCCGCTCACGTAACGGACCGCGACCACCGCGGCCTCGGCGCTCCCTGGAGCGGGCGCGACCAGCTCCCCGTCGCGCACCATCGGCACGCGGCGCGGGGCATCGGCGAAGTGCTCGACGAGCCCCGTGAGCAGCCCGATCACGCGCTCGGCCTGGCGCCGCGCCGCGGGCCGGAGGTAGATGCGATCGAAGTTGAAAGCGCGGAACGCGGCCAGCGCCGACGCCGCCGGCTCCGTCATCCCGACCGCGCCGGTGCGCTCGATCGCGTCGAGCACGGCGAGCACGAAGGTGCCGATCTGCTCGGAGCTGCGGGAGCCGACCACGCGGCGGACCTCGATCGGGAGGTCGGCGGGCTCGAGGATCCCCGCCCGCACCGCATCCTCGAAGTCGTGGCACACGTAGGCGATGCGATCAGCCCAGGCGACCACCTCACCCTCGGGGGTGCGCGGCGCCGGGCGTCGCCAGGAGTGGTTGCGGACACCGTCGAGCGTCTCGGCGCACAGGTTGAGCGGGGCGAGGGTGACGTCGGCGCCGTACACGGCGTGGTCGTAGCCATCGGGCCCGAGGAACGGCGAGAAGGCCTCCTCCGACGCATGACCCGCGGGCCCGTGTCCGCAGTCGTGGGCCAGCGCGATCGACTCGACGAGGGGCAGACACAAGTTCGCGGCGCGGGCGATGCCCACCGCCACCTGCGCGACCTCGACCGCGTGCGTCAGCCGGGTACGGAGGTGGTCGTCCTCCGGGGCGATGAACACCTGGCACTTCCCCGCCAGGCGTCGCCACTGGCGCGAGTGCTTGATCCGGTCGAGGTCACGCTCGAAGCAGAGCCGGTACGGATCGGGCGCCTCGACGCGCAGGCGGTCTCCGGCGCCGAACGGCCGCGTCGCGCCCGGCGCCAGTGCGGCGTCGAGCTGCAGCTCACGCTCCTCGCGCCCCAACAGCGCTCCGCCGACCCATGCCCGCGCCCCCTCGTGCGCGACCCGAACGTCGCCCTCGAGGGTCGAGGCAGATTCAGTGAGGAATGAGTTGCGCCCAACGGGAGTCATTCCACAATGAAATCACCGGGGTGTGACAGTGATGGTCAGGCGGTGCTCGCGGGGCCGGCCGCGCCGAGGGCCGAATGGGCGGCGGCGAGGCGGGCGATCGGCACGCGGTAGGGCGAGCACGACACGTAGTCGAGGCCGATCTCGTCGCAGAACGCCACCGACGCCGGGTCGCCACCGTGCTCGCCGCAGATCCCGAGCTTGAGATCCGGTCGCGCGGCGCGGCCCTGTTCGGCACCGAGCCGCACCAGCTGCCCGACACCCTCCTGGTCGAGGGTCTCGAACGGGTTCGCCGCAAGGAGCTTGAGCTCGAGGTAGTCCGACATGAACATGCCCTCGACGTCGTCGCGGGAGAAGCCGAACGTCATCTGCGTGAGGTCGTTGGTGCCGAACGAGAAGAACTCCGCGACCTCGGCGACCTCGCTCGCGACCAGCGCGGCTCGGGGCGTCTCGATCATCGTGCCCACGAGGTAGGCGATCTCGGTGCCTGCGGCCTCGAAGACCTTCGCCGCCTCTTCGTGCACCCAGTCGGTGAGCATGGCGAGCTCGGCCTCGGTGACGATGAGCGGGATCATGATCTCGACGCGCGGATCGCCGCCTGCTTCCTTGCGTGCGATTGCGGCCTCGAGGATGGCCTTCGCCTGCATGCGGTAGAGCCCGGGCTTGATGATGCCGAGGCGACAGCCACGCGTGCCGAGCATCGGGTTCGCCTCACGCCAGTGCTGCGCAGCGGCGAGCAGGCGCCGTCCCTCGGCGTCGAGCTGACCGCGCGCCTCCGCGACGAGGAGCTCCTCGACATCGGGGAGGAACTCGTGCAGCGGCGGGTCGAGCAACCGGATCGTGACGGGCAGACCGTCCATCGCTTCGAAGATGCCCTCGAAGTCGGAGCGTTGGAGCTTCTCGAGCTCGTCGAGCGCAGCGTCCTCGTCGACCGCGTCGTCGGCGAGGATGAAGCGCTGCACGAGGGGCAAGCGGTCGCCGAGGAACATGTGCTCGGTACGGCAGAGCCCGATGCCCTCGGCACCGAACCGGCGCGCCACCTGCGCGTCGTTCGGGAGATCGGCGTTCGTGCGCACCTTCAAGCGGCGGAACTCGTCGGCCCACCCGAGGATCACGTCGAACGGCCCGCTCGGTTCGGGCGTGACCACCGGCACCTCGCCGACGACGACCTCGCCGGTCGTGCCGTTGATCGAGATCACCTCACCCTGGCGAACGGTGACGCCGTTCACCTCGAACTGGCCCCGCTCGACGTCGATGTTGAGCTCGCTCGCGCCGCACACGGCGGGCGTGCCCATCCCGCGGGCGACGACTGCAGCGTGGCTCACGAGTCCGCCGCGCGACGTGAGGATTCCCTCTGCCGCGATCATCCCATGGATGTCGTCGGGCGACGTCTCCGGTCGAACGAGGATCACCGCCTCACCTTGCTCGTGGTGCAGCTCGGCCGCATCGGCGGTGAAGTACACGCGACCCACCGCGGCGCCGGGCGACGCGTTGAG
>JBEVIU010000093.1:0-7477 GCA_040510575.1 Acidimicrobiia bacterium | reverse complement strand
CGGCGCTCTACAGCGACCCGTACAACGAGGACAACATGTCGCAGACGGCGCCCGACGTGAACACCCTCACCCGCACGGCGGCCGACCGCGCCTACGAAGACTCGGGTGTGGACCCGCAGGACCTCGACCTCGTCGAGCTGCACGACTGCTTCGCCACCGCCGAGCTCGTCCACTACGACAACCTGCGGCTGTGCGAGCCCGGGATGGCCGGCAAGTTCATCGACGAAGGCTCCTCGGCCCGCGACGGCAAGATCCCCGTCAACGTGTCGGGTGGGCTCGTGTCGAAGGGCCACCCGATCGGGTGCACCGGCGCCGCGAACATGGTCGAGGTCACGATGCACCTCCGCGGCGAGGCGGGCGACCGTCAGATCGAGGGTGCGAAGGTCGGCATGACCCACGTCATCGGTCTCGGCTCCACGTGCGCAGTGCACATCCTGGAGAAGACCACCGCCTGACGCTCAGCGCATCGTCCGGAAGCTCGCCTGCACGTCGGCGACGAAGATGTCGGGCTCTTCGAACGCAGCGAAGTGCCCGCCGCGGTCGGGCTCGTTCCAGAAACGGATGTCGGTGAAACGCGTCTCGGCCCACCGGCGCGAGAAGCGCACGATCTCCTTCGGGAACACCGAGCATCCCGTCGGCACCGTCACCGGGTCGGTGTTCCGGTTTCGCATGCTCTCCCAGTACAAGCGTGCCGACGAGGCACCGTTGTTCGGGAGCCAGTAGAGCATCACGTTGTCGAGGAGGTCGTCGCGCGAGACCGCGTCCTCCGGGTGACCGTCGTTGTCGGTCCAGGCCCAGAACTTCTCGACGATCCACGCACATTGCGCGGCCGGTGAGTCGGCGAGGCCGTAGCCGAGCGTCTGTGGGCGCGTCTGCTGTTGCGTCGAGTACCCGGTGCCCCACGTGGCATGTTCCGCACTCGCTTCGAGCGCGGACGCTTCGGCCGGCGTGAGGTCGGCGAGTGCCTCTGGCGTCAAGTCCGCGATGGGCAGCTGCACATGGATCCCCACCACGTGCTCCGGGTCCTGTTGCGCGATGGTCGTGGTCACGAAGGTGCCCCAGTCGCCACCCTGCGCGCCGTACCGCTCGTAACCGAGCCGGGCCATCAGCACCGACCACGCCGCGGCGATGCGTTCGACGCCCCAACCCGTCTCCTCGGCATGGTCGCTGAAGCCGAAGCCGGGCAGGGACGGGCACACCACGTGGAACGCATCGGCGGCGTCGCCACCGTGGGCAGGCGGGTCGACCAGCGCGTCGATCACCTTCGAGAATTCCACCACCGAACCAGGCCACCCGTGCGTGAGCATCAGTGGCAACGCGCCGGGGTGCGGCGAGGTCACGTGGAGGAAGTGGATGCCGAGGCCATCGATCTCGGTGCGGAACTGCGGGAAGCGGTTGAGCCGTGCGCGGGCGGCGTCGAAGTCGTACTCGTCACGCCAGTACGCGCACAGCTCCTGCGCGTACGACAGCGGCAGCCCCTGCGACCAGTCGTCGACGACTTCCGCGTCCGGCCAACGCGTGCGCGCCAGACGCTCACGGAGGTCGCGTATCTGCTCGTCGTCGAGCTCGACGTGGAACGGGGTGACGTCATCGCTCATGGCGGCAACGTAACCCCTGGATGTCGGCTAGTGACCGTGCTCGCTCGACTCCTTGGTGATGGTGAGGGTCGGGATCGGGAACTCCGGCTCCGGCGCGCCCTTCGCCGTCGGCTGGATCCAGCGCACGACATCGCCGTCGCTGTAGGTCTGCAGCGTCTTGAACTCGAGCTTCTTCGCCTTGGTGGGGAGCGGTCCGGCCGAGATCGTGAACAGGTCGAACTGCCCGGGCTCGAGACCACCGTCGGTCGCGGTCCACGTGATCTTGCTCACCGCTTCGGTGATCTCGCCGCCTTCGGCCTTCACCGGCTTGGCGAGCGTCGTGCGCTCCACGGCGATCGTCCATCCGGGCATCGGCTTCACGCTCACGAACGCGATCGGGGTCTTCGTCGGCAGCTCCACCTCGAGCGTCACGGTGTTCGCGTCTTCTTTCTCGTTGGGCACCGAGAAGCTGAGGATCTCGAACCCACCGGCGGGTGCCGACGACGGCTTGACCGTCACGTGCGCGCTCGCCACGCCGCTCGCGAGCAGCGCAACCGCGGCCGCCATCACGACCGCCACCAACCCGCGTCGACCCATCAGCCTGCCCATCGTGCTCCCTTGCTCGACGAACGCGGGCCCCGAGCGGGCCCGCACATGTCCCAAGGAGTCGCCGGTCGGGCACGAAAAGTTCCGCGAAGCGGTGCCCGGAGACGTCCGCTCGGATGGCCGGTCAGGCCTCGCGGGTCAGGTGCGCAGGGTCAGCAGGTGGCCCGACGCGGTGACGTCGAACGCTCGCGTGATCGCGTCCGACGGCGACCGCACGGTGAGCTCGATGTGGTGCTCCTCGGCGAAGCGCCACACCTCGACCAGCACCGCCACGCACGCCGCGTCGGGGAGCGACACGCCCGCGAGGTCGATGGCGATCGACGCCGGATGTTCCTTGGCGATGGTGAGGAGGTGATTGCGGAATTGGCCCGCGGCGGACTGGTCGATCTCGCCGATGACGCCGACCGTCACGTGCTCCCCGCGTCGCGACACCGAGCACGTGAACATGGCGCCCGGTTCCACACTTGCTGCACGGCCGTAGCGCATGCGCCCCTCCCGCTCTTCTCGCTCGCCCCTGTGTCGGCGGCGCGCTCCCTCGACTTGACGGAATCGTCGCTTGTGGGGCGCCGGTGTGACCCACGACACCGGTCAGGGCGGGCCGCCCAGTTCAGAGGAATGCCTGCCGGATCAGGGCAGGCGCGACGTCCAGAGCAGCGAGCCCACCGCCGCCGCAAAGGCGAAGAGGATGGCGGCGCCGACGAACCACATCGTGATCGGACGCGACTCCGGCTTGCTCGCCAGCCGGCTGCCGATGTCCTCGTAGGTCTGGCGGAGCCCCTGCTCGGTGACCGCTTCGGCGTAACGCCCACCCGTGTCTTGTGCGATCGCACGGAGGGCGTCGCGGTTCACCGGGACCGCTTCGTTGACGCCGTCGAGCACGATCGTGCCCGAGTCGGTGCCGAACGCGATGGTGGACACCTGCACGTCGGCCTTGCGGGCCGCCGCGACCGCCTGCTCGTTCGGACGGCCGGCGTTCGTGCTGCCGTCGGAGAGGAGCACGATGCGCGCCGGCGGCGACTTCCCGCCGTCGGCCGGCGTCGCCTTGATCGCCGAGAGCGACGAGAAGATCGCTTCGCCGATCGCGGTCGAGGCCTGCAGGGTGATGTTCTTGACCGCGTCGCTGACGCGCGCACGGGCGTGGGTGGGAGGCACCGCGACCTCGACCGAGCCGGCGAACAGCACCAGGCCGAGCCTGAACCGCCGCGGCAGCGTCTTCACGAACGTTTCCACCGAGCGTTGCGCGGCGCGCAAGCGCGTCGGGTCGACGTCGGTGGCCTTCATCGATCGCGAGACGTCGACCGCGAGCATCACGGTGGCGGTCTCACGCGGCACCTGCACGGTTCGAGCCGGGCGGGCGAACGCGAGCACGAGCAGGGTCAACGCGAGCAGTGACGCGCCGGCGGCAAGGTGGCGGCGCCAGCTGGGATGACGGGGCACCACCGACGCCAGCAGGTCGACGTTGGTGAAGCGCACCGCGTAGGGACGCCGCTGACGCTGCACCACGACGTATCCGACGAGCAGCGCGACCACGAGGACGAGGAGCAGGAGGCGCTCCTCCGACAGGAACGTCACGACCGCACCGGCTCGCCATTGGTGGCCGGCACGCGCGTCGACGCTCGAGGACGCGGTGCCGCGCGACCGGCGCGGCGGCGACGACGAACGTCGACGTAGCGGACGATGTCGAGCAGCCAGTCGCGATCGGTGCGCAGCACGAGATGCTCGGCTCCTGCACCCTTGATCGCGTCGGCGATCTCGGCCCGCTGCGCGGCCGCGGCCGCGGCGAAACGCGCTCGGACCTTCTCGCTGGCCGTCTGCACCTCGACGCGCCGACCGGTCTCGGTGTCGACCAGCGTCACGAGCCCGACCGGCGGCAGCTCGAGCTCGCGCGGGTCGATGATCTCGATCGCGAGCACGTCGTGGCGGGCCGCGAGCACGCGCAGCGGTCGTGCCCACTCATCGCGGGCGAGGAAGTCCGACACCACGACGACCAGACCGCGACGCCGCGCCGTGCGAGTGGCGCGACGCAGCGCGTCGCCGAGGTCACCGGCAGGAGGGTTCGCGCCGTCGATGCGCGGGACGGAGTCGATCCGGCGGAGCAGGGCGAACGTCGCGTTGCGACCGCCGCGTGCAGGGATCACCGCGGTACCGGCGCTCGACAGCACCACTGCACCGAGCCGGTTACCGACCCGGCTGGTGAGGAACCCCACCGCGGCGACCGATGCCAGCGCGATGTCGCGCTTCTCGCACTGCGCGGTGCCGTAGTCGAGGCTGGCCGAGCGGTCGACGACCACCCACGTCTCGAGCTCCCGGTCGGCGATGGTGTCGCGCACGTGCGCGACCGCGGTTCGCGCCGTCACCGGCCAGTCCATGCGGCGGACGTCGTCGCCCGCCCGGTACTCGCGGCTCTCACCGAGCTCCGTGCCGGGAGCCGGCACCAAACCGAGGTGATCGCCCTGGAGCATGCCGTCGAGGCGCCGGTACACGTCGAGCTCGAGGCGCCGCAGGCCCTGTTCGGCCCGGCCGACGGTCGAGTCGGTGCTCACGCCGAGCGTTGCGCGTCGTCGTTCCCGGTGGTCGACGCCGTGTCCGGCGCGCCGAGGCCCCCCGGACCAGCGACCCGTGGACCAGCGACCGGTGGATCAGCGACCGGTGGATCAGCAGGTCGCGGATCGGCGAGTGGCGGTCGGGCGCCGGGCTCGCGCTCCTGTCCCGGCGTGATGTGCGGGATCGGCAGCGCGGTGACGATGCGCTCCACGACGTGGTCGGCTTCCACGCCGTCGGCCAGCGCCTCGTAGCTGAGCACGATCCGGTGGCGCAGCACCTCGGGCGCGATGTCGTACACGTCCTGGGGCAGCACGTACGTGCGTCCCCGAATCAGGGCCAGCGCGCGTGCACCGGCCACCAGGCCGAGCGTTGCGCGCGGGCTCGCACCGAAGGCGACGAGAGGCACGAGGTCGTCGAACCCCTGCTCTGCCGGCGCGCGCGTGGCGAACACCAGGCTCACGGCATACCAGGCGACGGCGGGGTCGACGTACACCGCGTCAGCGAGACGCTGGAGCTCGAGCAACTCGTCGACGTCGAGCGCGGGATCGGCCGACGGCGGCTCGACGCCCATCCGGTGCACGATCTCGAGCTCCTCCATCGGCGTCGGATACCCGATGACCACCTTGAGGAGGAAGCGGTCACGTTGCGCCTCGGGCAACGCGTACACGCCCTCGGACTCGATCGGGTTCTGCGTCGCGAGCACCAGGAAGGGCTCCGGAACCGGATGGGTGACACCCGCGATCGACACTTGGCGCTCCGCCATCACCTCGAGCAGCGCGGACTGCACCTTGGCCGGCGCGCGGTTGATCTCGTCCGCGAGCACGAAGTTGGAGAAGATCGGGCCGAGCTCGACGTCGAAGCGCTCGCTCGACGGTCGGTAGATGCGCGTGCCGACGAGGTCCGACGGCATGAGGTCGGGCGTGAACTGGATCCGCGCGAACCCACCCCGCACCGTCGCCGCGAGCGTCTCGGCGGCCAGCGTCTTGGCGAGGCCGGGCACCCCTTCGATGAGACAGTGCCCGCGCGCCAAGAGGCACACGAGCAGCCGCTCCACCATCCTGTCCTGACCCACGATGACGCGCTTGACCTCGAAGAGCGTGCGCTCGAGGCGGGTCGACGCCTCCTCGACCTGCGCGACGGTCAGGTCTGCACTCACCGGGCACCCAGCTCACGGATCGGTGCGCGCATGCGTGCTCCTCCTGCCGGGGGGTGACACCTTCCCGGAGATTGTACGTTGAGGGCCCGTCGCGGGATTTCGCGAGGAGGAGGTTGCTGGTGGTCGAGGGTCCACGGCGTGTGGAGCTCGATGCGCAGGCCTACGACGATCGTTGGGCCCGCCTCGCGGCCGACGGCCACGACGTGCACGGCGAGGCGTCGCTGGTGGAGCGCCTCGTCGCCCGCCCGGCCACCATCCTCGACGCAGGCTGTGGCACCGGTCGGGTCGCGATTCGCCTCGCCGATCGCGGGTACACCGTGGTCGGCATCGATGTCGATCCTCTGCTGCTCGCGCAGGCGCGCGCGAAAGCACCGACCCTCGAGTGGCGCCACGCCGACCTCGCGACGATGGCGTCGGACGACGCGCCCGGGCCGTTCGACGCAATCGTCATGGCCGGCAACGTGATGATCTTCGTCGCCCCTGCGACCGAGGCGGTGGTGGTGCGCAATCTGGCCGCGCGCCTCGCGCCGGCGGGATCGCTGATCGCGGGGTTCCAGCTGTCGACGGGGCGTGCCACGATCGACGACTACGACGCATGGACGCGCGACGCGGGCCTGGTTCCCGCGGCTCGCTACGCGACGTGGGACGGTGAGCCGTTCACGCCCGACAGCAACTACGTCGTCGCAATCGACGTGCGCCCACGGTCGTGACGATCACGCCAGCTCGAAGCGGTACCCCATACCTGCTTCGGTGATGAAGTAGCGCGGCATCGACGGCACGGGTTCCAACTTCCGCCGCACCTGCGCCATGTACACACGGAGGTAGTTCGTGTCGCGCTCGTGCGACGGGCCCCACACCTCGTCGAGGAGCGTGCGCTGCGTCACCAGCTTGCCCTGGTTGCGGACGAGCATCTCGACCAGGTGCCACTCGGTCGGCGTGAGCCGCACATCGACGCCTTCGCGTGACACTCGCTTCGCGGCCAGGTCGATCACGAAGTCGTCGGTCGCGATGACGGCCTGCTCCTCGCTCGGCACCGCTCGCCGGAGCGCGGCCCGCAGGCGGGCGACCAGCTCGTCCATCCCGAACGGCTTCGTCACGTAGTCGTCGGCGCCGGCGTCGAGCGCGGCGACCTTCGCCGGCTCCTCGTCACGCGCCGAGAGCACCACGATCGGCACCTGTGACCATCCGCGCAACCCGCGGATCACGTCGACGCCGTCGATGCCGGGGAGACCGAGGTCGAGCACCACCACATCGGGATGACGCTTCGCCGCCAACTCGAGCGCCCGCTCCCCCGTGGCCGCGACGTCGATCTCGTAGCCGCGAGCACGCAGGTTGATGACGAGTGCCCGCAGGATCTGCGGTTCGTCGTCGACGACCAGCACCCTGCTCACCCGATCACCTGCTGATCGTCGAATGGCTGATCGTCGAATGGCTGATCGTCGAATGGCTGATCGTCGAAGTGCTGATCGTCGAAGTGCTGATCGCCCACGTACGCCGGAAAGCGCACCACCATGGTCGTGCCTCCCCCGGGCGTGTCCTCCACGGTGAGCTCGCCACCCATCACGTCGACGAACCCCTTCGCCACCGCCAACCC
>JBEVIU010000092.1:0-4212 GCA_040510575.1 Acidimicrobiia bacterium | reverse complement strand
GCCTGGCTCACCGGTCTGCGCCGCGACGAGGCGTCGACGCGAGCGAACGCACCGATCGTCGGCTACGACATCGGGCGGGGCATCGTGAAGGTCAACCCGATCGCCACGTGGAGCCACGCCGACATCGACGCGTACGTCGCGGATCGTGAGCTGCTGCAGCACCCGCTGAGCTCGAAGGGCTACCCGTCGATCGGGTGCTGGCCGTGCACGCAGCCCGTCGCCGAGGGCGACGACCCGCGCGCGGGTCGCTGGGCCGGGAGCGGCAAGCTCGAGTGCGGCCTCCACGGCTGGCCCAACCAAGACTGAACGTCACTGGGCGGCCTGACCGCTCACGTGCGCAGCGGGCACGTCACCTGACCAGTGCCAGCGTTTCGCACGCGGTCTCGCGTGACACCTTCCAGTCACCGTCACTGCGGAGGAGCTTGGCGTTGCGCGGCGGGCATACGTGGTCTTGTCACGCTGCTGCTGGGGAGTCCGATCGGCTCGTCGGACCCCGCTAGGGTCGGCGGCCATGCCGCGCGTCACTGGGGGTTCGCTCGAAGCGCATCGCCGCGATGCCCGCGCGCGCGCGTTCGACGCGTTCGCGCGGCTGATGTACGAGCGGGGATACGACGCAATCACGTTGGCCGACATCGCGGAGACCGCGGGCATGGCGCGCACGTCGATGTACAACTACTACCCCACCAAGGAAGCGTTGCTGGTCGACTACACCGCGGCCGAGATGGCGCGCTTCGTCGACGAGCTGCGCGTTGAGCTGTACCGAACACCGGATCCAGTCGACCGGTTGCGCACCTTCGTGCGCCAGCAGCTCGAGTATCTCGCGACCCATCACCTTCCGCCCGGCCCGGCGCTGCGCGACGTGTTGTCGAGCGACGCGTTCCGCAGCATCTCGGAGCATGCGCAAGCGCTCGACGACATCCTGCACGGGATCCTGATCGACGGCGCAGCCACGAAGGCGTTCCCGCAGACGATCGTCGACGATCCCGCCACGGTGTCACTCGTGCTCGCATGCATCACGAGTGGTGCGGCGCGAACCGACACGGAGTCGAAGGGTGGGGGCGACGCGCACGGTGGCCCCGACGCTCGGATCGAGGCCACCGTGCAATTCGTGTTGCGCGCCGTCGGCGCCGGCTGAAGCGGTTCGGTCAACCCGACGCAGCTCAGCTGACCTCGAGCGGCTGGCGTCGCCGCTGGCGGTGCGCGGCCAACAGGGCGCCGGCACCGAGGATCACCATCACGCCACCGAGCAACGCCAGGTTGGCGCTGCTCCCGTTGCTGCCGGTGAAGGCGAGCGTGCGGGCGCCGGTCACGCTGAACTCACCGGAGAGCTGTGCGTGGCTCGAGCTGATGCCGCGCACCTCGACGTGGTGCGTGCCCACCGGAACTGCCGTGGTCACGGTGAACGTGTAGACCACGTTGCCGTTCCCGTCAGCCCGCGCGGCGCCGATGAAGATCGGGTCGGAGTGCACCCACACCTCGACCTGCTCCCCTGGCGTGAAGCCATCGGCCGTCACGGTGAGCGACTCACCGTGTGCCACGGTCGTCTTGTTCAACGAAGCGAGCTTCGGTCCGGTCGGCGAGTTGCCGTCGGGCACGTCCTGGAACGTGATGGCGAAGGTTGCCGGGTCGAACGGGGTGCCCGTGGTGTAGAAGCCGTCGAAGGCAGGCGCACCACCGCTCGCGAGCTTCGACGACACGTTCTGCCACACGAGGCTGGTGCCGACGACCACGGGCGTGATGCCCGACAGATCGAGGTCCACGATCACGACGTCGTCGTACAGCTCGACCGCCGTCGAGCTCAGCGCCGTGTTCGTGATGTCACCGACGATCTGGCCGGCGTTGCCATTCGTGACGACGTGCAGGTCCGAGATCGTCATGTCGAGTGCACCCGAGTGACCGGTGAAGTGGACCGAGCCGAGGAACGCGGCGTCGACGTCGCTGCCGTCGTACTCGTCACCCGTCGCGTCGAGCGGGAAGTGGAACGAGCCGTCGGGGTTCGTGGTCGCACCGCCGGCGGTGGTGATCGCACCGTTGGCCGGGCCCGTGAGGATGTAACTGCGGAACGACTGCTTCACACCCCAGTCGAGACCGCCCCCGAGCACCGGGTTGGTCGGCACCTCGGGCTCGGGTTCGGGCTCGACCACTGGCGGCGCGGCCGCGAACGTGATCGGCGTGAGGAACTCGTGCGCGGCGTTCATCGCGCCACCTGCCGCGTACACCGCGATGCCGTAGCCACCTGCAGTCGTGCCACCCGGTGCAACGGGGAGCTCGACGGAGAAGGAGCCGTCGGCCGCGAGCGTGCCGAACGCCGCGTTCGTGCTCGTGGGATCGAGGATGGCTCGTGACGCCGCGGGCAGCACCCACTTGCTCGCGAGCTGCTCACGGTTGCCGGCGGGCGCAGCGGCCGACGGCTTCCACGGCTCGGTGAAGCGACCGAACACCACGTACACGCCGGTCGGCTGACCGCTGAGCGGCGGGGCCGTGCCGACGTTGGTGGCCGGGTCGAAGTCGGTGCCGGTCACGGTGACGGTCTCACCGGCGTAGGCGAGGTTGGTGGTCTTCGACACGCCGACGTTCGGCGTCCACACCTTCGGCGGCACGAAGTCGAACGCCACGTTGATCGCCGCCGGCGCCTTGTTCGTCTGGCCGACCGCCGTCTGACGGAAGTGACCAGCGAACGACGCGCCCGCGGTGTCGATCAGCGACTGCGGGAACTGGCGGAAGTCGTTCGGGTTCGCGCCCGGCGCGGAGAGGTCGGTACGCGGGATGAAGTCGGGTGTCACGGTGAACGCGACGTGGCCCGTGGTGACCGTGGTGCCGCTCACGGTGAAGGTTGCGACGGTCACGCCCGTGACCGGCGAACCCCAGGGTGCGCCACCGAAGCTCCGGATGCTCACGTCAGCCGTGACTGAGCCGACACCTCCGGCCGCCACGGTGAGCTTCGGGTTCGCGAACTTGAAGCCGTAGTTCCCGGCTGCGGTGTTCTCGAAGATCATCTCGCCGGTGAAGTCGAGCGACGTCGCACCAGTGGAGGGGTCGTACGTGCCGGTCCCAGCCGTGAACGTCCACGACGTTGCCGAGTCGTACGTCGCCGGTGCGGTCGCGCTGCGGAGGCCGAAGCTCGCCGGGTTCGTGAACACGTACTCCGACAGGCGCCACGACAGTGAGCCGTTGCTCGCCGGCTGCGCCGCGTCCGCCACGACCTCGCCGCCGGCAGGTCCGACGACGTCATCGCCGTGTGCGCCGATCGACTGCCCGATCAAGACACCGAAGGCGAGCATCCCCACCACCAGGGCCACGAGCGCGGCACGAACGCCTCGCCTCGTGTTGCTGACCACCGTCTCCATTGCGATCCCTTCGTTGCCCACGAGCGGATGACTTAGGTAAGGGTACCCTGCTTTTCGACACCCTGTCGAGTCGCAGGCGGCCGGCGAGCCGAGGGAACGCGCTCAGCGCTGCGGCAGCACCAGGAGCGCTCCGGTGCGGGGATGCGCGATCACCTCGACGCCGTGGTCGTAGACCTCGCTGAGCCGCTCCGGCGTGAGCACGTCGGCCGGCGGCCCACACGCGACGACTCGTCCGTCGGAGAGCACCGCCACACGGTCCGCACACGCGCCCGCCGAGCCCAAGTCGTGGAGCACGACGATCACGCCATCCCCCGCGTCGGCTCGCGCCCGCGCGAGGTCGAGCACCACTTCTTGATGGTGCAGGTCGAGCGCCGCGGTCGGCTCGTCGAGCACGAGGAGTTGCGAGCGCTGCGCGAGGACGCGCGCCAACATCACCCGCGCGCGTTCGCCACCTGACAGGGCGGCATAGGCACGGTGCGCGAACGCGAGGGTGTCGGTGGCGACGAGCGCATCGTGCACGGCTTCGTCGTCGTCGACGTCGAGCTCCGTGGCATTCCACGGCGCGCGACCCATCGACACGATCTGGTGCACGGTGAACGGGAACGTGACCACCGGCGCCTGCGGTAGCACCGCGCGCCGCATCGCGAGCTCGGCGTGCGTCCACGACGACAGCGGCTGACCGTCGAGCTCGACCGCGCCGGCACCAACCTCCAGATCGCCGCACAACGCGGCGAGCAGCGTCGACTTTCCCGACCCGTTCGGGCCGACGAGCGCGAGCACCTCACCGGCACGCACTTCGAGGTCGACGCCGCGCACGACCTCGCGCTTGCCGAGCCGCACCGTGACGTCGTGCGCCGACAACAAC
>JBEVIU010000091.1:0-26051 GCA_040510575.1 Acidimicrobiia bacterium | reverse complement strand
GCGGCCGTCGTGCTCGGACCCGAGTCAACGTACATCGGCGGTCGCCGAGCCGGGAGCGAAGGGGTGAATGGCAGCGAGTCGGCCGGTACGCCGGATTCTGCCGTCGCTTGTCGCGGCGCAACGCTCCACGCGCGACATGCGCTCTGACCTGCGATTGCGGTGTTTTGGGACTGCCATGATCGCGTCGAGGACCCGATCGCTTCGGTCGCCATCGGCTGATCGGCGCCGACCTAGCTTCCGCGCTGGGTGCCAGGCAACGGGCCGAGCGCGCCCGCATGCACCAGGCCTATGCCGCCCGCGATGCGTACGATCTCGTGATCACGACCGTCTGGCGCTCATGACGAATCGCTGGACCACGACAACATGAGGAGATGGGCATGACCTCGACCCAGGCGCCGCAGACCGGGTACGACACGTTGTTGGATGCGCTGGCGTGTCGGTATCTCCACGAGACCTACTCGTTTGCTGAGATCACCCGCGATCCCGATCTGTTCGCGTCGGTGTGGACGGAGGACGCGGTGTTCGGATCGGTTGAAGGTCGCGCGGCCATCCGCGAGGCGGCGGTTGCGTTCTTGCAGGGCATGGAGTCGATCACGGATCTGCGGATCAGCCCCGCCGGATGGCACGTCGACGTCGACGGCGACGAGGCACGCGGTGACTTCTTCGTGGTGTCGCAGCTCAAGGTGCCCCAGGCGGATGGCAGCGTCCGCATTCTGCACATGGATGCGAGCTACCGGGCCAGGTTCCGCCGGACGAGCGAAGGCTGGCGCATCTCCCAGATGGGCGGCATCAAGAACCCGAGCATCTTTCACGACACCGACATCACGGCACAGCTCGCCCACGAGGTCGTCAGCTTTTGAAAGTTGACGTGAGCGCAGCGAAGTGCAGGTCAGAGGGGTAGGCGGCAGCGAGTCGGCCTGTACGCCGGATTCTGTACGGACCGAAGCCCGTGGTGACCATCCATCTCGGCCGGCGGTTACCCGACGGCTCATGCGGCCTACCCGGGGATGCCGGCACCGAAGTGCCATCGGGCGGGCCGCCCTTCCCCTGCTCGGCCTTGCTCCTGGTGGGGTTTGCAGAGCCACCCGGGTCACCCCGGGTGCTGGTGCGCTCTTACCGCACCGTTTCACCCTTACCTGTGCGCTGGCCCCGAGGGGTCCCGCGCCATCGGCGGTCTGCTCTCTGTTGCACTGTCCTGCGGGTCACCCCGACTGGGCGTTACCCAGCACCATGCCCTGTGGAGTCCGGACGTTCCTCGGACCGGATGCGAGCATCGCGGTACGCGGTCACCCGGCCAACTCGCTGCCGTCGCCAGGTTACGACGGTGGGCGACCGGGCTGCGTCGCGGATCAGCCGTCGAGCGGGTCGAGCCGGGGCGTACGGCTCGCCGAGCCCGCGTCCGGCGCCGGTCACGACCGCGACCCGGCCGTCGAGCCTCACCCTTACCTCGCGCGCTTGAGTACGAGTCGGGCGCCGAGGATGCCGCCGAGCATGCCGAGCGCCGATGCGATCACGAGGTGACCGAGGATCTGCCCCGGCTTGAACACCGGGTCGACGCCGGTGAACAGCTGCTCGTGCTCGTCGCGCACGACCCAGATGATCATGCGGACCGGCACCCACAACACGAACGTGAACGTGCCCGCGAGCGCGCCGTTGGTGAGCGCGCCGCCGGGTGCACGACGGCCCGCGAGGTATCCGGCCGCGAAGTATCCGACGAGCACCATCACGAACAGCACGAAGCGCCATCCGGAGTCGTCGTAGTTGTCGAGGTTGCGGTCGAGGATCGCGTCGATCACGCTGGCGGCCACCAGGATCGCGAGGCCCGCAACCGCGCTGGACAACACCGCCTGACGGTCGATGACGCCGTCGGCCTGCTCCGGGATCTGCGATGCGTCGGAGGATTGCGGCGTGGGCTCGTCGGTCATCGCATCCAGCTTGCCAACTCAGCCGACCGCGACGGCGTCACGCCGGGTACTCCTGTGCCCATGGTGGCGCCGGCGTGGGCTCGTCTTCGCGGAAGAGCTCATCGACCGGTTCCCGCAGCCCGTCGTGCACCAGGGGTCGGAGCACGGCCCGCTCGCGGAACAGGAAGAACGCGGCGAGCACGAGATAGAGCACGCCGACGGCGATGCGCTCGTACTCGGCGAGGTCGGCGGGGAGCACGCCACCGAGCACGAACTGGAACATGAAGAGGCCGAAGAGCATCCACGCCTCGCGCACGCTCATGCTGCGGTTGGCCAACACCGCGATCGCGAACACCGACTGCGCGGCGGTGAGGAAGAGCTCCTCGCGCTGCAGTGAGTCGAGGGGGAGCCCGTGCAGCGCGCCCGACGAGATCGCGAACACGATCGGCAGCGAGCCCACGAGCAGGGTCCACTGGTTGACCTTCGACGACAACAGCGTGCCGAGCCCCGCGCTCGTCTGCAGGCGCCACGCGAAGAGGCCGGCGATCAGCAGCTCGGGGGCTTCGGACGCGAGCGGCGCCAACCACTGCACGAGCAGGAACGTGTCGACGCCGGCCGACTCGCCGAGGTGCACGAGGGACTCCGCGAACGGCTCCGCGCACATGAAGATCACCGTCGCGGCGTACGCGAGCAGCACACCGACCGCGATCCGACGGTTCGTGACCGAGAACGAACCGATCAGGCGCGCCGGCCCGACGAGGTGCGGTTCCTCGGATGGGGAACGAGCGATGCGGAACACGAACACGACGAAGATGCCGATCAGCACGACCGCGTCGAAGAGCGTGAGTGTGCTCTTGAACGGAAGGCTGAGCGAGTACAGCGTGGCCAACGCGAGGAATGAGATCTCGATCGCGTGCGGACGCTCGAGGTGCACGTCGGTGTCGACCTCGCCCTTGTAGCCGCGGCGCCGTGCGATGCGCGTCATGCGCCACGCGGCGAGGAGGACGACCATGGACCAGCCGACACCGATGAGGAGCCGGTTCGCGCCGGTCATGTTCGCCAGCGCCAGCGGTGCGTACTTGTCGGGGTCCTCGCCCGCCTTCCACGCGAAGGCGAAGTCGACGGCGTACTCGGGGAGCACTGCAATGAGCGCGAGCACCGTGAGGGCCAGGCCTTGCGACACGTCGAGCTGCAGCACCTCTGCCCCCCAGGCGAGCAGGAACGCGGAGCCGAGGATGGCGAGCCCGAAGGCGACGGGTGCGACGTAGGAGGGTGGGTGAAGGCCGGCGAGTCGGGTCAGCAGGCCGGGGAGCGTGGCCGCGAACGCGAGCCCGATGGCGAGGATCTGGCCCCGGGCATGCTGGCGCCCGGCGTCGTGCGGGGGGACTGTGCCAGACGTCACCAGCGGCATCCTACGGGCCGCACATCGGCGTCCCGGCCTTCGCCCACGCCGGTCGCGGGCTCTGGGATTTCGCTCTCAGGCGAGCCCCGCCACGGGCCGAAGCACTCTGCATGACCACGCAATGGCGTCAGTACGCCCGCTGCCTCGGGGCCGACCCCGAGTTGTTCCACCCGCCGGCCGACGCCGACGAGGCTGCTGAGCCGGCAAAGGCGATCTGCATGGTGTGCCCAGTGCGTGAACCATGCCTCGAGTACGCGATCACTGCCCGCGAGAAGCAGGGTGTGTGGGGCGGCCTGAGCGAGCGCGAACGTCGCCGTGTCGTGCGTCAGCGTCGCAAGACCGCCTGACCGCATCCCCGTTTCCAGCCGTTCCCGCCCGCTCCCGGCCGACTGGGGCGAGGGGCCTTCGGTATCCTCCTCGGAGATGACCGCCACGCTCTGGCCCGACGCGATCGGGCGCTTGCTCCGACGCGAGGACCTCCCGGTCGACGTGGTGGAGCGCGCGATGTCAACGATCCTCGCGGGCGAGGCGACCGACGCGCAGATCGCTGGATTCGCGGTCGCGCTGCGCGCGAAGGGCGAGACCCCGGCGGAGCTCGCGACACTCGTGCGCACGATGCTCAGCTTCGCCGAGCGAGTCGATCTCAGCGGCCTCGATCGTCCGCCGATCGACACCTGCGGCACCGGTGGCGACCGCGCCGGGACTGTGAACGTCTCGACCATGGCTGCGCTCGTCGCCGCCGCGGCCGGTGCACCGGTCGCGAAGCACGGCGGTCGCGCGGCGTCGTCCCAGTGCGGCTCGACCGACGTGCTCGAAGCACTCGGTGTGGTCATCGACCTCGGTCCGGTCGGCGTTGCGCGCTGCGTGCGGGAGGCCGGCATCGGCTTCTGCTTCGCGCAGCGGTTCCACTCGGCGATGCGCTTCGCAGCTCCCGTGCGCCGGGAGCTCGGTACGCCGACCACGTTCAACTTCCTCGGTCCACTGGCCAATCCCGCCGGTGTGCGTCACCAGGTCATCGGCGTGTCCGATCCGGCGATGGCCGAGCGCGTCGTCGGGGCGCTGGCCGAGCTCGGCTCGGAGCGCGCCCTCGTGTTCTACGGGCACGACGGGCTCGACGAGCTCACGGTCACGACCACCTCGAGCGTGCACGAGCTGCGCAATGGCGAGGTGCGGGTGTTCGACGTCGACCCCGCCGACTACGGCATCCCCTACGCCGAACACGGGGCGTTCGCCGGCGGCGACGCCGCGGGGAATGCCGACGTGGTGCACAAGACGTTCGCCGGTGCGTCGGGCCCGATTCGCGACATCGTGGCCCTCAACGCGGCGGCGGCCCTGTCGGTGGCCGATCTGGTCGACGACCTGGGCGACGGCGTCCAGCTCGCCCGCGCGATCCTCGACGACGGGCGCGCGGCCGCGACGCTCGACGCCTTCGTGCGCGTCAGCGTGGCTGCACGCGAAGCGGGCGAGGCCTGATGGCGCAAGCACTCGAGTGCCCCGCGTGCGGCGCTCGCCACCGGCTCGACACCATTCCCGACACGCGTACGTTCCGCTGTGATCGTTGTGGTCAGGTCCTGAAGGTGCCCGACTCGGTCACTCCGCGTGCCGCAACGCCGACTACCTCCGCATCCAGGCCTCCGGCACGAGGTGGATCTGCGGGCGGGAGCGGTGCGGCCGCCGCGCCCGCCCCTCCGCCTCGACGCCGAGACGGGTCGGTTCCCGTCGGGCCGACCGTGTCGGCCACCGCGACGGCCACGTTGCCGGCGGTCGATGCCGACGAGTCGGAGCCGCCGACGCGTCGGGGCCGCGACACCGCGCCGACACCGCACGGGCCGCCGGCCCGCAAGGTCCGCTGGTGGTGGCGGATCCTCGCGTGGATCGCGGCCGTCCCGCTCGGTCTGCTCGTCACGGCCTGGCCCGCGCTGCAGCTCGACCTGCTGAAGAAGGACGACCTGCTCGACGTGTTCGTCGGCGAGGGCACCGGACGGTACGCGCGCCTGTTGATCTTCGCCGCGGTCTGGGCGTTGGTCACCGCGTTGCTCGTGCAGCTCTTCGTGGAAGGTGGGCGTTGGTTCATGGCCCGACGCCGAGCTCGCGCTCGATGAGCGCAGCCCGCTATCGCTGCACCGGCTGCGGCAACCTCACCCGGTTCGACGTGGTCGCGTCGCAACGCACCAAGGCGCTGTATCACTACAGCGTGGGCGGTGACCTCACCGTCGAAGACGAATCGGTGCTCGATGCCCGGGTCGAGCAGGTCACCTGCGTGTGGTGCGGGGCCACGGGCGACCGCATCGCCGAGGTCACCGACGATGAGACCGCCGACAGCTGACCCCAACGGTGAGGAGGGGTGGAGGTAGGTGTCACACCGGGGTGTGATGCTCCGGGTGTCCTTCCCCTCATCGTCCCCGGAGCTGCCCGCATGATCACCGTCGACTGTGCCGACTGCGCGATGCGCGACACCGAGGTGTGCGCCGACTGCGTCGTCACCTTCATCGTGAACCGCTGTCCCGGCGAGGCCCTCGTCATCGACGTCGAGGAGGAGCGGGCCGTGCGCATGATGGCGCGGGCCGGCCTGGTGCCCGAGCTCCGCCACGCTTCCGGCGCGTGACCGTGCGTCGGCGCTAGCGTCCTGGCGCCGACAACCAGCAACGGCACGACCGAGGCACGACCAAGGCACGACCAGGAGGACGGCTCGCGTGTATCCCGACTCGCTCGACTTCGCGCTTCTGTTGTCACGTGTGTGGATCGCGATCGTGATCTTCATGCACGGGTGGCGCCACCTCAAGGCCGTTCGCTCGGGTCCCGGGATGGCGAACTGGTTCGAGAGCCTCGGCCTCAAGCCGGGCCCCATCCACGCTCTGATCGTCACCGCCACCGAGCTCGCCCTCCCGGCGCTGCTCGTGCTCGGCTTCTTCACGCCGCTTGCGTACGGGGGCGTGTGCTCACTCATGGTCGTCGCGTTCATCACGAACCACCTGAAGAACGGGTTCTTCCTCGACCTGAAGACGGAGGGCTACGAGTACGTCGTCACCGTCGCGGTGGTGTGCATCACCCTCGGCACCGTCGGGCCGGGGGAGTGGTCGCTCGACAACGCGCTCGACTTCTCCTTCCCCTTCGATCCCGGCAAGGCGCTGCTCATCACCGCGGGGATCGGGATCCTCGGTTCCGCCCTCTTCCTGGCCACGTTCTGGCGGCCGCCGAAGCGCAACGCCGCGTCGTGAGCACGGGCCGGCGAGTCGCGGCCGCGCAGGTGCCAGCGTGAAGGGAGCTCGATGGGCAGCATTGCGCTCGACCATGTGAGCAAACGCTTCGAGGGCACCACCGCGGTCGACGACCTCACGCTGAGCGTCGCCGACGAGGAATTCCTCGTGTTGCTCGGGCCGTCGGGCTGTGGCAAGTCGACCGCGCTGCGAATGATCGCGGGACTCGAACAACCCACCGAGGGCACCATCTGCATCGGCGATCGCGTGGTGACCCACGTAGAGCCGAAGGACCGCGACATCGCGATGGTGTTCCAGAGCTACGCGCTGTACCCGCACATGACGGTTCGCAAGAACATCGAGTTCCCGCTGCGTTCACGCAAGGTCAGTGCAGCCGAGCGGGGGACCCTCGTGGCGGATGCGGCCGAGAGCCTCGACCTCACCGAGTTGCTCGATCGCAAGCCCGCCCAGCTGTCGGGTGGGCAACGCCAGCGGGTTGCACTGGCACGCGCCATCGTGCGCCGTCCGCAGGCGTTCCTGATGGACGAGCCGCTGTCGAACCTCGACGCGAAGCTCAGGGTGCAGACGCGCGCTGAGCTCGTCGAGCTGCAACGCCGCCTCTCGGCCACCGTGCTCTACGTCACCCACGACCAGGTCGAGGCGATGACGATGGGGCATCGCATCGCGATCCTCGAGCGCGGCGTGCTCCAACAGGTCGGTCCGCCGCAAGACGTGTACTCGCGCCCCGCGAACCTGTTCGTGGCGCGCTTCATCGGGAGCCCACCGATGAACACCGTCGCCGGCACGATCGTCGCCGACGGTGAGAGCGTGGCCGCGGAGCTCCCCGGCGGACGGGTGCCGTTGCCGACCGCGCTCGCACACGCCGTGCGCGCGGCCGAGGTGCACGACGTCGTCGTGGGCGCGCGTCCGGAGGATCTCCGCTTCGGGTCCGGTGCCGACGGCCTGCGCGCCGTGGTGGTCGCGGTCGAGTCGCTCGGTCACGAACGTCACGTCGCGTGCCGCCTCGACGACGGCCAGCTCGTGATCGTGCGCCAGGCGGTGCACGACGCTGCGCCCGCACCCGACGAGTCGGTCAGCATCGTCGCCGCGCTCGACGCGGTCCACGTGTTCGATGCCGACGGCGGCGCGAGGATCGGATGACCGTCGCGGTCGAACCCGCTCCCGGCGCGCCTGGCCCGCCAGGGCCGCCACGCCTGCCCGATCCCGAGCCTGCACCGGCCGGGTGGTTGCGCTCGAAGAAGGCCAAGGAGACGGGGCTCGCGGCGCTCCTGCTCGGCCCGTCGCTCGTCATCTTCAGCGTCTTCATCTTCTATCCGCTCGTGCACAACGTGTACCTCGGGTTCTTCCGCAGCCCGCCGTTCCCCGGGTTGCCGAAGCGATACGTCGGCTTCGACCAGTACCGCGACGTGCTCAGCTCCACCGACTTCCTCGACAGCCTGCGCACCACGGTCGTGTTCGCGGTGATGACCGTCCCCGTGGGGATCGCTCTCGGACTCGGCCTCGCCGTGCTCGCACACCAGCAGCTCCGCGGGATCGCGGTGTACCGCACGTTCTTCTCGTCGACGGTCGCGACCTCCGTGGCGGTGGCCGCGGTGATCTTCGGCACGCTGATGAACCCGCAGGTCGGTCTGCTCCCGTGGCTCGGGATCACCACCACGCCGCCGATCCTCCAGAACCCGACGTGGGCGCTGCCCGCGGTCGCGGTCACCACCATCTGGCAGACCCTCGGGCTCACCTTCATCTTGATGTCGGCGGGGCTGCAGAGCGTGCCCGACGAGTTGCTCGAAGCGGCGCGGGTCGACGGCGCGGGCGCCTGGTCGCGCTTCTGGCACGTCACTTTGCCGATGCTCTCGCCGACGATCTTCTTCGCGGTGGTGATCGGCTCGATCTTTGCGTTCCAGACCTTCGGTCAGATCGACCTCCTCACGCAGGGCGGTCCGCTGAAGAAGACGAACGTCCTCACCTACTTCATCTACACGGAGCTCGGCAACGATCCGGGCAAGGCTGCGGTGCTCGCGGTCGCGCTCTTCATGCTCACGCTCGTGCTCGCGCTCGCGCAGATCCGTCTGCTGGAGCGGAGGGTCACGTATGAGCGCTGAGCCTGTTGTCCGTTCCGGCACGGAGCCGGGGGGCCGCGGGAAGCGGCGACTGAAGAAGGTGGGGCAGTACACGCTGCTCACGGTGCTCGCGGCGGTCGTGTTGTTCCCGATCTACATCACGGTCGTCGACTCGTTGCTGCGACCCGAGCAGATCACGGCGCAGCCGCCCAAGTTCTTCCCGACCGACCCGCAGTGGAGCTCCTACCAGGAGGCGTGGAACGCCGGGAACATGGGGCTGTACCTGAAGAACAGCTTCATCGTCACGATCCTGATCACGGTGGGGCAGGTCGTCACCGCGGTGCTCGCCGGCTACGCGTTCGCGTTCCTCACGTTCCCGTTCAAGCGCACGCTGTTCGTCGTGTTCCTCGCCACCTTGATGGTGCCGTTCGAGGTCACGATCGTCACCAACGTCACCACCGTCGCCGACCTGGGCTGGTTCAACAGCTATGCAGGCCTCGCGGTGCCGTTCCTCGCCACCGGGTTCGGCGCGTTCCTGATGCGTCAGGCGTTCCTCACCCTGCCGCACGATCTGCAGGACGCCGCATCCCTCGACGGCTACGGGCACTGGCGGTTCATGGCCCGCGTCGCGGTGCCGCTTGCCCGACCGGCCGTCGCCGCGCTCACCGTGTTCGCGTTCTTGGGAGCCTGGAACCAGTACCTGTGGCCGCTGCTCGTCACCCGCGACGACGAGTACCGCACGGTGCAGATCGGGTTGAAGCAGCTCAGGGGCCTGTCGATCCAGGACATCAACGTGACCTTCGCGGGCGCGATCATCGCTGTGGTGCCGCTCGTGATCCTCCTGCTCGCCTTCCAGAAGCAACTGGTGCGGGGCCTGACCGCAGGTGCGGTCAAGGGTTAGGCCATGATGTCGCCCATGATGCAGAAGCTGACAGGGATGTGGCTTGCCGTGATCGTGGCCGCGAGCGTGGCCGTGGGCGGCCTGGTCGTGGCGGCGGCGCCGGGCGCAGAGGCGCAGACCTCCACGTCGTGTCCGCTCAACGCGCTGAAGAAGGCGAAGAAGCCGGTGGAGATCACCATGTGGCATTCGATGCCACAACAGAACGAGAAGGCGCTGCAGGCACTCGCCGATCAGTTCAACTCGTCGCAGTCCGACGTGAAGGTCAACCTCGTCAACCAGATCGACTACGCCGCCACCTTCCAGAAGTACAAGGCCGGCCTGGAGACCGGTGAGCTGCCCGATGTCGTCCAGCTGCAGGAGACCGAGCAGCAGCAGATGATCGACACGGGCAGCATCGTGCCGTCGGGCGTGTGCGCCAAGGCCGACAAGTACAGCTTCTCCGACTACCTGCCGCGTGTCGTGAGCTACTTCACCGTCGACGGCCAGCAGTACGCGATGCCGTTCAACACGTCGGGGCCGGTCCTCTACTACAACAAGAAGAACTTCACGGCGGCCGGGCTCGACCCGGAGAAGCCGCCGACGACCCTCGACGAGGTCCGCACCGCGTCAGAGAAGCTCAAGGCCGCCGGCGTGGTGAACGGCGCGCCCTTCGCGTTGAAGCTCGAGCCCGGCTACGTCGAGCACTGGCTCGGCCTCTCGAACAAGTTGTTCGTGAACCAGTCGAACGGTCGCAAGGGCCGCACCACGGCCTCGGTGCTCAACAGCTCGACCGGCAAGCAGATCTTCAGCTGGCTCGGCGGGATGGTGGGCGACGGGCTCGCCGCCACCAACTCCGACCTCGGTTCGGGGAACTTCGACAACCTGCTCGGGATCGGTTCGGGCAACCACGCGATGACGATCGACACCAGCGCGTCGCTCGGGACGATCACCGCCGTGCTCGGTGGTGGGGGCTACCCCAACGTCGAGATCGGCGTCGCCCCGATGCCGGGGCTCGTCACCGGCAAGGGCGGCGTGCTCGTGAGCGGCGGCGCGCTCTACATCGTGAACAAGTCGTCACCCGAGAAGCAGGCAGCGTCGTGGCAGTGGGAGAAGTTCCTCGACGACGCGAAGTCTCAGGCGACCTGGGCCGTGGGCACCGGCTACGTCCCGATCCGCAAGAGCGCCGCGCAGAGCAAGACCATGCAGGACTTCTGGGCCCAGAACCCGTACTACAAGGTCGCGTACGACCAGCTCCTCGAGGGCCCGGTGAGCGCGGCGACCGCCGGCTCGGTGATCGGGAACTACGTGGGGGTGCGCAACGCGGTGCGCGACGGCGAGAACGACATGTTCCTCAACGGCACTGCTCCGGACGCGGCGCTCAAGACGGCCGCGTCGAACGCCACCGATCAGATCAAGGACTACAACGAACGCCTCGGGGTCGGCTGAGCCGACTCCGTCGCGGCATCCGGTCGGTCAGCCGCGCTCTTCGATCGGTACGTACGGGCGCTTGGTGGGGCCGACGTAGATCTGACGAGGACGGCCGATCTTGGTGGCCGGGCTCTCGATCATCTCCTTCCAGTGCGCGATCCAGCCGGGGAGCCGGCCGATCGCGAACAGGACGGTGAACATGTCGGTCGGGAAGCCCATGGCGCGGTAGATCAGGCCGGAGTAGAAGTCGACGTTCGGGTAGAGCTTGCGCTCGATGAAGTACGGATCGGTGAGCGCGACGTCTTCGAGCTTGAGCGCCAGGTCGAGCAGGTGGTCGCGGCGCCCGAGCTCGGTGAGCACGTCGTCGCAGGTCTGCTTGAGGATGCGGGCCCTCGGGTCGTAGTTCTTGTACACGCGATGGCCGAAGCCGGACAGCTTGAACGGACTGTCGGGGTCCTTGGCCATCGCGACGAATTTGGTGACGTCGTCGCCGTCGGCCTCGATGTCTTGCAGCATCTCGATCACCTTCTGGTTCGCCCCGCCGTGGAGCGGGCCCCAGAGGGCGTTGATGCCGGCGCCGATGGCCGCGTACACGTTGACCTCGCTGGAGCCCACCAGGCGCACGGTGGAGGTGGAGCAGTTCTGCTCGTGGTCGGCGTGCAGGATGAGCAGCTTCTTCAGCGCGTTGACGACGACCGGGCTCACCTCGTACCGCTCCGAAGGGACGGAGAACATCATCGTGAGGAAGTTCTCGATCAGGTCGAGCTCGTTGTTGGGGTACACGAACGGCTGGCCGATCGACTTCTTGTACGCGTAGGCCGCGATCGTGGGGAGCTTGGCCATCAGGCGCACGATCGACTGCTGGACCTGCTCGGGGTCCTTCGGGTCGAGGCTGTCGAGGTAGAAGGCCGACTGCGCGGTGACCACCGACGACAACGTGGCCATCGGGTGCGCGTCCTTCGGGAACCCGTCGAAGAAGCGCTTGACGTCTTCGTGGACGAGCGTGTGCTTGCGGATGTCGCGGCTGAACTGATCGCGTTGCTCGCGGTTCGGGAGCTCGCCGTAGATGAGCAGCCAGGCCGTCTCGAGGTACGACGGGTTCGGTACGTTCACGAGGTCTTCGATGTCGAGGCCCCGGTAGCGCAGGATCCCGGCTTCGCCGTCGATGAACGTGATCGCCGACTCGCAGGCCGCGGTGTTCATGAACGCGTTGTCGAGGGTGACCATCCCGCTCTGGCCCCGCAACTTCGCGATGTTCACGGCCGTCTCGCCCTCGGTGCCGACCACGATTGGCAGTTCGTACTCCCGCTCACCATGGCGGAGGACGGCAGGCGGCTCGCTCATCGAAGGGCTCCTCGAAAGGGTGGGTACGCGTCGCCTCCAGGCTACCGTCACGCGAATGCGACTCCCACAGGGACGACCTCTGCGCGGTGGCCGTGCGTGAACGACCTCTGACAACTGAGGTCGCGCAGCACTCGGGGTCGGGAGCTCTCCGGCGCCTCTTCCCGTGGGGGGCGGTCGTGGCCCCGTGGCTGGTCTCGCGCGTCCTGTCGATCGGTGTGATGCTCGCCGCGGTCCACGACCCGTTCCGTGGCAGCCGGTTCACGCAGCTCGTCTTGAAGTGGGACGGCGCCTACTACGTCGGGATCGCACGCACGGGCTACGGCCCGGTCGACGTCGAGTTTCCGCGCTGGGCGTTCTTCCCCGGGCTTCCCGGTGTGATCCGGCTCCTCCGCGAGATCGGGAACGACGAAGTGCTGGTCTTCGCGCTCAACCAGCTCGCATTTCTCGTCGCGCTCGCCGGGGTGTATCGGATCGCCCGGCGCTACGGGACCTCTCGGGCCGCGCTCCTCGGAGTGTGGGCACTCGCGCTCTTCCCCGCCTCCTTCGTGTTCTCCATGACCTATCCGTCCGCGCTCTTCCTCGCCGCATCCGTCTGGGCGTTCGTGCTCGTCGAGGAGCACCATCATCCGTCGCACGATCTCTGGGCCGGCCTGCTCGCCGCGGGCGCCACGCTGCTGCGCCCGAACGGCCTGATCATTGCCGTGTCGCTCGCCGTCGCGGTGCGCTCGGCGCGGCGGATCGCAGTGGTGGTGATCCCGTCGGTGCTCGCGCTGGTGGCCTGGAGCTGGTACGCCTACGACCGCACCGGCGACGCCCTCGTGTACATCACCACGAAGGAACGGTGGCAGGAGATCGGCGCGGTCGACCTCGTCACCGGGGGTGCCAAGTGGTCGGTGCTCCCGCACGTGGTGCTCGCCCTCGGTGCGCTGGTGCTCGTGATCTGGCAACGCCGAAGGCTGTCGCCCGCATTGCTCGTGCTCACGGCGCTCGCGTTGCTGCCGTCCCTCGTGACCGGCATGGTCGGGCTCGCCCGCTACGCGAACGAGTGCTTCCCGCCCTTCCTCGCAGCAGGCCAAGTGCTCGAGCGGTGGTCGACGCGCGTGCAGGTCGCCTTGCTCGGCGCGTCGGCGTGCGGACTCGTCCTGTTCGCCTTCGTCGTCGCCCGCTACGAACTCGTGCCCTAGATATCGCGCTCGCTCACTGGAAACTCCGGGCGGGCCCGGTCGGCGGAGCCGTTCGCTCCCGGCGCACCTACGCTCGCTGCGCTCGCTTCGGATGCGCACGACTTCGTGGGATGCGCCTCAACTTACGATGTCGACGGGGGTGCCGAGGGGGAGTTGCTTCGAGAGCATCGTGATCGCGTCGTTGTCGATGCGCACACAGCCCGAGGTGACGTTGCTCCCCAGCACCGATGCGTCGTTGTTGCCGTGGATGCCGATCTCGGCGTCACCACCCGCGAACGTCTCGAGCACTTCCGAGTGGCTCGACAACCCGTACGCATACGGTCCGTACACCGTGTTGGGATCGGGCGCCCGGATCAGCACGCGGAGGTAGTACTCGCCGAGTGGGGTGGGCGTCGACGGCTTGCCCACTGCGACGGTGCCTTCGTAGATCACGTTGTCCGCGTTGGTCACCTTGATCGTGTGCTCGCCGAGCGACACGCGGACGTGGAACGGGTTGGGGCTGAGGGTCACGTCGGTGGAGCGCACCCAACCGGTGCTGCCGTTCGGCCGCACGGGCAACAGCACCTGGATCCAACTGCCCTGCAGTTGCTTCACCAGGAACACCTGCGGCACCTTCGCCTCGGGCACCGACGGGTCGACCAGCCACGGGTTCGGCATCTCCATCGTGGGTTGCGCGTCGTTGGGCTGCGCGAACACCTGGAGCGTCGCGCCGTTGGCGCGTGCCGAGTACGTCTGCCACGACGGGACCGTCGTGGTCGTGGGAGTGGGCACCGTGGTCGACGGGTCGACCTTCTTGCCGAGCGTTGCCGAGTCGCCGCCACCGCACCCGACGGCGGCCGCCGCGAGCACCGTGAGCGCAGCGATCGCGGTCGCGACACGACGACGGCGCAACGAGCGGAACATCGGGAGCAGGGTAGCGGCCGGTGCGCTACGTTCCCGCGCGGTGCGCAGCGACGAGCTCGAGCTGGCGGCGGCGACACTCGCCCGGCGTTCGAAACCGATGCGGCGCATCGTGGCAGCCGTCGGACCTCCCACCATCGGGCGAGGTAGGCCCCGACGCACCCACTTCGCAGAGCTGGCGCGGGCGATCTGCTCGCAGCAACTCGCCGGGTCCGCGGCCCGCGCGATCCACGGTCGATTCGAGGCGCTCTACGACGGCGTGCCGACGCCGCCCGCGGTGCTGGCCACCCCGGAGCCCGCGCTGCGCGCCGTCGGCCTCTCGGGAGCGAAGGTCGCGGCGATCCGCGACCTCGCGGCACGCGTCGACGACGGCAGGGTGTCGCTGGCACGCATCGGCGCGAAAGACGACGACGAGGTCGTGGCTCAACTGGTGCAGGTGCGCGGCATCGGACGTTGGACCGCGGAGATGTTCCTCATGTTCCAACTCGGTCGACCCGACGTGTGGCCGGTCGACGACCTCGGTGTGCGGAAGGGATACGGCGTGCTGCACCCCATGGCGGCGATGCCGACCGCCCGCGAGCTCGAGTCGCTCGGTGAGGCCTTTCGCCCCTACCGGTCGGTGGCCGCGTGGTACTGCTGGCGGGCGGCCGAATCCGCACCGCCGGATCTCTGAACCAGACGCTCGCGGTACTGGTCGTACATCTCCTGCGCGTGCTCGGCGAACGGTGGGAGACCCAGGCGTTCACGTCGCGCGTCGACACGCGCGACGTCGTCCATGTGCCATGGCACCAGGCCGCCGTGCTCACCTCGCACGAACTGCGACCCGTACAGCTGCTCGCGCCCGTCGGCCATGCGCAGGCGGTCGTGCAGGTACGCGTAGTGCACGGGGTCGGCATCACCGCACGCGGCCGAGATCTCGAGCATCTCGAGGCAGCGCCGTTGGAGCTCGACGTCGTCGATCTCCTGTTGCGCGACGAGCCACGCCGCGTGCTCGCCGTCGTCCCCGACGAGCCGTCGCCCCGGCCACGCCTCGTAGTCGTCGAGGATGTCCCAGAGTCTCTGCGCGCGCAGAGGTCCAGCTGGGGTCTCGGCCATGTGGAGCAGCTCGTCGCGGAGGGACTCGTCGCGGGCCAGGGATGAAATATACGGCCACCTCTTCTCGCTCGCTCACGAGGAAGTCCGGACGGACCAAATCCTGCGCCCGTTCGCTCCCGGCGCCCCTACGCTCGTGCCTCGCTTCGGAGGCGCTCGATGTCGGTTGGGACCTTTTCGCTCGTCGCGCGTGATCTGACCCGGTCGCGCGCCGGCGCCACCATCCTCGACTCCGTCTCCTGCACCATCGGTCCGCGCACGCGCCTCGGCGTCGTCGGTCCGAACGGCGTCGGCAAGACCACGTTGCTCCGCGCGCTCGCCGGACTCGACCAGCCCGACGCGGGCGCGGTGCTCGCGACCCCGCTCACGTTGCGGATCGGCTACCTGCCGCAGCTCCACGAGCGCCGCGACGACGAGACCCTCGTCGAGTTCCTGGCTCGCCGCACCGGGGTGACCGCGGCCGAGGCAGAGCTCGACCGCGCGTCCGCCGCACTTGCAGCGGGTCCCGGAGCCGACGACCACTATGCGGCCGCGCTCGATGCGTACCTCGAGTCAGGCGCGGCCGACTTCGACGCGCGGGCGCGCGCAGTGTGCAGCGACATCGGCCTCGACGAGTCGACCTTCGCGCTGCCGACGTCGGTGTTGTCGGGCGGCCAGGCCGCGCGCATGTCGCTCGCCGCCGTGCTCCTGAGTCGGTTCGACGTGTTGCTCCTCGACGAGCCGACCAACGATCTCGACTTCGACGGCCTTGCGCGCCTGGAGCGATTCGTCGACGAGCTTCCCGGTGGTGTCGTCGTGGTCAGTCACGACCGCGACTTCCTCGCGCGCACGGTCACGCGCGTGCTCGAGATCGACGAGCACACGCGGACGGTCACCGAGTTCGGTGGCGGCTGGCAGGGGTATCTCGATGCGCGGGCCACCGCGCGGCGCCACGCCGAATCGGCCTACGAAGACTTCGTCGCGACGCGCGATCGGCTGCAGGATCGGGCGCGCGCACAGCGTCAATGGTCGCAGCAAGGCGTCCGCAAGGAGAAGCGTTCTCCGCGCGACAACGACAAGGCGCAACGCGACTTCCGGATCAACGCGTCCGAGCGCAACGCAGCCAAGGTGCGCATCTCCGAGAAGGCGCTCGACCGCCTCACCGAGGTGGACAAGCCTTGGGAGGGTTGGGACCTCCGCTTCGACGTCGCGACCGCGGCACGCAGCGGCGACGTGGTGATGCGTCTCGATGGCGCGGTCGTCGAGCGCGGTGACTTCATGCTCGGCCCCGTCGATGTCGAGGTCGGGTGGGCGGAGCGCATCGCCATCGTCGGGCCGAACGGATCGGGAAAGACGACGCTCGTGCGGACGCTCCTGGGCCAGCTGCCCCTGACGGCCGGCAGCCGTTGGATCGGTCCCGGCGTGATCGTGGGCGAGATGGATCAGGCACGCGCCGGGTTCGAGGGCGACGGGCCTCTCCTCGACACGTTCGTCGCCGTCACCGGCCTCGTGCTCTCCGAGGCGCGGTCGTTGCTCGCCAAGTTCGGGCTTGGTGCCGACCACGTGCTGCGGTCGGCGGTGACGCTGTCGCCAGGGGAGCGCACTCGCGCGGTCCTTGCACGCTTCGCGGCGCAGAGCGTGAACTGCCTCGTGCTCGATGAGCCGACGAACCACCTGGATCTTCCTGCGATCGAGCAGCTCGAGCAAGCGCTCGACGGCTACGAAGGCACGCTGCTGCTCGTCACCCACGACCGCGCCCTGCTCGACGCGGTGCGGATCACGCGGTCGATCAACCCGTGGGGAGCTCCAGTGGACGCCCATCGATGAGCAGCGCCACGCGGTCGTTGTAGAAGCACAAGCGGTGAGCGATCACGGTCATCGACTCGATCGGATCCTCGTAGCTCCACACAACGTCGTCGGCGCGATGGCCATCCTCGAGCACGGCTGACCAGTACGACGCGTCGCCCTTGAACGGACAAGTGGTCGAGGTGTCGGTGCGCTCGAGGTGCTCCATCTGGACGTGCTCGCGAGGGAAGTAGTAGCGAGGCGTGAGCGATCCCTCGCGCAAGACGAGCACGTCGGACGACTCGGCGATCAACACACCGCGGAGCTCGGCGCGCACGTTGCCCTCGACTTCGGTCACGGTGATCGCGTGGGGGTCGGAACTCGCGGTCACGGACACCCGCCGCCCCATGGTCCGGCGCCCTGCCACTGGTAGAGCGTCCACGCCATGTCGTCCTGGTCGTAGGGCGTTGCGGTGTTCGCCGCCACGCCGACCAGCTCGGTGCGGTGCGCGTGGTTCGCGGTCGCGTTCCACGTGGCCTGCAGGAATTGGTACGCCCCGAGGTAGGGCCCCGACCGGTTGACGGCGCTGTAGTTGCCCCCGCTCTCGCGCTGGCGAACGCAGGTGAGGAACGGATCGTCGTGGTGCGGGTGCGTCCCCGGCGTGCCCGAGTAGTCGGGAGGCGGCGCCGGGACTGCCACCGGTGGTGTGGTCGTGGGCGTGGTCGTGGGCGAAGCCGCCGGCGCAGGTGCCGCCGTCGTGTCGGTCGACGTCGCGGGAGCTGCGGCCGCCGCGGCGGCCGCCATGGTGGCGCGCTGAGCCGCTTCCTTGCGTGCGGCCTCGGCCAACTTCGCGTCGATCGCCGCGCCCTGCTGACTCAGGTCGGCCAGTGCGTCGGCCTGCGCGGCGCGGCCGCTCTCCAACGATCGCCGTTGGGCCTGGAGATCCGACGACACCTTCCGCAGCTTGGCGTACACGTCGTTGTCGTGCTCGTTGACCTGTTCGATGAGGCGGGCTCGCCGAGTGGCGTCGAGCACGTTGTCGCTCTCGACCACCACCGCGAGCTGTGACCCAGCCTGGCGATACGCGATGAGCGCCCGCTCACGCGCCGCGGCCCGAGCCTTCGCCGCTTGCGCCTCGAGGTCGTCGACCTGGCGCTCGGTGCGTGCGATCTCGTCGTCGAGCTCGTGGGCCCGGGTGAGGGTCGAGAAGTACTGGCCGGCGATCGCATCGGCATCGGCGCGCAGCGACTCGACGCTGGGCTCGGAGGCTTGTGCCGGCGTGGTCTCGGCAGCGGCGGGCGCAAATGCGCCGAACGTGCACGCAGCGACCGCCACGGCGGCGAGCACGAGGGCTCGCGCCGGAGGTGTGGAGCGCTGCCGACCTGCAGACGCGCGCGGACGATCGAACGTGATTTCCGGGATTTGGACACGCTAGTTGGACTGGCTCCAGCCTGCTCGTACCGGCTTGCTCGCCCAGGCCGATCTTGCCCGCCCAGGCCGATCTGTAGGGTGCTCGTGGTGCCGATCGAGCCGCCGCCGAGCCGTTGGGCGTTGCCCGAGCCCTCCTTCGACGCCGACGAGCTCGAGGTCGTCGGGCTGGGAGCCGATCTGGCGCCCGGCACCCTGCTCGCCGCCTACCGCAAGGGCCTCTTTCCGATGCGCCTCGAGGCGGGCGGCCCGGTCGCCTGGTGGTCGCCCGACCCACGAGGGATCATTCCGCTCGACGGCCTCCGAGTGAGCCGGTCGCTGCGGCGCTCGTGCCGGCGGTACCGGACCACCGTCGACCAGGCGTTCGGTGCGGTGATGCAGGGTTGCGCCGACCCGTCGCGGCCCCACGGTTGGATCGACGACGAATTCGTGACCGCCTACACGGAGCTCCATCACCTGGGCTGGGCGCACAGCATCGAGGTCTGGGACGAGCGCCACCACGACGACGGGGCGCAGGACGGGCCCGACCTCGTGGGCGGGCTCTACGGCGTAGCGATCGGCGGCGTCTTCGCGGCCGAGTCGAAGTTCCACCGGGCGACCGATGCGTCGAAGGTTGCGCTGGTTGCGCTGGTCGAGCTCCTGCTCGACGGCGGTGCCGCGTTGCTCGACGTCCAGTGGACGACCGATCACCTCGCGACGTTGGGCGCGATCGACGTCTCGCGCGCCGAATACAACGAGCGGCTCGCGGCGGCGCTGCGGTTGCCGATGCCGCCGATCCTCGCGGACCGGTCGCGGTAGCCTCCGCGACATGACCGACGGAACCGAAGCCCTGCGGGTGTACCACAACCCGGTGTGCAGCAAGTCACGCGGTGCGCTCGAGATCCTCGAGGAGCGCGGCGCCGACGTGGACGTGATCGAGTACCTCAAGGCTCGCCCGACGCGCGCTGATCTCGAGCGCATCCTGGACGCGATCCCCGACGAGCCCGCCGCGCTGGTGCGCAAGGACAAGCGCTTCAAGGAGCTCGAGCTCGACGCCTCCGACTACCAGTCGTCGGAGGAGGTCGTGACGTTGCTGCTCGAGCACCCGGAGCTCATGGAGCGCCCGGTGGTGTTCCGTGGCGACCGCGCGCTCATCTGCCGCCCGAGCGAACGAGTGCTGGAGCTTCTGGACTGACGTCGTCCGATGCCGGCGGCGTCGGACCGTCGATGTCGAGGCGCGGGAGCCAGTCGAGCCACTTCGGGAACCACCAGTTCGCGTCGCCCAGGATCTCCATCAGCGACGGCACCAGCATCATGCGCACGACCGTGGCGTCGATGAAGACCGCGAAGGCGAGCCCGAGGCCGAACATCTTCACCTCGGCGGAGAAGTTCAACACGAACGCTCCGAACACGCAGATCATGATGAGCGCGGCCGAGGTGATCACCCGCGCCGTGCGCGTCAGTCCGAGCACGACCGCTTCACGCGTGTCGCCGGTGTTGTCGTACTCCTCCCGGATTCGGGTGAGCAGGAACACCTGGTAGTCCATCGACAAGCCGAAGAGCACCGCGAACATCATCATCGGCACGAACGACACGATCGGCACCGTCGCTTCGAGCCCGACCAGGTTGATGCCCCATCCCCACTGGAACACCGCCACGATGGCGCCGTACGCCGCGGCGACCGACAGCAGGTTCATCACCGCGGCGGTGAGCGGGATCAGCACTGAGTGGAACACCAGCATCAACAGGAGGAACGAGAGCAGCACGACGGCGCCGATGAAGTAGGGGAGCCGGTCGCTGATCTGGTTGCCGATGTCGATGAACTCGGCCGTGACGCCACCGACGTAGGCCGTCGCCCCGCTCGTGCCGATCGTCGTGGGCAACACGTCGTCGCGCAGCGTGCTGACGAGCGTCGCGGTCGCCGCGCTGTCGGGTGCCGTGGTGGGGAAGATCGCGATCAACGCCACGTTGTCGTCGGGACTGTTCAGCAGAGGCGGCATCACCTTGTCGACGCCCGGCGTCGCGCTCACCGCCGAGGAGATCGCGGTGGTGACGGCCGTGTCGTTCGCCTCGGGAAGTTCGACGACGAGCAGCAGCGGTCCGTTGGTGCCAGGGCCGAAGCCCTCGGCGATGAGGTCGTAGGCCTGGCGCTGTGTGGTCGACGAGGGCAGGTTGCCGTCGTCGGACTCGCCGAGGCGCATGCTGAGCAGCGGCCACGCGAGCGTGAGCAGGATCACGACGCCGAGGATCGCGAACGGCCACGCGTGCGACGCGACGGTGCGCGCCCATCGCGCCCACACGGAAGTGTTCGACGAGGCCGCGCCGGCAACCTCGTCCGCGTTGCCGTGGCGCCGACCGAGGTGCACCTGCCACTTGTCGATGCGGTGGCCGATCGCACCGAGGATCGCGGGCAGGAGCGTGGTCGCCGCGAGCATCATCACCGCGACGACCAGGCCTGCCATGTAGCCGAGGCGGGCGACGTACGGGATCCCTGAGATCGCGAGGCCGCAGATCGCGATCACCACGGTGCAGCCTGCGAACAGCACGGCCGATCCGGCCGTCGCCACGGAGCGGCCCGCGGCTTCCTCGACGGACAGTCCCGACGCGAGGCCCTCTCGGTGCCGGGTGACGATGAACAGCGAGTAGTCGATCCCGACACCGAGACCGATCATCGTGCCGAGCACCGGCGCGAGCGTCCCGATGTCGGTGAATGCCGCGACCACGCTGATGAGCGAGAGGCCGACCGCGAGGCCGAACAGCGCGGTGATGATGGGCAGGCCCATCGCGATCACGGAACCGAACGCGAACAGCAGGATCACGACGGTGGCGAGCAGCCCGATGAGATCAGCGTTCGACTTCGGTGGCTGGTCGGCGTAGTCGGTGACCGCGCCACCGAACTCCACCTGCACGCCGGCACTGACTGCGGGCGCGACCGCAGCCTGCATCTGCGCGTAGACATCGGTCTGCAGCTCTTGCACCTGCTCCGAGAACTGGACCGTGACCATGGCGATCTTGCCCGAGAGGGCGCCCTGGTCCGACACGATCACAGCCTGCAAGGGGCCGTACGGGTCGGTGACGCTGGTGACCCCGGGGATCTCACCCAGGGCGGTGAGGCTCTCCTGGATCGCCGGCTCCACCGACGGGTCCGTGATCCCGTCCGTGGTGGAGAAGACCACGGTGGCGCTCGACCCCGACTGCGAGGGGAATTTCTCGGTGAGCAGGTCGATCGCCTGCTGCGACTGTGCGCCGGGGATGCGGAACGCGTCGATGGTCTTGCCGTCGAGGCCCTGTGCGAAGCCGAACGCCATCACCGCGGCCACGACCCACACGCCGATGAACCACCAGCGGTGCCGTACCGCACTGCGGCCGAGTCGTTCGAGCCAGCTGGACACGTCGACGTTCCTCCACCCCGTTCCGTGCGACCGCCCGGCACGGTGCCCGAAGAACCCTGATGGCGACGCCGAGGCTATGCCTGCGCGACCATGGGCGCGTGGAACCCGTGCAGCGCGGTACGCGCCTCCTGCCTCTCCATCGGCACCCCGGAGCCGCGAGATGAGCGGTGTTCCCGAAGCGGTGTTCGTCGACCAGCCGGCCGAAGGCCGGATCTTTCGCACGTCCCGACGCGTGCACCTGGGCGACGTGGGCGCCCAGGGAGAGCTGCGGCTCGAGGCGTTGTCGCGGTTCATCCAAGACGTTGCCACCGACGATGCCCTCGAAGCCGAGCTGCGGGCGCACCTCGGTGGAACCTGGGTCCTCCGACGTCTCGTCGTGGAGATCCTCGATCCACCGCACTTCAACGACGACGTGTCGATCGCCACCTTCTGCAGTGGTGTCGGGCACGCCTGGGCGGAGCGCCGAACGGATCTCACCGCGCCGTCCGGCGCGCTGCTCGCCCGCACCGTTGCGATCTGGGTGTTCATCGACGAAGCAGGCGGACGGCCGCTCGCGCTCGGGGACAACTTCTTGACGCTCTTCGGCACGTCGGCGCAGGGACGCAAGGTGAGTGCGCGTCTGGGGCATCGACGTCCGACCGACAACGCTCAGTCGCGCGAGTGGGCCCTGCGGGAGAGTGACTACGACTTCCTCGACCACGTCAACAACGCCCGGTATCTCGAGGCGGTCGAGGACGAGCTCGTCGCCAGACTGCCGAAGCACCGCCCGATGCGCGCCGAGCTCGAGTTCCGGGGCGCGGTGGAACGGGGCGAGGCCGTCGAGCTTCGGTCGGAGGTCCTCACATCGGTGGAGGGCGAGGGTGAGCTCCTCGTGTGGCTGGTGAGCAACGGCGAGGTGCGGATGTCGGCGCGCGTGTTGACGCGATTCACGCCCTCGCCGACCCGTCCACTCCCCAGATGACGGGGGTCACCTCGCCTATGCTGACCGGCCTCTGAACGCCATGCCCGTGGACGCGATCGCCGGGCGGCGGTGCCTCGTCACCGGCGGCCTCGGTTTCATCGGCTCCAACCTTGCGCTCGCGCTGTCGACCGCGGGTGCGGAGGTCGTGGTCGTCGACGCGCGGATCGACCGTCACGGCGCCAACCCGTACAACCTCGTCCCCGACGGACACGACGAGCCGGACCCCCGCATCGAGGTGATCGAGGCCGACCTCGGCGCGGTGCTGGACCCGCGCGTGCGCGCCGCGGCACTCGGCGCCGAGTTCGTCTTCAACCTGTCGGGGCAGGTCAGCCACGTCGACTCCATGGACGACCCGCTCTTCGACCTGCAGTCCAACACCACGAGCCAATTCGCGTTCCTCGAGTTGCTCCGCCGCGAGAACCCGGGCGCGACGGTCGTGTACACGTCGACCCGCCAGATCTTCGGGCGGCCCCGGTACCTGCCGGTCGACGAAGAGCATCCGGTGGCTCCCGTCGACGTGAACGGCATCACCAAGTACGCGGCCGAGCAACTGCACCTGCTCTACCACGACGTGTACGGCTTGCGAACGAGCGCGATCCGTCTCACCAACGTGTTCGGTCCGCGCCAGCGGCTCCGCGACAACCTGCAGGGCTTCCTGCCGATCTTCGTGCGCCGCGCCCTCGACGACGAAGCCATCACGGTGTTCGGCGACGGCGCGCAACAGCGCGACTGTCTCTACGTCGACGACGTGGTCGAGTGTCTGTTGCTCGCCGCCACCACGCCCGACGCCGCGGGCCAGATCTTCAACGTCGGCAATGACGAGCACCTCGAGCTCCGGGTGATCGCCGAAGCAGTGGTCCGAGCGGCTGGAGCTGGTCGGGTGGAGTTCACGCCGTGGCCGCCCGACCGTGACGCCATCGACATCGGCTCGTACTTCGGCGACTCGTCGAAGGCGAAGCGGATGCTTGCGTGGGAGCCACGCACCAACTTCGAAGAAGGCATCGCGCGCACGATCGAATTCTTCCGGTCGCGCCGCTCGTGGTACACGTGACACCGGTGGCGGGCCCGCCCGTCGTCGATCTGGCCCGCCGCGCTGCTCGGCTCCAGCCGGCGCTCAGCGCGGCGATCGAGCGTGTGGTCGCGTCGGGCACCTACCTCCTCGGTCCCGAGCTCGACGCGTTCGAGGCGGAGCTCGCGGCGTACTCCGGTCGGCGCCACGCCGTCGGCGTCGGTTCCGGTACCGACGCCATCCGCCTCGCCCTGGTGGCCCTCGGCGTCGGCCCGGGTGACGAGGTGCTCGTGCCCGCATTCACCGCCGTGCCGACCGCTGCCGCGGTGTGCGCCACGGGTGCAGTGCCGGTGTTCGTCGACGTCGACCGCGAGACCGCAGGGATGGATCGCGACGCCGCCGCCGGCGCCGTCACCGATCGCACGCGAGCCGTGGTGCCCGTGCACCTCTACGGTCGGCCCACCCCGTTGCCCGACCTCGGCGTCCCGGTCGTCGAGGACGCGGCCCAGGCGCTCGGCGCCCTGTCATCACCTGGAACCGGGTCCTCAGGCACTGGTTCCGCGGCGGTGGCGTGCAGCTTCTATCCCACGAAGAACCTGGGCGGCATCACGGACGGTGGCGCGGTGCTCACCGACGACGACGACCTCGCGGCGCAGGTCCGCCTCCTCCGTGCCCACGGCCTCGACGCTGGTCGGCCGGGCCAGTACGAGCACTCGGTTGTCTCGACGAATTCGCGGCTCTCGGAGCTTGCCGCAGCGGCCCTGCGGGTGGGCCTCCCACACCTCGACGACGACAACCGCGCCCGCGCCGCGATCGCCGCCCGGTATCGGGCGACGGCCCCCGAGCTCGGTTGGCAGGCCGACCACGAGCGCCACGTGTTCCACCTCTGCGTGGCGCGGATGGCGGATCGCGACGCGTTCCGTGCGAGCATGCCGTTCGGCACCGGCGTGCACTATCCCCGTGCGCTCACGCAGCAACCCGCCTACGAGCAGTTCGTCCGTCGCTCGTGCCCGGAGGCGGAAGCGTGGGCGGCAGAGTGCGTGTCGTTGCCCTGCTTTCCCGAGATGTCCGACGACGAGATCGAGGCGGTGTGTCGCTCGCTCCAGTGAATCCGTCCGTCGTCGCGGTCTCTGCCTTCTTCCCCTGTTACAACGACCAGGCGACGATCGCGCAGATGGTGAACGTCACCGTCGCCACGCTCGAACGCGTCGGCGTGTCCGACGCCGAGGTCATCGTCGTCGACGACGGCTCGTCCGACGACTCGCCGCGAGTCCTCGCCGATCTCGCCCAGGACGAGCCGCTGCTGCGCATCGTCACGCACGAACAGAACCGCGGCTACGGCGGCGCGCTGATCTCGGGCTTCGCGAACGCGACGAGGCAATGGGTCTTCTACACCGATGGTGACGGGCAGTTCGACCCGGCCGAGCTCGAGCTGCTCGTGCAACACGCCTCGGACGACGTCGACGTCGTGCAGGGCTACAAGCTCCACCGCGCCGACAACGTCGCGCGTCGCGTGGTCGGCCGGGTGTACCACTCGTTCGTGTCGCTCGCCTTCGGGTTGAAGATCCGCGACACCGACTGCGACTTCAGGCTCATCCGCCGAGCCGCGCTCGATCGGGTGCAACTCGAGCACACCACGGGCGTGATCTGCGTCGAGCTCGTACGCAAGCTGCAGGACACCGGCGCGCGGTTCACGGAAGTCGGCGTGCACCACTACCGGCGCGAGTACGGCAAGTCAGAGTTCTTCCGCATCGGCGCGGTCGTCCACACCCTCGCTGATCTCGCGGTGCTCTGGGTGCGGATGGTCGTGCTCCGCCAGGGACGTACGAGCCGGGGCTGATCGCCCCGCGTCAGGCGTCAGGCCGCGGGCGGCTTGGTGGCGAGCACGAGCAAGGACGTGCCGACGGGAAGATCGACCCGTTCGAGGACTCGCCGTTCGGCGCGAGCCAGTGGCGCGAACACCGCGTCGAGCGACCGTCGATCGACGTCGGACGCCGAGTGTTCGCCGACGCTCGCGTCGTCGGCCCTCGCAACCGGCCCGCGGCGTCGGGCGTGGTCGAGGAGCGCCAGGCCTCCGGCTGCAGGCGTGAGGAACGAGCACGCGTAGGT